>NZ_AP026801.1:1620000-1955000 GCF_033095965.1 Xylocopilactobacillus apis
ATGAAGTTATCTCATTCATGAAACATCATCATTTAGATGACATTTTAGATTCACAAGATCTTGCGGAAATTTTCAAAATTCGCAGTGATTTTATCAGTTTTAGTTACTACAGCACCACTTGTCTTGACAGCACTAAAATCCCGATTGGAACAATTCCTAATGATTTTGCTAAAAAAGGTACCGTTCATAATCCTTATCTAGCTACCAATGAATGGCAATGGCAAATTGATCCTCAGGGTTTCTACAGCGTGTTAATGGATCTTTATAATCGCACTAATTTACCGATTTTTCCAATTGAAAACGGAATTGGAGTTCGTGAATCATGGGATGGTAAACACGAAATTAATGACCAATATCGAATCAATTATCATCGTCATCATTTGATGGCTTTAAAAAAAGCGGTCCAAGATGGCGCAAACATTATTGGTTATCTTGGTTGGGGGCTTGTTGATATTCCCAGCTCTCAGGGAAATATGGATAAAAGGTATGGCGTTATCTATGTCAATCGAACTAATCACGATCTTAAAGACTTAAAAAGGGTTCCTAAAGCTAGTTACCATTGGCTTAAAAAAGTAATAAACTCTAATGGTGAAGATTTAACATAGAAGAGAGAAATCAAATGAAATCATTAATCACAATTGACCTTGGCGGTACGTCTATTAAGTACGGATTATGGAACCAAAAATCTAAAAAATTAAGTCAACAAGGTCAAGTCGATACACCCAAAAAATTAACCGACTTTTATCAAATCATTGAAGATATTGTCAGTAAATTTTCTGACTCCAATGTTGAAGGAATTGGATTTAGTTTCCCCGGTGCAGTAAATTCAGAAAAAGGTGTTATTGAAGGAATCAGTGCGGTTCCTTATATTCACAATTTTCCAATTAAAAAAGAACTGGAGAAAAGATTTAAATTACCAATTTCCATGGCAAATGATGCTAATTGCGCTGCTATTGCTGAAATTACTGATGGCGCTGCCAAAGACGTTAAGAATGTTCTTTTTTTAGTAATTGGAACAGGTGTTGGCGGAGCTGCTGTGCTTAACCGCCATTTAATTATCGGTAATCATTTATATGGCGGAGAATTTGGAATGATGCTTGTTAAAGGTAAAGCTCTAAGCAGCGTGGGAACAGTAGTTAGCTTAGCTAGTAAATATAATAAATTAAGCCACACTAATCTGTCTGGCAAGGAAGTTCTTGATCTGGCTAAAAAGTCTGAACCAAGTGCTAAAAAGTTAGCAGATGAGATGTTTGAATGTCTTGCCCAAGGTATTTATAATTTACAATTTACTCTTGATCCTGAAAAATTTGTGATTGGCGGTGGCGTTTCAAAAAACTCCTACTTCTTTGATCAATTAAATTCAGCATTAAAAACATTGGTCAAAGAAATTAATTTGATCGATTACGTGCCTGCAGTAATTCCGGCTCATTTTTATAATGATGCTAATTTAATAGGGGCGGCAGAGAATTTTTATTTTAAATAAAAATTCAAATTAAAAAAGCACTTCACCATTCAGCAAAGTGCTTAACTCATCTTTTAGACAAAACCAACTAATCCTAAGACAATCGCTAATACCAAAACTCCTAATAAAATCCAGTTGACATTAACTTTTTTACTTAAAAGCCAATAACATCCAAGGGTTACTGCCAGCGGAACTAAACCTTTCCATAACTGATCGAGATAAGTTTGAATTAAAATTGGTTTTCCACCAGTGATTGGAATCGACAACTTGCTCTTAAAAGTTACCATTGTTGCAGTCATACAGCCTATCATCATTAAACCCAAGGTGGACGCTGCTTTGTTAAGAAGCTGCATGCTGCCGCTTTTATACATATCTGATATAAAAGTATCACCAAGAGTAAATCCCATATATGTAAGATAGTAACGAGTCAAGATCGCTGGGATGTTGTAGATTAATAAAAACAGAATTGGTCCGAAAATTGAACCTTGACTAGCCAAACTAATTCCAATACCAGCCGCAATTACTCTTAATACACCCCAGAAAATTGAATCTCCAATTCCTGATAAAGGTCCCATTAACGAGGTCTTTAAAGCCACAATTGATTCTGTATCAAAATTAGGATCTTCAGAATTTTTCTTTTCCATTGAAGCAACTAAACCCATCACAAATGTTCCAACATTTTGAGTGATATTATACCAAGTTGTATGGCGAGTTAATGCATCAGCCTGAGCTTTATCATTGTCTTTATAATATCTATCAATTGCCGGCAAAATGGAATACATAAATCCTGGAGCATGTGCCTTTGTCGCCCCTGCACGACTAGCAAAAACAGTAAATGAACGCCAAAAAATAGAATTTAACATTTTTCGGTCTTCAGTAGAAACATTCTTGGTTATTTTCATGAGAAAAAGTCCTCCTCTTCCTGATCTTCAGTACTAATATTAGTTTCAGTCGCTAATGTCCCTTGAGTATTTTGTTTATTTTCAAGATCCATAATTTGTTTATCCCGCTGCCACTGGATAACAACAATAATAATTCCAATTGCTGCAACAGCAATAGATGGAAGCTGCATATAAGCTGCTAAAACAAAACCTAAGAAATAGTAAGGAGAAAGTTTCTTACTCCAGAGCATCCGCATTAAAATTGCAAAACCAACTGCTGGTAATAATCCTCCTGCAGCTGATAAACCAGCCATTAAATTTTTAGGAATAGAATTTACTAAGTGTTGAACTGGTTTTGCCCCTGCTAAAACAGAAAAGAATGTTACCAAAGAAAAAACAAAATAATTTAAAAACCACATCCCAAAATGAGCCCAAACTAACCCTTTTTGGTTATTGGCGGCCGCTAATTTATCAATAATCGGAGCAAAAAGATTCATCACAACGTTTTTCATAAACATTGATATAAACGCTGCAAATACACCGATTGGAACGGCAATCGCCAAAGCAGCTTTTTGATTAACATTAAGCGTAATCGCAAATGTTGTAGCTAATACTGTAGCTGTAACTGGCTCTGCTGAAAGGGCTCCTCCAATATCAACTGCACCCATAAAAATAGCTTCAAGGGATGCACCCATCATTACGCCAGTTCTAACATCACCAAAAATTAAACCTGTGACTAAACCAACAACTAATGGACGCTCGATCATAGTCTGACCCCAAAGCCAATTGCCGCCAAAACAAATAAATACACTTAGTGCAGCTAAAATTGCTGTTTTTAACATTTCTCCCCCTCTAACTATTCAACGTTTTTTAATAAAGAACTAATTTCCGTTTTATTATTGCTCGGAACTACTTGATTAAAAACTGGAATACTTAGCTTAACCAATTCTTTTAAAGCTGTTAATTCTTCTTTATCAAGCATTAATGTCGAACTTAACTGCACTGACTGATCTGCATTTTCGGCAAATCTTCCAACGTTAGCAACATTGATTCCATCAATATCTTCAACATTTCGGGCAATCTTCAAGGCATCTTTAACGTTATTAGTCAAAGCAAACATTCTCATATCTTTGCCCTTTGGGTTATTAAAAACTTTAATAGCGTCATCAACTGTTCTAATTAATAACTTTTTACCCGTCGGCGTTGCCATTTTTAACGTCATTTTTACCGTTTCGTTATTAGCTGCATTATCATTTGCTACAACAATTCCTGGCGTATTGAGCTCTTTAGTCCATACTAAAGCCACTTGGCCGTGAATTAACCGATCATCAATTCTTAATTGTGCAATCATTTTCTATTCCCCCTTTTTTCTACGAAAAAAAATCATCATCTGATTCATCATCTGATTCTTGAATCTGAACTCTTTTAACTTGTGATTCTTTAATTAATTCATCCAGATGTTCACTGGTTAACTTTTCGCCATCCAACAACACTGATAATACTACTGCTAAATTAGCCTGAGTAACAATAAAAACATTTTCCCGTTCAGCCGCTTCAATGACTACTTTTTGGTTAACACTGCCCCCTTCTAGATCAGTAAATATCACACAAGGTTTTGAAGATTTAGCAATAAATTCCTTAATTTCTGGAATGTAATCGTGCTGATCAACATAAGCATCGATTGTTTTAATCTCATCTCCTCTTCCCGTTAAAATATCAATTGAACTTTGAATTCCGCTAGCCATATGTCCGTGACTAGCTACTAAAATAGATGTCATTTAGACTCCCCTTAAAAGTTTTTCATTTAATTATAAACATACTTCTTCTTAAAAGTTTAGGTATAATTAACATAGTAATTGTCAAAAAGCGAGGTCAAAATGCAAAAACGACAATGGTTTAAATTTTTTCTCCTTTATTTCGGTGGTGTAACCATCTCTTTAAGTCAATTAAAAATTGTTCCGATATTAACTCAAATTAATGAAAAATTTGATATGTCATTAACTGCTTCTGCCTGGTTAATGTCAGTTTTTACCTTTTCTGCTGTTTTTTTAGCTCTCCCTGGCGGTGGAATTGTCAGTAAATTAGGCCCCAAAAAATTATTAATTGGTCTGATGGGATGTTTGATTTTTGGAAATTTATTAGGATTTTTTGCGCCTAATTATTTTGTTCTGCTGTTATCTCGTTTTATCGAAGGAATTCCTTTTTCTATGATTATTATGGTCGGAATTGTTTTTATTAATAAATGGTTCCCTGATAAAAATAGCGGATTAGCAACCGGTATCTGGGGTACATTTTCAGCAGCCGGTTCCTTAATTGCCATGAATTTATTTAAGCCCCTAGCTGCTAAATTCGGATTAAGTTCTCCTTGGATTTTAGTTAGTCTTTTAGGGATTATTCTTTTAATTCTATATATCTTTTATTTTGAAAACGATATTCAGGTCGATCAACAAAAGAACACGACCTCAATTATTAAGCAAATTAAACCAATTATTAAAAGTAAAAAAATTTGGATGTTAGCAATTGCTCAAGGATCAATGGCGTTTGTGCTTTATTCATTTATCACGCTGTATCCTTTACTTTTTACTAATTTTTACCATATTGGAGATAATCAGGCTAATTTTCTTAGCAGTTTGTTTGGACTTTTCGGAGTGCCTTTTGGCCTTCTAGCTGGCTACTTAATGGACAGATTTCCTCTCAAAGGAAAAATAATTACTCTAATCTCTTTTATTTTAATGACTGTATCATGTCTACCAATGCTAATGCTTCACGGAACTTTCTCTTATATTTTTCAAGTATTTTGTTTATCTGCAACCATCATGATGGCATCATCATGCGTAATGGTTTTAGCTCCTAAAACAGTAAATTCACCTCAACAAGTTGGCTATGCTGTTTCATTTGTTAACTTTTTATATTATATTGGTATTATAATTGGAACTCCAATCGTTACCGATATGATTGGAATATCCTGGTATGCTGCAAGTTGGCTTTTGGGAGGCATCTGCCTCCTAGGGACATTATGCATTTTTATGTTTATAATATTTAGTAATAGAAAGGAAAAAACAAAATGAAATATGAATTTTCAGATGATTTAAAACAAGCTCAAACTTTAGATCAGGAAGACGTATTATCAGATATCCGTAATCATTTTTATATCCAACCCAATCAAATTTATATGGATGGCAATTCATTAGGACTAGCCTCAAAAGATGCCGAAGAATCCCTCAATAAGATGATGAATGTTTGGAAAACTGAAGGCATTAACATGTGGGATGAATACTTTCATTATGGTCAAAAATTGGGTGATGAATGTGCAAAATTAATCAACGCTGAGAAAAATGAAGTCCTAATTACCGGCAGCACAACTTCCAATGTTCATCAGTGCGTCACTACTTTATATCATCCAACCAAAGACCGTTACAAAATTTTAGTTGATGATCTTAATTTTCCTACTGACCGTTATGCTGTTGACAGCGATGTCCGTCTTAAAGGGTATACTCCTGAAGAAGCCGTTAAAGTTGTAAAAAGTCCTGACGGCAAATATATTGATGAAGACGCAGTAATTGAAGCAATGACTCCTGATGTTGCACTCATTTTGCTGCCAACAGTCTTGTATCGTTCAGCACAAATTCTTGACATGGAAAAAATTACTAAAGCTGCTCATGAACGGGGAATTTTCATTGGTTGGGATCTTTGCCACGCAATCGGTGCTATTAAAATGGATTTTCAAAAAGTACAACCAGATTTTGCAATTTGGTGTACTTATAAGTATTTATCAGGTGGTCCCGGATCAATTGCCGGCCTGTACTTAAACAAGAAGCATTTTGATAAAACACCTGGACTTGCCGGATGGTGGGGAAACCGCGATGATACTCAATTTCAATTAAAGCATCAATTTCAGCATCAACAAGATGTTTCTGGCTGGCAAATTGGAACTCCAACAATGCTTTCAATGGCTCCCCTAGAAGGTACTTTAAAATTGATCAACAGTATTGGCATGGATAAAATTAGAACTAAATCTTTAAAAATTACTGCTTACTTAATGTATCTAATCGATACGAAATTATCCAAGTATGGCTGTACAGTTGGTAATCCGCGGGAAGATGACAAACGAGGCGGACATGTCTGCTTAGAACATCCAAATGGCTATCAAATATCTCTTGCTTTAAAAGATCGAGGTGTGATTCCAGATTTTCGTGAACCTGATGTAATTCGTTTAGCACCAATTGCTTTGTATACATCTTATCAAGAAGTTTACAAAATGGTTGAAATCCTTGAAGACATCATGTCATCTAAGAGCTATGAGAAGTATAGTGATAAACGCGGTTTAGTTGTTTAAAATCTCTCCATATGAAAAAGAGCTAATGAAATTTAATTTTCATTGGCTCTTTTTATCATTCTTTTCTTCAATATGCGCTTTAGTTAACGAATAAATTTGGATTACATGATCATCGATTAAACGATAAAATATCTGTTTATCCAAACGTTCACCCGTAACTAAACGTTCTTGTTTCAAAAGTCTTAATTGATGAGAAACATTTGATACCGATAGATCTAATTTATTAGCAATATCAGAAACTGTAATCGGTCCTTGCGCAACTGTTAAAATAATTCTCATCCGGGTCGGATCACTCATCGACTTAAACACTTCAATAATAGGCTGTAATTCTTCTTTTGACGGTAAATCAAAATCATTGCTATCTAAATCAACTACCGTAATTTTCCTTTACCTCCATACCGAATAATGGTTTTTTGAGGCTTGTTTTCTTTTTTGGACGTCGAACTAATAACAGCCGTAAGCCATTAAAAGTCACTATCAGCGTACTGCCTTCGTGCAGCGCTACTCCCCATGCAATATTCGTGATTTGTAAAACATTAAGCAATAGTAATAATACCACAACACCTAATGCAAAAATAATATTTTCCATCACGATTGCATTCATTTTTTTAGACATTCGATGGGCAAAGGTCAAGCGTGACAAATCATTTTTAACTAAAACTACATCGGCTACATCAATTGCTACATCAGTTCCTGAACCCATTGCAATCCCAATATCTGCATTAACTAGCGCCGGTGCATCGTTAACTCCATCACCAACCATGGCAACTTCATCATTTTGATTCTTCAATCGATCGATTACTTCAACTTTTTGTTCAGGTAAGACATTGGTTGCAGCTTCACTAATTGCTAATTTTTTTGCTACCGCTTCTCCAGTTTGTTTAGCATCTCCTGTAATCATTACTGTTTTTACACCATGTTGGTTGAAATATTGAATTGCCTCTTTAGCGGATTCTTTAGGCAAATCCATTAACGCAATCATTCCAACAACTTGATTATCGCGTCCAATATAAACTACAGTTTTTCCTTCATTGCTCCACTTCTGATAGTTATCTTGATAAATCGAGCCAATTTCTGAAAAATTGTCTTCTTTACCAATTAAATATTGATGCCCTTGATATTCGGCTGATAATCCATGACCAATTTTGTTCTCGCAGACCAAGTCACGACATTTTTCATTCGATTCAAAACCACTTACGATTGCTTTTGCAAGTGGATGATTACTTTGCTTTTCCATTGAAACAATAATGTTAGATAACTCTTCTTGATTAATTTCTGAGCTAAAATAACTATCCGTGACTGTTGGTTCGCCTTGAGTTAATGTTCCAGTTTTGTCAAAAGCAATAGCTTTTAAACCTGATAAATTAGCTAAGTATGCGCCGCCTTTAAAAAGTACTCCATTACGAGCCAAATTAGAAATACTAGAAAGAGTGGCTGGTATAGCACTTGCAGCTAGTGCACAAGGAGAAGCTGCGACTAAAAATCCGATCATTCGATAAAAACTAAGCGACCAACTCCATTGTAATAAAAGTGGCCCTGCTATTAAAACAAAAGGTAATAAAATTAAAACCGTATTGACATAGATTGGCTCTAATTTTTGAATTTTAGTTGCAGTTTTAGTGGGAGTTTCTTGCGCTGTCTCAACCATTTGAATGATTTTTGCAAAAACTGTATCTGAACTGTTCTTAGTTACCGTCATTTCAAATGTGGAATTACCATTAATTGTTCCGCCAAAAACTTCATCCCCAGCTTGTTTTTCTCGCGGAATACTTTCTCCACTAACTGACGATTCATTAATGCTTGCATTTCCCTTAGTTATATTCCCGTCAGTTGGCACTTGGGCTCCGTTTAACACCTGCAGTTCATCACCAATTTTTAATTCGCTCACTGGTACTGATTCTAATTCACCATCATTTGTAAATCTCTGAGCTTCAACGGGTGCCATCTCTAACAGTGACGTAATTTCCTTACGGCTCTTGTCTTCTGCATATTCTTCTAAGAAATCTGCTCCCGCAAAAATTAAAATCAACAAAGCAGCTTCTTCAAAACTTCCGATGATAATTGACCCAAGTGCTGCCAAAGACATCAAAATGTGAATGTTAGGGATGAATTTATGTTTCTTTTTGGAAGTTTTAATTGTATCTTCAATGCCTTCCCAAATTGCATGATACCCCGATAAAATTACTGCACCTAAGAAAAGAGTATTTCTGATCCAAAGTTGATTTATGGGAATTAAAAGTCCCAAGAAAAATATGATTAGTCCGACTATATAAAATTTTACAGGCTTTGAAAGTTTCATCATGTATATTCCTTTTCTGATTTCACAATTGTTCATTTGAACAACTGTTCAAGTATTCAAGTAAAATATAAATGATTTTCTTTTAGATGTCAAGAGATAATAAAAAAACCGGCTAATACCGTTAAGTTAAGCGATAGTTCCCTCAATTGTTTCAATATCGTTTCTTCCATGTCTTTCAACAATTGCTTCAATTGCTGCAGTGATCCCTCTAACATCGTCATCTAATGATAATGAAGGAGTCTGCGCGCGATTAACAACTTGTTCCGGTAAAAAAGGAATATGAATGAAACCCGCTTTAATGTTTGGAAAATATTTATCCCGCATATATTGAACTTGATAAAAAATATGATTGCAAACATAAGTTCCTGCTGTATTTGATACTTCAGCAGGTAATCCAACATTTCTAATTGCCCGCGTCATCGCTTTAATAGGAAGCTGAGTAAAATACGCTGGCGCCCCATCTTCATGGATTGGATGGTTTAAAGGCTGATACCCTGCGTTATCTTTTATTCGACCATCGTCGAGATTAATCGCAACTCTTTCAGGCGTAATCGAGTATCTTCCGCCAGCTTGACCAACATTTAAAACGTAATCTGGCTTTATTTTTTCGATTTCTTTTTTTACTACTTCGGCGCAATGATTAAATTCCGTTGGTATTTCCAACTTAATAATTTCTACACCTTTAATGACTTCCGGAAGCCTCTTTACAGTTTCAATTGCGGGATTAATTTTATCATCACCAAAAGGGTTAAATCCTGTTACCAAAATTTTCATCAATAAACCTTTCCAAAAATTTAGATAAATAAAGACGTCAAATTATTTCAATCGACGTCTTAGTTCAATTCAAATTATTTATTCAAGAGTTTTTCTTTTACTCGCACTATTAATTCCTAATTGTTCTCTATATTTTGTTACCGTTCGACGGGCAATTTTTATTCCTTGTTCTGCTAAAGCTTCAGAAATTTTTTGATCACTTAAAGGATGAGCTTTTTGTTCTTGATCAATTAATTTCTTTATTTTTTCTTGAACCTGCCCAACTGATTGACCGGAGTCAGGATTACTGCGCTTGGTAAAGAAATATTTTAACTCAAATACGCCAAAATCTGTCTGTAAATATTTGCCGTTTATTGTGCGACTAACCGTTGATTGGTTAATATTTAACTTTTGAGCAACATCCCTTAACAATAAAGGATTAAGAGTTTTTGACTTTTGCATCAAAAATTGTGCTTGGGCTTCAACAATACAACGTCCAATCATTGCAATTGTTTCAACTCTTCGATTAAGATTTCGCTGTAAAGTTTGATACTCCTCATACTTGAGTTTTAAATAGGACTTCACTTCTTGATCAGTGCTTTTCTTTAACTCATCATAAGTCTCTTTTTCAAAAACAATGTTAGGGTATCCATACTTAGTTACCTCCAGCGATAACTTATCGCCGTCTATTTTTAAAATTAGTTCAGGAATAATGTAATTATTCTGATTGAAATCTTCGGTAAATGGGTATGGGGTTAGAGTTTGAATTATTTTAAAAGCAGACTTTACTTCATCATGCGACACATTTAAATTACTAGCAATTTCATCCCATTTATGATCAAGTAATTCATCGTAACAATGCTCCAAAATATCTAAAGCCAGAGTAGTTCCCGGTGTTGCAGTTTTAAATTGTAATTGTAATGACAAACATTCAAGCAGCGACTGGGCACCAACTCCTGGCGGATCTAAATTATACAATAATTCTTTAGCATCCATTAGAGTAATTCGGTTAATTGATAATTTATTCAATAATTCATGATCGGAAAATATCAAGTACCCATGCTCATCTAAACAATCGATCAAATCTAAAACAACATTACGTAATGGCGTATCTCTCATCGTTAAGTGAACTTGATCTAAAAGATAACTGTAGACGGTTTGCTGTTCATTGGAACCGATATCCGCTGCTGTCGACATCTCTACTTCTTGCTTTGAAATAGTAGGATTTACATCAAACAATGGATTAGCCATGCTTAATTCTTGCGCATAGTCAGTTAAGTCCAACAAATTAGTCTGCAGGATTAAAATCGATTGTTTCATGCTTTGAGTCAAAGCTAATCTATGAAGTTGTTTCTGATTTATTTGATAACTTTGTTTTAATGCCATGATTAGACCTGCTATATTTTCTTTCTAACTTTATTGTAACCGATTTACAGAGGATCGGATCAATAATTGATAAAAAAGATTAAATTAGAAAATCACTAGTAAATCATGAATTATTACAGAAAGAAAACGGTTGGAAAATTGAGAAGCAATAAAGGTAAAAACAAAACCTTCAAACGATTTTGTCTTTACCCTCATTTGCAAATTATTTATATTTTAACTTTAAATTTTTTGCTGCATTTAAACAAGCTTTTTAAGGTGTATAACGTAAATTATTTATTTAATTTCACAAATACTATTAGTTACAGAAATTCCAAGACAACTTTTGTTCGTTTTTTCCACCCTACAACTAAGAACTGTTCCATTAATACTTAAAATAATAACTGTATCATCAATTAGTAAATCCAAGTGATACCATTTATTTTTGCAGATATTAATTTTTCTATTTAAACCAATATTTAAAAGCTGAAACCATCTTAAATTTGGAGTTCTATTAATAGAAATCTCTTGATCATCAATGGATATAATTAACTCATAACCCTCGTTTGTATCTTGACTTTCAAAAAAAATAATTCCTAAATATCCTTTTGATTTTCTAAATAAAAAGTCCATCGAAAACAAATAATTTTTTTTCAAATTACTATTAATCATAAATTCAGATCTTTTATTTAAAGATTTTATAATTTTTTTAGGTGCTGACAATTTCGGCTTTGCACTTTCAGTAATACTGTCTATCAACCTTGTTTCTAGTAGGCCATTACTTGTGGATACTACTTCCAATGGCAAAAAAGTACCACCCCATAAATAATTATTAGTATCCTTACCGGCTTCTTTAGATGGAACCCATCCACACAAATAAAATTTTTTCCCATTACTACAAATACGTGCAGCATAATAGGCTCTTCCGCTAAAAGTATCAACAGACGGTATAATCCAAGGACCATATAAATCCTTACTCATGCAATAATGGGTTGTTTTTTTAAAATCATATTCAGAATAAATCAAATACCACCAATCACCAATTTTTATTAGTTCTGGCATTTCTATCATCGTATAAATATTGGGTGAAAAAAAATCTCCTTTAAAATTCCAACTTGAACAATCTTTAGAAGTAAAGTAAACAATTCTTCCCGTTTTACATTTTTTATCACCTTCTAATCTTGTCCCTAAAATCAATAAGTATTCTTGTGACTTTTCATCCCAAACAACATTTGGGTCACGCCAATCATCATTATCATATCCTGTCCTAGGAGATAAGCTTTTTATAATGCCCTCTTTAGTCCAATGAATACCATCCAAACTATGTGCTTTCATCAAAACCTGTGATGGTCTTTTTTTATTAATCCAATTTTGGTTATAACCTGTATAATATGCAGTTAGTTTTTTTTCTTTATCTAAAAAAACACTTCCAGCATATATAAATTGATCTTGTTCATTATCATTTCCTTTATTTAAAACTTCCCCGTATGACTGATAATTTACAAAATCTTTCGTAATAACTAATTGCCATCCAAAAGGTTCTCCAAAAGGAACAGGATTTCTTGTATCTTTTTGAAAATAAAGATAATATGACTCATTTTTAAAATTATAAAATGGCATACAATCTCCAAAAAAACAATTATCAGGTCTAAATAAATATTTTTCCATAATAATTATCCAACAATATGAAATGCACTTAAAATAAATGCAGCTATTACCATTAGAATAATTATTTTATTTGGGCTAACTTTTTTTCTAACTAGATAAAAACAACCTAAAGTTAATGAAAGCGGAATAATCCCCAACATAATTTGATCTAAAATGGATTGCAGTTTAAATGTCATAGAGCCCATTTTAAATTTTAATGGTGTTCCTAGGGTTACCGTTGAAAATGTCATTGCTCCAACCATTATCATACCTAGTATCCCTGCTGATTTAGTAAGTATCTTAATTAAACCATTTTTATAAGCTTTTTCTATAAATTCTCCACCAAGGTTATATCCTAAATTTAAACAATAATAACGTGTTCCTATGTTAGCAACATTGTATATCAATAAGAATAAAATTGGACCAAGAATATTCCCTGTTTTTGCTAACCCAATACCTATACCAGCTGCAATAACTCGAATTGTACCCCAAAATAAAGAATCTCCAATACCTGATAACGGCCCCATTAAACTTGCTTTTACAGCATTAATAGAAGTTGCATCGAAATCAGGCAATTTAGCATTTTTTTCTTCCATACTTGCCGCTATACTTAAAGGAAATGTAGAAAGAGCAGGAGTAATGTTAAAATATCCTAGCTCCCTTTTTAGAGCCGCTGTACGTTTAGATTTATCTTCTGGATTAGGATAAATTTTTTTAATAAAAGGAATTAACATATAACATGCACCTACACCTGCACCGTTAATATAATTCCAAGTACCTTGAAGAAGAAATGAACGCCAAAACATTTGATTTAATAACTTCTTATTGCTTTTTTCTATTTTTTTATTGTTCATTAAAGAAATCCTCCTCAAGTAAATTACTATTTGATTCTTTATTTTGAAAATTCGTATCTGTGATTAAATTCTTATTATTTAAAATTTGTCGATCTGTTGTAGCAATAATTACAGCTAAAATAACTCCAAATAAAGCTATTGCTATTAAAGGCAATTTCAAATAACTTGCTAATAAAAATCCTAAAAGTAAATAAAGCATATTTCCTTTTTCATGAATCATATTAATTAACAACGCAATTCCTAAAGCAGGTAATATTTTTCCTAATACTGTTAATCCTTCCATGAAAAAATTAGGAATAGAATGTACTAACAGTGATATTGAAGAATTTCCTAAAAAAATACCTAAAAACCCAATTATTCCATAAATTATGGGGCCAAAAAATATACTTGCATAATGGAGATATTCAATCCCTTTGATATTATCCTTATCGGCCAAATCATTAAATTTAGACACTAATAATCCTCTTATAAAGATAACCAATTGATTAACAAATACAGCAAGTAGACTGATTGGAATTGCTAGAGACAATGCTACTGAAGTACCTTGATGATTTAAAATAGCAAATGCTGTACCAAAAATAGATCCAGTCATATAATCAGACGGCATCGCACCGCCAATCCCACTCATACCTAAAAATATCACCTCTAAGGATGCCCCCATAACTATTCCCTTTTGTAAATTACCTAAAAGTAACCCTACAATCGTTGACATTACTAAAGGACGTCTAATCATAAGATCGGACAAACCGCTATCCGAAATATTTCCCAGAAACATTACAAATGCGACACTAAGCGCTGCTCCAAACATAAATTCCCCCTACAAAATTTCTTTTAAGTTTATATCTGCATCCGTTGGAATCGGTTGGACATTTACTTTTATTCCAACATCTAAAAGCTGGTGCAAAATTAATTCATCGTTTTTATTAATAAAAACATTTTTACTTAATTGTTTTTTTTCTTTCATTTTTTCCCCATTTACTCTCCCATAATTTCCTAAATTAATAAGAGGTATATCTGTAACATTTTTAGCTATTTTTAATGCATCTAAGGGTTTATCAACAATAACTAATATTTTTAAAGATTTAGATTTGGGGTTATTCAAAAGATCAATAGATTTATTAACACTAACAAAAAAGGGTCTAATTCCATCTGGCACAGACATTTTTAAAGCCATCATTTGCATTTGATTATTAATTACTTCATCATTAGCAACTACAATTCTGTTTACTCCTAAATATCTACTCCATACAACGGCTACTTGACCATGTATTAACCGATCATCAATTCTCATTAAACTAATCAAAAAAATCATCTCCTAATTCTGTTTCACTATCTTCTTTAATATAATTAATAACAACAATCGATTTTTGAGCTGCTTTAATCCCTGCATTGATTAATTCTTGGACATTTGAATTACTTTTATTTAGAATCAATTCCAAAACCATCATTATATTCATTCCAGAAATTAAAAAGACATGATCATTAATAAACTTAGTCAAAGTTGTATTGATACTTCCTCCCGGAAAATCTGAAATTAGTAATATTGGTTCATTATTGTACTTGTTAATTTCTTTTTTTACCCGCTCACCTAATATATCAGGACTATCACCTTCACTCATAGAAAAAGATTGAAGATTAGTGTGTTTGCCACTAATCATTTCAATTGAATTTTTCATTCCATCCGCTAATTTTCCATGACTTACCAAAAATATTTTCAACGATCATTTCTCCTAATTTAAAAATTATTTTAATTTTTTGATTTTATGATTTTAAAACTGCTAAATACATCATTAACATGCATTCTTGTTCCCTCCCTTTTTTCCTACACTATTGTATAAGCAATAATTATGCCAATTGAAAATCCAAAATTCCCTTTAAATTAGCAGTAAAAAAAATAACTAGTGTGGATTTAATGCCAACACTAGTTATCTTATACAAACACTAATTATTTATCTGAGTTTCGATAATTTGATATACATACTCATACTCTCTCAATGGGATTTTTATATTATATTTGCTTTTTATAGGCCGAAAAATTATTTCAGACGATTTTACAAACAAATTAAATTCTTTCCCCTTGGTATTAACACGTTCATCTTCTGTATCACCTGTCAAAATTCGCTCAATCATTGAAGACAAATGTAAATATAAATTAACTCGAATAAAATTTTTAAATACCACATGATATTGATTTTCCAAAGCGGTAATTATTTCAGAGATTTCGTTAATTACCTTATCGGGATTCAAAAATTGTAGCCTAGAGCTTGCACCCTCAATGGTGAATAATTTAATTAACTCATTAGTAAACTGTTCGAGCTGCTGATCTGAATATAAATTATTTAGACACGAAAGACTCTGAGTTCCATTAACCACTCTCTCGATGTTAATGCACTCAACTCCCGGAATTGTGATTTGAGAAGTTGCAATAATACAATAAGTATTCTTAAAAGTTGATTGGTGATGTAAATTCTTTAATTTTTGTAATTTATCATAGTCTAATGTTAGTATTTCTACCGGATTGTTAGATTTAAATTTAGTGAAAATTTCTTGGATTTTTTCAGCTACTCCTTGACCCGACATACAAGAAATTACAATATTTTGAGTCTGGGCAATTCCTTCAAAATATTGGCTCTGAACACTAAATTGCGAATAATCTAACTTTGTAAAATACTCCATTGGCTGATTTTGCTTCAATGCGAAACCAACTTCCAAAGCTAAAGCCGTAGAAATATTATTCAAAATTAAAAAGTCACCTTGAACATTATCTTTAATTTCCGTATACATTTTCTCCAACGACCCCATATCAACCAATAAGATCAATCCTTCTTTCGTGTCAACTTGTTCCACATATTCATTTACCTTTTTTACAATCTCTTGAGTCTTTACTTGAATCGGCATATCTATTGAACTAAAAGAATAATCTCCAATTAATTGATTAGCTTCACTTGCCAGGCTAGTTGCCGAATTTTTACCATGCATAATGATTAATGCATGACGTTTAGTTACAATCGGTAAATTTGCTTTAAAATAAGCAATCAAAAATAATATTAATAGCTCATCTGCTCTGCTTTGATGCGTTAAATCTAAGATTTCATTAACGATTTGAAAATACTTAAATAAATGCCTTTGATCAAGATTTATTTTTACTGGTTGATGGTAGTCTGATAGCAGGTTAATTAATAAAGAAATATCGTTCAAATTTTGATCTGAAAATTCTAATCCATAAAAAGATAATTCATCCATTCCGTGCTGCAAATTATTCAAAATAATCTTATAACCAAGATCATCGGTCAAACAATACGGCTTGATAGATGTCAAAAATCGGTTTAAATGTTTAACTGTTTCTTCAACGCTCAACACAGAAAAGTTTTGCTCCAAAATTTTTGCAATTTTATCTTCTGACAAAGAGTTAAAACGATCAGATTGGCGAAATGAGATATTAAAGTACTCTGACAAGCCAGTTGTCGGCACATAGACCATTGATTCTGAACTTTGTTGACTATAAGCCTGCGCACAGCTTAACTTAATTTTATTTTGTAATGCACCAACATTTCCTTCGTAACTTCCCTCAATTAATTTCTCTATAAAATGTGCGTCAACAGATAAAGGGGTATTAATTTGTTTAGCTTCTTTTTGAAAAAAATACCATACTAACTGTAATTTTTCATGATGAGTCCGATCTTTGAAATCAGGAAGCGTAACTTCTAGTGGGATTCGACGGCGAAATGTTGCTAAAAGTGCTGCTTTTGTATCTTCTGTTGTTGCTAAAACAAGGCGAATTGATGCTTGATGCCACTTTTCATCTTCGCCTAATCGATGAAATTTTTTCTGGTCAATTAAAAGGAAAAGTTTTTCTTGATTTTCCTGTGTTAAATTGTGCACTTCATCTAAAAATAGATATCCACCATTAGCTGCATCTAACAGACCGGTTTTGTCATTATTTGCTCCTGTGAATGCCCCTTTTACGTAACCAAATAGTACTGAAGACAATAACTCTGGATTGTTCGCATAGTCAGCGCAATTAAGTGTTACAAAAGGTGCATCCGGCTCAATTACCCGCTGAGCAGCTGCATACTGATAAATCTTCTTTGCCAGCAAACTTTTTCCAACTCCGCTGTTCCCGCGAATAATGACTGGTAACCCATCTGGTGGATAATTTACTGCTGCTTTACACTGTTCAATAATTTGCGCAAGGCTTCCATCAAACCCAACTATTTCGTTAAATACTTGTTCTTTATCAGGCAGCCAAAACTGAGTTGGTCGTGTATTCTCTTTATCTAAACTTCCCTGCTTAAATAATTGATTTAAGTAACCTGAGACCATACTTCTTGATAACTTCGTAATTTTTACAATCTCTTGAGCAGTAAATCTTTGATCTGGTGTAAAATTGCTCTTAATCGTTTGTTCAATTTGTTCAACCGTCGACAAAATCATCACCTCTTTAAATCAACACTAACACAATGTTAGCGCTTTTTCTATAAATTTAAATTAGTGTTGAAAAAAAGCCAGTAATTCATCTTAGAATTACTGGCTTTTCATTTTAAGAATGTTTCTTTTTTCTAAAAGGTCGAGTTAATACTTGTAAAAAGGTTAAAGATTTACGAATCCGATCGGCTGGGATGTGTTCCCTAATTTGACGTAAAACTCTTTTCGGATCTTTAGAAGCAAAGGAATAAGTTCCATTCTTCTTAGTTTGAATTGCAAAACGAGGAATCCACCTGCCGCCAAAATTTACCGATACTAAAACATATTCAATTTCAGTCCAAGGGATCTGATAGAAATCACGCACATTTTTTTCGTTATAATATTCAAATCCTTTATCACCAATCATTATGCTGCCATAAGTAGGAATTCCCTGTAATGAAGTCCCTCTTTCGACTAACTCAGATTTAGTATTAATTGACTCAACCAATTTTAATCATCCTTTTTTACATCAAATTAATATAATGGAAAAGTACACCGACAACAAATAGTCCAAGGATAATCACAATTGGACTAACCTTTTTCTTTAAAAGCCACATACAGAACAATGTCAGCAATAAACCCATCAAACCAGGAATTAACAAGTCCAAATTCTGCTGTAATGTTGTAACTTTAACTTTGTCTAGTGCAAGGCCTTGTCCTTGTAAGGTCAAAGCTTTTTTAATGCCAGCTGAACCGCTAGGAATTGAATTCCAATCGATGTAAGCACCTTTTGATAGATTTACTTTAGAAACAATCGGCGTGAATTTGACTGAAACCCAACGGTTAACCAGCGCTCCTAAAATAAACATCCCTAAAATTGTAGCTGTCTTAGTCACGTCTTGCAATAAACCGCCAGACATATCATCAGTAATTTTAGAACCTGCACGATAACCGAATTCTTGGGTATACCACATAAATGCCATTCTGATCAAATTCCAAGCCACAAAGTAAATAATTGGACCTAAGATATTACCAGTCAATGCAAGAGAAGCAGCTAATGCACCAATAATTGGTTTTACAGTGAACCAGAAAACAGGATCACCAATTCCAGCTAAAGGTCCCATCATCCCGACTTTAACCCCTTGGATAGCTGCATCGTCAACCGGAGCTCCATTTGCTCTTTCTTCTTCTAAAGCTAAAGTTACACCTAAAACTGGTGATGCTAAATATGGATGAGTATTAAAAAACTCTAAATGACGTTTTAATGCCGCAGAACGATCTTCTTTACTTTTATAAAGCTTTTTTAAAGCGGGAATTAAGGAATAAGCCCAACCGCCGTTTTGCATTCTTTCATAGTTCCACGAACCTTGAAGGAAAGTCGAACGCCACCAAACTTTAATTCGATCTCTTTTTGTTAAATGAATTTTATCTTCCATTTTCTATTCTCCTTCTCAGTAATTATCAATAATATCGCCGACAGGGTCGCCCATGTTGTTATTACCTTTTCCGGTACCGGTTCCACCCCCAGATTTAGATAACACTAAGTAAATCAAAGCCAGCGAGATACCGATTGCGCCGAGACCAATCAGGGTTAATTGTTGAACTGTTGCCAAGACGAAACCAATTGCGAAAAATGGCCAAACTTCTTTTGTTGCCATCATATTAATAACCATTGCATATCCAACAGCAACAACCATGCCCCCGCCAATTCCTAAACCATCAGTTAATTTTTGCGGCATCATTTTTAATAAATTCTGAACAGGACCAGCACCAACAGCCAAAATCATTCCTGCCGGTAAAGCAATTCTTAACCCTTGTAAACAAATCGCAATCCACTGCCACATATCGATCTTTCGGAAGTTTCCTTCTTCAGCAGCTTTATCCATAATATGAGCAATTACGGTAGCAATAGTTCGAACTAACGTTGTTAAAAGTAATCCAGCAACAGCTAATGGAATTGCAATGGCAATTGCTGCATTAATTCCATCTCGGCCTTGTCCGCCTAAAACTAAAATAATAGCTGATGCAACTGATGCTAATGCAGCATCCGGCGCAACTGCAGCTCCAATATTAGCCCATCCTAAAGCGATCATTTCAAGTTGTCCACCTAAAATAATACATGGAACTAAATCACCTGTTACTAGTCCAATTAATGTACAAGCTATAATTGGCTGATGAAAATGAAATTCATCTAAAATTCCTTCCATCCCTGCTAAAAATGAAACTGCAAGGACTAGAACAATTTGAATTAGATTCAAATGCATGTTTTCACACTCTCCTTTTCCCTAACTAACTATTTCTGTTCATTTAATAAGTTTTCTGCTTTTTTCATAATCGCATCAAGATTATCTTTGTTATCATTAGGAACTTTGCGAACATCAAACTTAATTCCATCTGATTCCATTTTCTTAAATGCATCGATATCTTCTTGGTTAAAAGCTAAAACTTTATTTGGCTGAACTTTTCCAACAGAATGTGCCATTGATCCAACATTAATCTCTTTTAAAGGTACTCCACCTTCAACGGTTCTTAGTGCATCTTCTGGATTTTCAAATAAAAGCAGTGCCTTTGTACCCCCAAAATGCTGATCATCTTGTGATAACTTAATCATCTGATCAATCGGTACAACGTGAGCTTTTACTCCAACCGGTGCTGCTTCTTTTATTAGGCTCTTACGCAGATCATCTTTCGCTACTGAATCAGAAACAACGATGATCCGATTAGCTCCTGACGTTTTAGTCCAAGTAGTTGCTACTTGACCGTGTAAAAGTCTTGAATCAATCCGAGCCAAAACGTAAGTCATCTTTCCAGGAGCTCCTGCATTTACTGCGGTGTCTTCCTGTTCTTCTGATGAATTCCCATCACCTTTCGGTTCTAAGTCCTCAGGCTTAATTTTGACACCTTCACGACCTGATTCAACAATGTGAGCTGCAATTTCTTGTGCTGAATTCATTGAAAGTCTTGCCCCATATGCCTCAACTAACATTGGTAAATTTAAACCAGTTACGATTGCCCACTTATCTTTATGCTCTTCATAGATCGAATTTGCCTGATTAAATGGCGATCCGCCCCAAAGATCAATCAGAAATAAGACTTCATCATCTGGATCAAATTTTGCAATTGCATCTTCTAAGTGTTGATGAAGATCATTTGGACCTTCATTAGGCATAAAAGTTACAGCTTCAACTTTTTCCTGCTCACCGAAAATCATTTGTCCGGATTGCTTTATGCCTGCCGCAAATTCTCCGTGGCTTGCAAGAATAATTCCGACCATTTTCTATCCTCCTATTTATTATCGTTTTTCAAAATTATGACAAGCTAACCCCCACATTTTGAATAAACGTCGAAAAAAGTATGACATTCAAAGCCTTTAAATGCAAGACTTTGATTAAACTCCAATATCACACATTTTATAATCTTTTTGAAAATACAAAAAAAGTAAATAATTTTTAAATTACTTACTTTGTCCTAATTAATTGCTATTCAAAATAAACTGTAACAACTTTAGCTGGTTCAACTTTCTCAATTGTAATTTGATTATTATCAATGGAAAGATCAGCAATTTTATCTTCTTTTAGGTCTACCAGTTCGACTCTCGTTGGAACATTTTTAAATTTAATACTTTCACTAAGAGCTTTATCTGGATTAGCGTTATACAATCTTAGGATATAACCACTGCGGTTTTCAGCTTTTTTAATTGTGCTAACGATCAAATCACCAGTAACTGACAAGAAGCTATCAGTTTGAGGAAGATCTCGTTCAACTTCTTCTAAGCAGAATATTAATCGACCATTTAAGAATTCTGAATATTCATATAATTGAAGATCGGTATTATACTCTTTGGCAACTTCAGCAATTTTTGATTCGTTGAATGAATTTCCCTCAAGGCTAACACCAAAATCAAATTCTAAATTAGCATCATGTAATTCAGCATTAGGTGTAGCAATTACCTTCTCCCCAGAAGCACGGCCTGGACGATATAGTAAATCAACTTTACCCATCATGCCATAAGTTCTAAAGATCGTTAAACGAATTGTTGAATAATCATCTCCAACGATTTCATATTCTCTAACACCTTTAGGCAATACCGCAAATGTTGAATTTTTATCAGCTAAAGCAACAAATGATTGACAAGTTTCAATTGTGATTGGCTTTTCATTCCAGTCATCTTTATTAGCTTCCCATAACTTCATTGCTTCTTTGCGATACACTGGCCGCTCAATAGTTCCAAATTGGACATCAGCAAAAGAAAATTCAGAGGCAATTTTTGTATCAAAATCTACACATAATCGATGATCGTCAACAAATCGGTTATCAACGTTCACTTTAAAATCAATTACTTTAGAGCCTTTAGTTAATTTAACCGTAACATCAACTGGCATTTTAGTATTTTTCTTTTGAGCTGCTCTGTCATCAAGTGTTTTAGGCAATTCAAAATCAAAATGAATTTTCGCAAGATCAACGGTTTTAGATTTTTTAATATTGATTGAATTATCTTGATCAGTAGAATAGATTAACCAATCCTTTTTTGCAGGTGAATAGTTAAATGAGTCACCATCATCACCATTATCTACTAAAATACCTTGATTCTCGTATGTTTTACCAGCAATTTTATCTAAAATATTTAAGCTGCCATCTGAATTGACAGTAATTTTATAAAATTCATTTTCTAAACAAGAATCAGATTTTACTTCAGTTAATAAATCAGTTTTTTCAGTTTCAGGATCTAAATAAAGCTGCTTATAGCCAAATGCTGGAACTTCTGGCACAAAAATATACGCTGTTACTTTATAAACATTTTCTGGTTTATAAATCTTCTTGCTTGGATCTAATTGAATTGTTTGACCTAGAATATATTCAGTTTGATCTTCAATCTTTTCAATTGAACAATCAACTTCATTTCCTTCACTATCTAGAATGTGAAAATTTTTACTTGGTGTATAAAATTCTTTTTCAACAACTGTGGTTCTAGTTATTGGTAACGTATTAAAAGCAGTTAACGTAATCGGATAATCTTGAGACTTTTTGATGCGAACAGCAATTTGACGCAGTGTAATTTCTACTAAATTAGTAGTAACATCACGAATTTGTTTATAACGTAAATAAACATCCTCATTAGTTGTATCCGAAACACATGAACCGATTGAATCATGAGCTGCATTTTCAAACATTAATTTCCATAAATCATCTAATGTTGATTTCGGATAATCAATTCCAAATTGTTCGCCCATTACCAGAACGGGTTCAACTACATTAACCAAATAATGCTGTAATTGGGTATTTAATTTCTTCAGATCTGAACGAGAAGAATAAATACTCTTATGAATCCGCATATTCTTGCCATTTGTTAACTCTCCAGAAATTTCTTCTAATTCTGGATGTTCAGCTTTAACGGCTGCAATATATTCTTCAATCGAACTAATTCTAAAATTAAAATCTTGATTTAATTCATTTAATTTATCAACAACCTGCGGTAAATCATGTCTTGGAGGTGCTTGATCAAAACCATCCGGGAAAACAACATTACTAGTTGTGCTTCTTTTAACAATTCCTTCAAAAGGTTCCTCAGACATTATTTGATCTAGCTTACTTTCATCAATAATGCCTCCAATGTAGTATCCACAAGGAATTTGATAAACGTTAATATCAGTTCCATCAAGACCGCGCCAAGTGTATTCTGTGTGTTTTACATCTTCATCAGACACTCCACGCCAAAACATTGTGTCTTTAATGCCAAATTGCTGATAAATTTGAGGCATGCTAGATTCTTGACCAAATGAATCCGGGACATAACCAACGTTCATATAATCTCCGAACTTTTTACTAATTTCTATTCCACTCAGAAGATTTCGAACAATGCTTTCACCAGAAATAACAAATTGATCTGTTTGGGTATACCAAGGTCCTATAATTAATTTTTTGTCTTGAACTAATTTACGAACTTTATCTATATCTTGCGGACGCCATTTTAAGTAATCTTCAACTAATGATGCTTGTCCATCAAGAACAAATCGATCATAGCCTGGATTATGCTCAAGATTTTCAATCACATCATGCAAATCTTTCATTAAATAGACTTTAGAACGTGAAGTTGTAAAATACCATTCTCGATCCCAGTGAGTATGCGGGAAAATATGAACTGTTTTTTTCATTATAAAATTAATGCTCCTATTTGGTTAAATTTAAAAATCTTCAATATCAATCTTAATTTCATCTTCGTTAATTTCTTCGCTTGTTTCAGTAGCTGTTGCACTAAAATCGGTAACCAATGGTGCTACAATTCCAATGAACAATGCACCAGCTGCAATCCCGATGATATAAGCAAGTTTATTATCGGCGGTTATAATTCCAGGTAATCCGCCGAGTGGAGGAATATGAGAGTGCATTCCTAAAACTTCTCCGACAACAGCACCAATGGCTCCACCGGCCATATTAACAAACAATAATTTCAAAGGACTAACTAGTGTAAAGGCAATCGCACCCTCAGTAATCCCAAAAGTACCCATGATCAAATTATTTTTACCAGCTAAGTAAAGTTCATCAGAAAATTTCTTTCTAGGATAAATAAATGTAGCAACAGCATAACCAAGTGGGATACAACAAATTGCAACGTTAGTCATCAGAGCTGGTTGGTAAATTCCCTCAATGAATAAAATATTTCCTACCATCCAAGCTGCTTTATTGATTGGCCCACCTAAGTCACTACCAATCATTGCTCCTAAGACAGCCGCAACAACCACACCATTTGTACCACTAGAAATCATATGCTTAACCCAATCAACTAACCCGTTATTTAAGGCGGTTAAAGGATTGGCCAAAATAACCCCTTCAACAATTGCTACTGCACCCGTTGTAAGTAAGGGAACTACCATCAATGGTAAAGCTGACTGCCAAGCTTCAGGGACTTTTATTTTACGGCACCAGCGAGCTACATAACCAGCGACAAATCCAGCAATTAATGCACCTAGGAATCCAGCTTTAATATTAGTGGCCAACTGTCCGCCAATAAATCCTGCTCCCAGTGCAGGCTTATCACCAATCGCATAAGCAACATAACCGGCAATTACTAAATTAACTAAACCGATTCCGACCCAGCCTACTTGGTTAATCTGATATAACATGTGAAAGAAGTCGTTTGTGTTTTTAAACTTATCCAGGTTTGTTTGCCCAAACAATAAACCAATAATTTGAGGAATTCCTACAATCATTGCCCCGCCAATAACGGTTGGAATCATATAGGAGATCCCGCTCATAAGGTATCCCTTCCACTCAAGTAATAACTTTTTCATTTTTTACCCCTTGCTAATCTTTTCTACGCATTTAGTAAGAACCGCTTTAGGTGCTTTAATACAAGTATTGATATTAACTCTGATAACTTTCTTTCCTTTAAAACGATCCATGCTAGTAATTTTTTGATCAGATGCGATCAATACAAAATCAGCTGCATCAGCCTCGTCTTGAGTAATAGGATTTACTGGACCCATTGATCCTTGTTGTTCCATTTTTACGTCATAACCTAATTCTTTTCCTGCTTCTTCCAAAGCTTTTGCTGCCATTGGTGTATGTGCTAAACCTGCAGGGCATGCTGAAACTCCAACTATTTTCATGATTTTGTAACCTCCATATTTTTATTAATTAAATCTGTTAATTTTTTTGGATCTTGTAACTCGCGTAAACTTTTTTTGAATTTCTGATCTAATAACGCTGTTGCTAGGGAAGAAATCATCTGCAAATGATCCTTTCCAGCATTTTCATTTGGTACAATTAGAGCAAATAAATCAGTTACTAATTCATCATCTAAGCTTTGCCAATCCACCGGCTGTGTTAACCGAAAATAAAGAATTCCTACTTTTTTAGCAGCATCAGTTTTTGCATGCGGAATCGCAAATCCATCCGGTAAACCCGTAGAGAATTCAGATTCACGATCAACAAATGCTTGATAAATACCATCAACGTCATCTGTAAGTCCGCATAGTTGAGACTTTTGAGCAATCAGATGAAGAATATCGTCTTTATCTGTCTCTTTAACATTTAAGAAAATATTTTCTTGTGAAAGAATCATTTCGTCACCTTTAATTTTTATTTTAGTAAGCGCTTAACGATATTTATCCTAAATTAAATCTAAAAAGTTTTCATCACTTTTTTTTCCAAAAAGAAGTGAAATCACTTTTATAATTTTGTATCGAAATTTCCAAAAAAAAGTGGAAGTTTACAATACATACTTTCAACTGTTAGGATTTAATTAGGAAAGTTGCAAACGCATACAAAAAAAGATGATGAAACTATTAAATAATCGATTAAAATTATTATTAGAAATTTTTTTAAATGCAAAAAAAGAACAGCCTATTAGCTATTTAACTGATAAGCTGCAAGTCAGTGACCGAACTATTAGAACTGATATTTTTAAATTGAATGAATTTTTACAGAAGTATCATGCAGAAATTGTTAATCATCGGAAAAAAGGATATCTCCTTGAAACACAAAATTCTGAAACTCTAAAAAAACTCAACAAAATGCTTTTAGAAGAGAATGTACCAAAATTCAATTTGGATAGTACTAATAATCGGATTATTTATCTCTTAGATCTTTTAATTTCTTCAGATCAATATCTTTCAATTGAATATTTAATTGACCACATGTATATTAGCCGCAATACTTTGTATTCTTATATTAAAGAGGTTAAAGCAATTGTTGAAAAATATGATTTAAAGATCATTAGCAAAGCAAATCTGGGATTTAAATTAACTGGAAACGAATTAAATAAACGCCAATTATTTATTCAAGAATTAATTGACCGAAAAAAACCACACTATGTTCTTAGTTTTACTGAAAAAGAAAAAAATCTTTTTAATAATCTTGACCTAGATTATTTGGAAAAAACGACTACTGAATTTTTACAACAAAATTTTTCTCAAATGTCAGATATAAATCAAAAAAATATTTTAATTCATTTGACTTTAGCGATTTATCGAGATCTTTCAGATCATCCATTGGAGCAGTTTACCTTTGAATATGATCATAAAAATAAAAACGCTATCAAAATACTTTTGTTTTTAAAAAAAATAGAAAAACACTTTAATTTTACTTTGACTAGCGCTGAGATCAATTACATTCTTTTCCATTTTTTGTCTAATAAAGTTACTTTAACGAGTAGCATGAAAGACTTCCAAAATGATCGTGATCTAGTTGAAAAAAGCATTCAAGAATTCTTAACATATATATACGAGGAATTCCATTTTAATTTACAGAATGACAAAATTTTAAAGGAAAACTTAACCAATCATCTTTTATCCGTTTTAAATATATATAAAAATAAAGGATCGCGTGTCAATCCTTTATTAAACATGATCATTAGCACATTTACTTTGGCTTTTGATATTACTTTAAGCGCTTCAAAAATTTTGGAAAAAAACCTTCAAATTAAGTTAGATAACAGCGAAATTGCTTTTATTACTTTACATATTGGTGCTTCAATTGAACGAAATTTTACCAATCGAGTTCCTAAACGCAAAGTCGCCCTCATTTGTGGTTCAGGAACCGCCACCGCTAGTCTCTTAGAAGCTAAACTAAATAATAGTTTTGGTAAATATATTGAGATAACTGGTAAATATTCTCTTTCTCAATCTCAAAAGTTGGATCTCTCTGACAATGACTTTTTAATCTCTACGGTCCCAATTACCAATTCGTCAATCCCAATTGTCTTAATTGATTTATTTCATTTCGATGAAGACTCAGCTGAGCTAATGTCTTTTATTTCTTCAAATATGAGTAATCATGAGAGAATTATGCAGCTTTTCGATGAACAACTAACAATTGAAATTGACCATCCTACCGATCGTTTAGACGTACTTAATCAATTAACTCAACTACTTGAACAAGAAGAAATTGTTGAACCAAACTTTAAAGAATCCGTCCTTCAACGTGAAGAAATTGCTACAACAGCAATTGGAGGAGAAATAGCAATTCCTCACCCTTTATCCTGGCAGGCAAAAGAATCCAAGGTCGCTTTTGCCAAATTAAATGAACCTATTTTGTGGGATCAAGAAAATAAAATTCAATTTATCTTTCTGTTAGCTATTAACAAAGATGATTATGAAAATACCCAAAGTCTTTATGACTTTTTGCTTTATATTCAAAAGAATAACGATCTAAAAAATATGATGCGAAAAACCAGTAACCCTAAAGAAATCGTCGCTTTGATTTGTTCAACAATAACTAATTTGGAAATTGACTAATCCCCTTTACACTTTTAGAATTTCATAAGATAGTCTAATATAGTTAAATATAAAACAACTAAAAGGTTTGGTTATGAAAGACGCTGATGAAATCCTCAAATGGATGAATAAAGATCAAAAAATAAATTATGACCGAGTTCTACAAAAGCTCATAAAATCTTGGCAGGACAACAATGAACGTCCGAAGATTTTAATGCACACGTGCTGTGCTCCTTGTTCAACTTTTACTTTAGAATACCTTTGTGATATCGCTGATGTGACGGTTTATTATTACAACAATAATATTCAGCCTCGCAATGAATGGGAACGCAGGCGGATCGTTTTACGGAATTTCGTGCATGATTTCAATGAAAAAACTGGCAATGAGGTTCAAATTATTGAGACAGAATATCAACCCAGTACCTACTTAAAAGAAGTAACTGAGCTGCGAGATGAACCAGAAGGCGGCTTGCGCTGTAATGTCTGCTATAATATTCGACTCACATCAGCTGCTCTTTATGCAAAGGAACATGGATATGATTATTTCGGAACTGCTTTAACGATTAGTCCTCATAAAAATTCTCAAACCATTAATGAGATCGGCATCGATATCCAGCATCTTTACAATACTAAGTGGCTGCCTTCCGATTTCAAAAAAAATAACGGTTTTTACCGTTCAACCGAGATGTGTGAAGAATACAACATTTATCGTCAAAGTTACTGTGGCTGTCTATTTGCAGCTCGAAAAATGGATAATCTTGATCTTAAACAAATATCACGCGAAGCAGATCGATTTGTGAAATTAAATAGTGACAGCGAATCAAATTTTAACCTTGTTGAATTTAATTTTCAGCATAAAGAAGAACCCGTCTCTGAATAAAAAATCCCTTCCTAAATTATAAGGAGGGATTTTTATTTTGAATGAGTTATTTTAACAAAAGACGAGCCTGGAACACGGATTAAATGAAATTCATCCGCAACTCTACCCGCCTTAAGCTTTAATCCATTCCAAAATGTATTCTTATAGCGGGCCATCATTGTTGCAACAAAAGCTTTTTCAGAATTTTTCTCATACTTAACTATTTCTTTATGAGGCCACTTATACTGTTTTCCTGCAATATCAACCGGATCTTTGCCATCTGAAATCGAAGCGTGCCAGCTATTAGTCTCCTGCTTTGCCCCTGCCGTCCAATATGTAAAGTACTGAATCGGCTTTTTCCCAGTAGATAAGCGAGCTTTTACATAATAACTAGGTTCTCCTGGCTGTAAAATCAGCGTATCAAAGGAATACTTTGTATCAATATTTTCTTGATCACTAAGATCAGGAGATGTAAAGAAAGTGAACAAAATCAATGAGCCCAACATCACAAACAAGATGAAAATATCGATGATATCACGTATAATCGTAAACTGCTTGATTCCCTTTTCTTGGCTGATTATTTCCAATCTTAATCGCCGCATTCTCATCCCATGAATCAAAAAGTAAGAAACAAGAATGGCAAAGGCCCACATTAAGACCCCAAATAAATTCCAAATATTCATGATCAAATTATAACCCATCTGAACTTCTTGTTAACAATTATTTCTAAATAAATGGTAAAATTAAGTTTCAATAAACACGTAAGAAGGTAAAAATATGAAAATAGCTGTTTTGGCAGGAGGCCTCAGCACTGAACGTAATGTATCTCTTGTATCCGGCAAAAAAATTGCCAACGCTTTACGGGAAAAAGGGCACGATGTTTTCTTAATTGATTCTTTTTTAGGTATTGAAGAAGTTCCAACGGATCTCAACACCTTATTTTCTTCTAAAATCGTTAATTACGATGTTAATATCGATACTTCAGTGTTAACTGAAGCTGATATTCGTAAATTGCGTAAAAATGATGATGGAACCTATTTTGGGCCCAATGTCATTAAAATCTTAAGGGCTGCCGACTTTGTTTTCCTCGCTCTTCACGGCGGAGCTGGTGAAAGCGGACAGGTTCAAGCATTTCTTGATCTTTACGATATTAAATATACTGGGTCAGATTACTTTGGAGCAGCAATTGCGATGAACAAAGCCAAATCCAAAGAAATTATGAAATATAATCGCTTGCCAACTGCTGACTTTATTTCACTGCAAAAAGGAGATCCAATTCCAACAGAATTTTCTTTTAAATATCCAGTCGTCGTAAAACCGGTTAATGGTGGATCTAGTGTTGGCACGGTTATTGCTCATAACTATGAAGATGCTAAAAAAGCTATTATTGATGATTTTATTTTTGACGATGAAATCATTATCGAAGAGTTTATTAAAGGTCGTGAGTTTTCGCAGGGAGTTGTCGGTAACCATGCTTTTCCAGCAATTGAGATCACAGTAAATGATGGATGGTACGATTTTGAACATAAGTTTAAAACCGGTAACACCACTGTTTTTCAAACTCCGCCAGAAAACTTCTCAGCTGAATTACAGCATGAAATGGACGTTTTATCGCTCAAAGCTGGCCGCGATTTAAATTTAAGCAATTATTATCGATTAGATTACTTATTAAACGACCAGGGATTTTTCATTATTGAAGCAAATGTTTTACCAGGTCTCACCCCTTTATCGTTATTACCTCAAGAAGCAGACGCTGAGGGTATTACTTATGCTGATTTAATTGAAATGATTTTAAACGAAAAAATTAAAATTTATAACGAAAAATAAAAAAAATATCCTTTCTCAAAATTGAGAAGGGATATTTTTTTATTTTTAATGCCCGCCAGTAATGGCATTCATTTGATTAGTGAATTCAGTTGGAGAAACGATTTTATCTTTTGATGGCATTTCAATCTTTCCATCATATTTTTCAGATTTTGTATCAAATTCAAATCCGATTTTTCCACCGTCTTTTGGTTCCACCGTCAACGTATAGTTTAAAGTTGAAGCTTTTGAATCATATTTGATAATAATGTCAAAAGCTTTAAATTCTGACATAAATTCATCAATATCTTTTTGCTTGATTGGCTTAGCATCAACATCTTTATGATCTTTAATATACTTATTGTAAATTTCGATCGTTTTCTTTACATCTTCTTTATGAAGAGTTGCTGTGATAACTCCGTCTTTCTTCGTTACCGCATCTTTTGGCAACGTATCAATAATTTCTTTTAAGACTGCTGAACTATCCTGTTGTGATTTGTTAACAGCTTTTGTTGCTGCTTCTTTTTGATCACTACTGACCTTTGATTTAACGCTTGAACTCTCGTTCATCAATGCAATTAGATCAACATACTTGCCCGCTAACTTCGAAAAGTCATATTTCGGCGGAGTCATCCCAAAAGAACTCATCAATTGAAATAACGAATTATAGAAATCTGCTCCCATATAGATATTTTTGTCGTTGCCAACGAATTCTAACGGAACAGTTTTGTTCATTGTGTTAAGTTTAATCGTTCCTTTGCCGTTCTTACCATCAGAATAGATGTCACCGGTAATTGAACTGGCCTTTACAACATCAATGAGCTGCTTTGCAGAAGAACTGTCGCCGCTGCCTTTAACTGGTATATCAAAATCAGTAACTTTCATTTTGAAAGTTGCTTTGGCAGACTTTTGGTTAGACATCTCATCATAGTGATTAATTAAAGCCTGCTTGCTTGATGCACCACAACCAGTCAAAATCATCAACATTGATAAAATAGCTACTACAATTAATGGCTTTTTATTTTTCATATTTTCCTCCATTTTAAACATTATCTCATAAAAATAAGCGAGAGAAAACCCTTTACAAGATCAATATTTCTTCATTATATCCATGATATATTCGACCTCTTCGATTCCAGATAACATCTGAATCTTATCAGGCATTTTAATTTTTTTGTTGTACAACTCTGATTTAGTATTTGCTTCTACTTGAATTTTACTATTTTTTTTAATTGTACTGTAAAAATATAATTTATATCAGATTTTTTTTGATTATATTTAATAATTAAATTTAACTTCTTAGAATTGGAATAAAGATCATTAATATCCTTTTGACTAATAAAATTCTCCTTAACTCTCTCATGCTTTTTGAAATAAGAATTATAATTTTCCAACAAATTCCTGACATCTTTTCTTTGAAGCCTTGCAGTTATTATTTTCTTATTTTTTGTTACTGCATGTTCAGGCAGATCATTTATAGACTTCTTTAAAATTGCTGCCCAATCTTGCTGAATACTGGCAAGAACTTTCAATAAATCAGGATTATTTTCATAACCGCCCTTTATTTTATCTTTTATCGACCTTGCTTAGTCTACGTATAAAATATCTAAGGGAGAATTATCAGGCTTTTTTACTTTTGATCCTAAAATTTGTAAAACCTGCAAATATATTTTGTAATAACCTGCATTTAAGTAAAATTTCTTTTTATTACCGATAAAAATCAATGGATTTTTTTCGTCAACTCCATAAAGTTTAAAACTTCCTTTTCCATTTGTTCCATCAGAATAAATTTGTCCAGATAAGGACGTGTGCTTAATATTTTCAAAAATTTTTTGATCAGATTTTTTTAGTTTATTAAATTTTGAAACGTTTAAGGTTTTGTTGTTTACTGAAATCGACGTTTTAGTTGATTTCTGTTCAGCCATTTTGTCATAATAATTCATCAAAGTTTGCTTATCAGAAGCACTGCAGCCGGCAAGACCGATCGCCATTAAACATACTAATAACAATTGAATTGTTTTGCGCATCTAATCACCTAAATACCGATCCTGATAAACTTCTGCTAAATAATCTTCAATTGTCTGTTTCATCCGGGCAACTGAAGGAGATTTCTGCGTAATCGGATTAACTACTAAACATAACGTACGGTAATACGGTTCTTCAAAAGGATAAATATTTACCTCTCCTCCCATTCTGGTCAAAGCTAAATCAGGCAGAATCCCTAGACCTAAACCTGATTCAACCATTGCTAGAATTGAAGGATCATCAATTGAATAACTAATTGAATTACCCGAAACGTGATAGCGATCGAGAGCCCTTTTTGTATCACGATCGTAATCCACCTGCTGTAAAACAAAATTTTGTTTGGCAACATCCGTATCAGTGATTGACTTCTTATTATGCGGGGTGAAATCTCTGGGAGTAACACAATAAATTTGATCTCTTATTAAAGGCTCAACCACCACCCCCTCTTCAATCGGTAATGATGAAAATCCAAGATCAACTTGACCTTGTTTAATTTGTTCAACAATTTGATTAAATCCACCTTGGACAACAGTAACTTCTACCTGCGGATATTTTTCTTTAAATTTTTGAATAATTTTAGGCAGCCAATTGGTTGAGACTGAAGAAAAAGCCCCAATTCGCACTTGTCCACTGTTGGATCCATTGATGTTACTTGCCACCTGCAGCAACTGATCTTCAAGATTTAAAATACTTCTAATTACTGGTAATAAAGTTTTCCCGTCAGCAGTTAATTCAGCACCCGTTCGATTTCTAATTAATAAAGGAAAACCCATCTCATTTTCCAATTGATTAATACTATGGCTAACCGCACTCGGAGTCACGTTTAAGCTTTGAGCAGCTTTGGCAAATGATCCTTTGGCGACTACTTCACTAAATACTTGATAACTAAAATTCGACATTTTTGCTCCCTTTATAGATGAAAATAATTCATCTTACAGTGAAATAAATGAATTTTACTTCACATCAAAATAGCTTTACAATAAATTCAACAATACTTATCGGAGATAATTTTAATGAATTTTTCAAGTAGAACTGACTTAACAATCCATTCTGGACTTAATGATATCTTCAAAACCAAAGATTCTCAAACAATTTCTTTTGCCGGAGGATTACCAGACAATTCTCTTTTTCCATCTGAAGAATTAGCCAAATCATATAATAGCGTCATTACTGGTGGCGATTCTACTGTTTTTCAATATACCGGCAAACAGATGCCTGAACTAAGAGAAAAAATTTCCTCTAAAATGAACGATTACGGGGTCAACGCAACTGCAGATGATGTCCTTTTAACCCAAGGCGCGCAGCAAGCATTGAGTCTTGCCGCTCAACTTTTAATTGATAAAGGTGACGGTTTGGTAGTCGAGGGGCCTACATATATTGGAGCTCTTGCTGCTTTTGATGCAGTTGAACCCACATTTTACGAAGTGCCAATTGAACAGGATGGAATGAATATTAAGGTATTGGAACACATTCTCAAACATCATGAAGTTAAAATGATTTACACGATTCCCGACTTTCAAAATCCGACTGGTACTGTAATGTCAGTTGAAAAGCGAAAAGCAATGGTAAAATTGGCGAATCGTTATGATGTTATGATTGTAGAAGATGCAGCATATCGTGACCTTAGATTCACCGGTACTCAATTACCGACGATTAAACAATTTGACACCGAAGATCGAGTAATTTACGTTGGCAGTTTCAGTAAAATCCTAGCTCCTGCAATGCGCCTTGGATGGCTAGTTGCAGCTCCTGAAGTCCGTGGGGATCTTGAAGCTTTAAAAAGCAGTGCCGACGTGGAAACCAGCAGTTTAACAATGAATGCTGTAAATGATTATTTAGAGCATCATGATATTAATCAGCATATTGAAGAAATTAAAACTGTTTATTGTCACAAAAAGAATCTTATGTACCAAGCATTAACCGAAAACATGCCGAAAGATGTTAAATTTAACAATCCAGAAGGAGGGTTCTTCATTTGGCTTGAGCTGCCTGAAAAATTTGATATGGATCAGTTTTTAGACGATTATCTCTTGCCTGTAGCTAATGTTACTCTAGTGCCCTCCAAAAATCTTTTCACCTCAAAATCGATTCACAACGGTGCTCGACTAAACTTTACTCAGCCTACTAATGAACAAATCCGGGATGGGATCAGTCGACTGGGAAGCGCACTTACGGAGTACTTTTCAACTGTTCTAGTTTAAGTCTTTAAAATATTAATAATATAAACTCATAATTATTTTTCTAAAATATTTTAATTATGAATTTTTTTATTCAAAAAAAGCAAGATGAACATTAATTATATTCATCTTGCGGTACAAATTTATAATTTTTAATATCTAATGTATTATGTTTTTGATCTGGATAAATTAAATGATGATAATCAATTAATAATGGATATAAAACATTATACCCTTCTTTATCTGTAACAATTTCACCAATTAATCTTAACCCTTGTTTAACACCAAATTGCCAAAGTTCAACATCACCCACCTTTATCCCAAAATGATGATTAATAATATCTTTTGCCATTTGACAATGTTTATCATCCAAACGATGACAATGTCTATGGCTGCCGTTTAAGATTTCATTTAGATTATTTTCAACTTCGGGAATTAATTGATTGATTAAGTAAAAGAGATTTTCCCCTAATTGTTCGCCATTCTTCAACTTATTACTAAAACCATTATAAGAAAAAGAATGTGCCCATCGATCATACTTTGAAAAATCTATGTAAACGCTTTTTGTTCTGGGTTTATCATTATTCCTAACATTAGTTGAAACTTTAGCTCTTTCATTAACTTTCTTGCGAGACATAATAGCGATACATATCTTCATCCGTTATTATATTGCTTGTGGCCTCAAGCGGCGACAATCCTTCTCTTGCATGCTGCCATGGGAACTGTTGATGGGTAATGCTTTCCAATTCATTTGCATTATATCCACCGTAAACATCATTAACTTGCTGTAAAATATCTTCAATATCAGGATTTTGTTTAATTTTATCTAGTGAATCTTGATGACTAAGATCGTTAGAATCGATAACATTATATCCATAATTAGAATACCGTTGGTAAAGATCTTTGACCACCGGTCCATGAACCCATGCTTCAATCGGTGCATCAAATAATTTATTTTTTAAATTGTCTACGGAGTCATTCATGAGGGTTAGAGTCCAAGCGTAAGCATAGTAAACCATTTTTTGTAATTTTTTTGGTGTCATTGAACTATCATTTGCTATAAACCAATCAGCAATATTAAAAACATCAAAATTACTCCTCATTATTCTAATCCTCCTATTGTATTTAAATTATATCATCACCTATTAAAAAAGTGATCCTTTAAGATCACTTTTTCAACATTATTTAAAATATGCTCCATCAATCCATTGGTTGCCGCCAAGATTATACATAGTTTTGCTGCCTTTTTTGGCAATCTTGAAATACTTCCAAGAAGTACCATGTTTAACTTTCTTAGTGAATTTCTTTGCATCCGGGCTCGTCCAAACGTTGATGCCATATCCTGGTTTGTAATGAACTTTACCAACGCCTGTTTTATTAGTAATCGTCCAACTTTCAACTGGTGTTGTACTTGTATATTCCCCTTGAATCCACTGGTTAGTGCCAAGTTTATACCAAGTTGAACCATCAGCATATTTAGCAACTGCACTATATTTCCATGCAGTACCGTGCATCATCTTGCGATTAGTTCCGTTAGCTAACTTCACAGCACCATCTTTAGTATTGTAATTATTCCAAAGGTTTACTCCATATCCTGGAACATATTTAATGTAGATCACGCCTTTTTCAGAAGTAACTGCGGGCTCAGTAGGCTTTGGCTGATCCGCTGAAATGGTAAGAGTTCTCGTATAATTTAAAACTGTTCCATTATCTTTCGGATTAACTACTCGATAATTTATTGCATAAGATCCGACCTCAGTAGCAAAAGTTCCGTCTGCATTAAGTTTTAAAGGCTGACCGTCTTTAGTTACACTAACTGAAATGTAACTTGCTGGAACTTGCTCAGTCGTCTGTTTGGAATCACCATAAGTGTAATTAAACTTCAAACCAGCCATTGGATCAAATGATTTAATATCAGTTTTTCCAGAACTATTTTGTGAAACACCATCTGCATAAACAGGTACGGGTGCTTCAGTTTTCAAACTGTTAACATTCAGCGTAACGTTTTTAGAAACTTTTTGGGTAGCATCATCGCCGTTAACAAAAGTATAAGTAATGCGATAAACTCCCGCATTAGTTAACGGAATTGTTCCGTCTGTATTTAAGGCTACTTCTTTATTTGCTGAATCAGTAACGGTTACTTTAATCTTGCTGTTATCAATCTTTTGAGTCTTACCATTTTTGTCAACATAAGTTGCATCAATTTGATTAGTCTTTAATGCTGCATCAAAAGGACTGATGAATTTTCTGGAAACGTTAGAAAAGTCATATGTCCCCTCCACAAAACCGTTAACGGTTGGTGCATTCAAGACCGTATCACCTACACTAAGCGTTAGTGATCTAGTAACTTCTTTGATGAGATCTTCAGGATTAGCAAATACATAGGTAACAGTATAGACACCATTTTTATCGGTTGGGATCGTTCCATCAGAATTCAAATTGACAATGTTGCCGCTGGAATCTTTTACCGTAACTTTAGTATTGTTTTTTGGTACTACGCTTGTCTTACCATCTTTTCCAACATAAGTAGCTCTTACTCCAATCCCAGTGATTGGATCAATACTTTTCATTGTTTTACTGCTGACACTAACCGCTGCATCTGGGAAAACTGTGATCGTTGGTGCTGTCGTCGTATTTGGAAGCCCTGTGACAGTGACCGGAATCTTAATACTGCTGATTTTTCCTGTTGTTGAGCTAGTTACCGAAGCCATTACATATTGAGGTGAAGACGATGGTTTACGATCCGGTAACTTATAAGTGATCGTTGGAATCTTGTTAGTGCTTTCTGCACTGTCGTAAGCAGAAAAAGAGTTTTGGAAAGCGCCTTTTAAGAAAGTTTCAAGCTCAACAATTGAAGTTGAATCATCATACTTAAATGTCAATTTAGCTTGATCTTCTTTGTCTGGTGAAAAAGTGTCGCCATTTTTTAATACTACTGGATTACTGCCTGATTTCGTATATTTAAATACAGGATAGGCAGCGGCATCAACATTACCAACGTTAATTTGTCGTTTTATATAAGCGGTCGCCTGTGGAGTACTTGTTACTTTTCCATTCGAATCAAGGAATACAAAACTGCTTGCTTCATAATTGTTGGCAACATCAGTACTATAAGTAATTGGAATTAATTGAGTAATAATTCCTGACGTAGCATTACTATTAAAATCACTTAATTTGATTATGCCAGTTTTTGTTACAAAAGTATCACTTCCATTCAAAGCATAGCGATACCCGGATGTCGGAGTTAATGATGAAGCACCAGTAGAATCTTTAATTGCCTCTTTATTTGCAGCTTGATTTTCTATTGTCGTATAAGCATCACCATTATTTACATTAACAGCTGCAGGAGCGACAATAGTTTTTTTCGTTTGAACAGAACTGACGTTAACACTGATCGATTTGCTACCAACAACAGTTCCACCACTATTTGTAGTAGTCAAGCTAACACTAAAGGTATCGCCGGCAACTAAAGTTTTTAACTTACCAATAAGATCTGCTGAGCTAGTAATAGGAGTAGTAATTTTAGGACCAGTTACCCTCATTGTCGTTGTATAACCAGGATCACCAACTAAATCACCAACAGTTGCTCCGGCATTAACAAATAATTTCAAAAAGACATCTTGTAAGCTTGATTGAAGTGATGAGCCAGACGAAGGAGCTGGATTTACACCAAAAAGACTACCCCGACTGCTGCCAAAATTTGTATAGCTAAATCCATTATTAATTGGATCACCGCTAATGGCACCATTATTTAAACTATTAATTTGATCCATTCTTAAACTAATGCCTGATACAAATCCGACACTCATAGAATCTTGATAGCGAGCTGGATCAGTCGCTGCACTAACAGTTGATGCTTGCTGTGCTGTAAAAGTTACCATATTTGTTGCAACTGGTGCAATTGTCAACAAGGCAGTTGCACAGACACCAAAATATTTTATTTTATTTAAACTCATTTGTAATTTAATCCTCCAAGAACAATATATTCTTATCAAGTTTATTATAATATTTTTCACCAATCATGCATCTAATTTACTTTAAAAAACAAAAAAGTTTCAATGTTTGTTCATAAATTAAATTAAAAAAGCCTCAATTAAGAGACTTTGATTGATGAATCTATTTAAAATATGCACCGTCAATCCATTGATTTCCACCAAGATTGTACATTGTCTTACTACCCTTTTTCGCAATCTTGAAGTATTTCCAAGTAGTACCATGTTTGATTTTCTTAGTGAATTTCTTTTGATCAGGGCTTGTCCAAACATTAATACTGTAACCAGCTTTATATGTTACTTTACCAGTACCCTTTTTCGCAGTAATTGCCCAAGCGCTTGGTTTTACAACTGGAGTTAAGCTTACATATTTAGCTTCAATCCACTGATCTTTTCCGATTTGATACCAAAGAGAACCATTAGAAGCAGTAGCAACTGCACTATATTTCCAAGCAGAACCAGTCATTAAAGTCCGAGGTTTTCCATTAGGCAGAAGTTCTTTTGCGCTATTAATGAATGCTCTCTTTCTAATATTAACGCCATAGCCCCAAACGTAATTTATATACAAAGTTCCCTTCTTTGCAGTAACTTTTGGTTCAGTAGGATCACTAAATGTGAAATAACGATGATAAGTTAAAACAGTTCCGTTATCTCTAGGGTTAGTAACTGTAAAAGTAACATCAAAAGTTCCTATTTCTTCAGGAAATTCGCCTTTTGAATTTAAAGTTACTGGCTTGCCATCTTTTGTAACACTAACTGAAATATTTCCATTAGGAACCGTTTGCGTCACAGGTTCTTTAGAGTTACCACTTGGATCAGTATAAGTAAAAGAAAATGATAAACCACCTGAAGGATTCACATCTAGTGGATTAAAAGGAAGCTCTTCTCTTTGCTTCGAATCTTTATTATAAACTGGAGTAATTTCACCAACAGTAACACTATTGACATTTAACGTTACTGTTTTGCTGACAGTCTTACTTGCATCATCACCACTTGCAAACGTATAAGTTACTTTATAAGTTCCTGTATTAGTCAAAGGAATTGTATTATCAGTGTTCAAAGCAACTGCTTTGTTGTCAGAATCAGTAACTGCAACTTTGACCTTGCTATTATCGATCTTGACTGCTTTACCATCTTGTCCAGTATAAGATGCATCGATTTTATCAGTCTTTAAAATTGCATCAAAAGGATTGATCGATTTTCTATTTACATTTGATAATGTGTAAGTACCTTCAACAAAGTTATTAACAACGGGAAGAGCTGTCGTTCCTTCACTAACAGTAAGTGTTACAGTTTTTGTTAAAGTCTTTGTAGTATCGTCTGGGTTAGTAAAAACATAAGTAACTGTATATGTCCCATTTGTTGTGGTTGGAACTGTGCCGTCAGCATTCAAGGTAACAGCTTTGTTACTTGAATCAGCAACTGTAACTTTAATATTAGCTTTTGTAAGCGGCTGAGTTTTACCAACTTTATCAGTATAAGTTGCAGTTACCCCATTTAAAGGGTCAATACTTTTAGTAGTTGTACTGTTTGCACTAAGAGTTGTTGGAAAAGCAGTAACTGCCACAGCAGAATCAGTAGGAGCAACTGGAGTAGAAGTTGCATCATTACTTACAATAACTGGTTGAACAACATATGCAAACTTCGTATCCTTGGTTGGTCCATTAGGATCAACGTCGCCACTTCCATCAGTCTTCAAGAAAACAAAATTACTATTAGCATAACGATCTGCAACACCATCGACATAAGATACTGGAATCAATTGATTATAAGTAGTAGTTTTCTCTCCTGCTTTTAATTGATATGTCTCAATCTTTTGTGGCAAATCATAATGAGTTGTTCCACTAACACCATAGTAAAATCCGTTAGAAGTTAGGTTGGCATCAAAAAATGCTGGAACTCCTGTAGAATCAAGAATACTCTTAGCTTCTTCTTTTTCGTCCATCGACTTAACGGTTGGAGTTCCTGGTTTTACATTAATCGGAGTCATTTTTTGAAGCATCATCTTAGAACGGTCTAGGACTTTGACATTAATATCTTTAGTCCCTGCAACCTGCCCTGATTGATTTGTTGTTGTCAAATTAACAAAGAAACTATCTCCGTCTACTAAATTTTTTATTTTATTTGATAAATCAGCTGCATTAGTAGCACCTTTAACTTTATCACCCTTTATTTGAAGTGTTACATCGTAATGCATCTTTGCTAAACTTTCTACTCTTGCATTCGGATTAGCAAGCATTTTAAGAAGCCCATCTTTTAATGCGATGCTTAACACTACGTCTGGCATTCCCTCAGAATTAAAAAGATAATTAGTTGTACGATCGTTTAGGTCAACATTTTTATACGTAATGTTTCCATTACTAGCAAAATTTCCTTTAACAGCATCTGCAGCAAGCTTTTTAACTTGTTCTGTTGAAATCTGAACGTTGTTGTTAAATCCATCATTCAAAGATTTTTGATATGCTGGATCAACTGAATCGTAAGCTCTAACTACTGATAGTGGTTTTGATGCAAAAAATGCAACATTAGAAGCCACTGGGGCAATAGTCAAGAGAGCAGCTGAACACAAGCCCAAGTATTTGATTTTATTTAATATCATTTTATCCTCCAATAGATATACAGTTCCTTATTCCTTCATTATACGTTTATATATAAAAAAAAGATATCTTTAGAAGAAAATAAAAAACCTCTTTTCATTTAAGAAAAGAAGGCTTCTTATAATCAATGATTATTGAAAAATGAAATATGTTCCGTCAACCCATTGGTTTCCACCAAGGTTATACATTACTCGACTACCTTTTGTAGCAACCTTGAAGTACTTCCATGATGTACCATGTTTTAATTTCTTAGTCCAAGATTTCTGATCTGGTGAAGTCCAAAGATTTACACTGTAACCAGGAACATAGTGGATTGTACCAACACCAGTTTGGTTAGTAATCTTCCATGCATTTGGATTAACAACAGGTGTTAAGCTTGCATATTCACCTTGGATCCATTGGTTTGTACCTAACTTATACCAAGTTGTACCATCTGCATATTTTGCAACTGCACTATACTTCCAAGCAGAACCTGTCATCATCTTACGAAGAGAACCGTCAGCTAATCTTTCAGCACCATCTGTTACATTATGGTTCTTCCAAAGGTTAACACCGTAGCCCCATGTATAGTTAACATAGATGATTCCTCTTTCAGGAGTAATCGTTGGTTCCTCTACTTTAGGAGTAGATTTAACTGTTAAAGTTCTAGTGTAATTTAAAACTAAACTATTATCACTAGGGTTAACAACTGTATAGTTAATTGTGTATGTACCTTCTTCAATTGCAAAAGATCCATCAGTGTTAGTTCTTACTGGCTGACCATTCTTAGTAACAGCGTAAGTAACGTTACTTGTTGGTACTTGAGCTGTTGTTGGAGTAGAACTTCCAGCTGCAGTAGTTGAATAGTTAAATGTCAAACCACTCATTGGATTAAAAGTAGAACCATCTTTTAAATCAACTGTAGGGTTTTGAACCATACTTCCACTATAACTTGCTGTTGGAGCAGAAGTTGTTACACCGTTAACAGTAAGAGTAACTGTCTTTGTAGTTGTCTTAGTTGCATCATCGCCATTAGCGAATGTGTAAGTTACTTTATATGTACCAGCAGTTGTTAATGGAATAGTACCATCAGTATTTAAAGTAACTGCTTTGTTACTTGAATCAGCAACAGTAACTTTTACTTTATCATTAGCAATTGTTGTAGTTTTGCCGTCTAATCCAACATATGATGCAGAGATCTTGTCAGTCTTTAATAATGCATCAAATGGACTGATAGATTTACGACTTACATTAGATAAAGTGTAAGTTCCTTCAACAAAGTTAGTAACTGTTGGAGCTGCTAAGTTTGTATCAGCAACTGTAAGATTTAATGTTCTAGTTACAGTCTTAGTTGCATCATCAGGATTAGAGAATACATAAGTAATCTTATATGTACCATTTGTAGTCGTAGGTACAGTTCCGTCAGAGTTCAAAGTAACTGCTTTGTTAGTAGAATCAGCAACTGTTACTTTGATGTTAGCATTTGGTAAGTCTTTAGTCTTGCCATCAGCACCAACGTAAGTAGCTTTAACACCACTTAATGGATCAATGCTCTTAGTAGTCTTGCTTGATGCAAAAAGATCAGATGTAGGGAATGTAGAAACTGTAGGAGCTGATAAAGGTGTTGGAATATCAGTTACAGTAACAGGAATCTTAACTGTACTTGTAGTCCCATTTGTAGGATTAGTAACACTAGCTGTTGCATATGAAGTAGCAGCCTGTGATTTAAGATCAGGCATTGTATATTTGATAACACCACCTGTAAGTTGATCTACACCACCGTCGTTACTGCTTACACTCTTGTATGCTTTAAGGTTATTATCATTGAAAATAGATCCCTTTAAGTATGCTTCAGCTGCATCCAATGATGGTTTGTCGCCATACTTAAATGTTAATTTAGCTTTATCATCTGCATTAAGAGAAATGGTATCACCATTTTTATAAGTAGGATTAGAGCTACCACTGAATAAATATTTAAATACTGGATAATCCTTACTTGCAACAGTACCAACGGTCACTAATCGTTTAACATAAGCAACTACTCCAGGACCAGCAGCAGGAACGGTAGCAGTTATCTTACTAGTTCCGCTATCTAAGAATACAAAACTGCTTGCATCATAAGTATCAGCAACTGTTCTTGTATATTCAATTGGGATCAATTGAGTATAAACTGCACCAGTTACTCCACTAGCTAATTCATATTTTGAAGTTGAAGTACTTGCAGTAAATGCACCAGTAGTGTCTACCGCATAGTAGAAAGGATGATTTGCTGCAACAAAACTACTAATATCACTTGCTTTAAAAGCTTGTTCTCCACGTGAATTCTTAATAGCTTTTGCTACATCAGTTGCATTTTCAGTTGAAAGATGTGTTGTAGCAGTAGTAGCTGTAATTCCGACAACTGGTGCTAAACTAATTTTATCTGGTTTAGGACTAACCGTAACATTGATTGTCTTTGTTCCGATTACATCACCGCTAGCATTTGTAGTTGATAACGCAATAGAGAACTTATCATTGTCTACTAAAGTTTGAAGTTGACGAACTTGATCACTTGCACTAGTTGGTGTACTCAACTTAGGACCTGTAATAGTAATTTTAGTTTTAACATTAGATTTTGCCAAAAATCCAACTTTAGAATTAGGAGTAACAAAGAGTTTCAGAAAATCATCCTTTAAATTTGTATAAAGATCAGCCTCAGCTGCTGGACTACCACTAGTATTATCAAAAAGAACTTTTGTATTAGTAGCAATAGGGCCAACATTATCATAAACAAATGATCCTTGGCTTATGTCACCCTTGATCGCAGTAGAAGCTAAATCACTAAGTTGACTAGCAGTCACATTAATTGTTGAACCAAATCCATTAGTTAATGAATTTTGATACTCTGTATCGATAGCATCTGCATGGACAACGTTTGTTGTTACTGGCTGAGATGCGAGAGTAGCCACATTTGTTGCAATTGGTGCTACTGTCAATAATGTTGTTGCGCAAATACCAAAATATTTTATTTTATTTAAACTCATGTATATAATTTATCCTCCGAGTTTTCTTTTACGTGTTATGATTATATTATATCTACTTTTATCCTCTGTGCACGTTTATTGACGTTTTTTAATACAAAATTCAAAATTCCTTCATAAATGAAATATTTGAAACCAAATGTACGATTAAACGATTATTTTTAACAAAAATGCACTAAATTGAAATGTTATAAGAGTAAAAAACAACCCTATAAAGGATTGTTTTTGATCTATTAGCGAGGAATTGGTGAGAAGAATAAAGCATCAACCCACTGATCTCCTCCTAAGTTGTACATGGTACTGCCACCTTTAGTTGCTACTTTAAAATACTTCCAGCCAGTTCCATGACGAAGTCTCTTCGTCCATGATTTCTGGTCAGGTGAAGTCCAAACATTAATACTATATCCAGGAACGTAATTAACAATACCAATCCCTTGTTGGAGAGTTATTGTCCAACTATTTGGATCAACTACTGGGTCTAAACTCGTATACTGAGCAGGAATCCACTGATCCTTACCCAAGCGATACCATTTAGTACCATCCGGATAAGTTGCAATTGCACTATATTTCCAACCAGTTCCTGTTATTAATTTACGAAGGCTTCCGTCAGCATTTCTTTCTGCCCCATCTGTCACTGTATGATTCTTCCAAAGATTAATGCCGTAACCCCAAACGTATTTAATATAAACAATTCCGTGTTCTTGAGTAATTGTTGGTTCTACTGGCTTAGGAACTGCTTTAGTAACTGTTAATGTCCGAGTATAAGTCAAAACTGTCGCATTATCTCTAGGATTAACAACACTATAGGAAATTGTGTAAACACCCTCTGTCGGAGCAAATGAATTATTAGTCAAAGGAACATCCACTCCATTTTTCGAAACTGTTACTGAAACAAAATTATTAGGAACTGTTTCCGTAATTGGAGTTGTCGGGGTACTTGTTGAAGGATCTGTATAAACTAAATTAAACGAAACATTATTTAAGACATTAAAATTAGTTGTATTAGTGTCAATCGTCGGATTAGCGATCTCATTACCTACATATTTTGCGGTAATTGGCTGGCTGATCGTTCGATTAATAATCAAGGTCAAACTTTTACTAATTGTTTTAGTTGTATCATCTGGATTAGTCCAAGTATAAGTAACTGTATACGTGTCAGGTGTGGTCATTGAAATATTGCCGGCAGAATTCAAATTAACTGCTTGACCACGACTGTTTTTAACAGCAACCGCTACTTTGCTTCGATCAATTGCGTGACTAGCACCATCAGCACCAATATAAGAAGCACTAACTTTATCCATTCTTAAAACTGTTGCATATGGACTTACTTCACTTTGACGATTATTTGATAAAGTGTAGGTACTATTTTCATAAAAGCCCGTAACTGTTGGCGCAACGAGATCTGAGTTCGTGACATTTAACGTCAAATCTTTAGCAACTGTTCTTGTTGTGTCATCCGGGTTGGCAAATACATAGTGAATCGTATAAATCCCTGGAGTCGTAGTCGCAACTGTCCCGTCACTGTTTAAGTTTACATTATTACCTTTTGCATCTTTAACAGTAATCGTTACGTTTGCCTTCGTTAAATCATGAGTTTTGCCGTCACTTCCAACATAAGTAGCAGCTACACCTGTCATTGGATCATACTTAGAAGTAGATTTACTGTTTACACTAGTGGTATCTGGAAATTTAGTAACAGTTGGTGCTACCAGCGAATTAGGAATTCCCGTAATTGTTACGGGGATCTTAACAACCGATTCAGCACCAGTTGTACTATTTAATGCAGTTGCAAGAATATATTGTGGCGTTGTCGCAGGATTTAAAACTGGCATTGAATACTTAACTGTAAGTGCCGCTCCAACGATACTGCCATTTTTAGATTCAGGATATGCCGAAAAATTACCAGCTCCATTATTACTAGTGTTAAATTTATTATTCAGATAACTAGTGAGGGTATTCATGCTAGTCTGGTTATTATAAATATAGGTTAAATTTGCCGTGTCAACAGGATTAGGTTTTAAAGTATCTCCACTATTGATTGTGTTTGTTACGCTAATATTATTAGAATCTGTCGTCGTATATCTAAAAACGGGATACACTGGACTGCCAATCACTATTTTTCTTACTACATAAGCCGTTGTCGTATCACTGCCTGTTGCAGGAGCCGCAGCAACTGTTCCCGTATTCTTATCCTCAGATAAATTTAAGAAGACAAAATTATTTGCATCATACTTATTAGCAATCGCTGCAGTATAAGGAACGGAAATCAATTGATTAATTACCGCGCCGACATTTCCTGTATAAAAATCAGTATATCTACTAGTCGCACTGCTCTTTTTATAGTTGCTGCTGCCATTCAATGCATAATAATATGCTCCCGTAATACTTGCAGCATCAAAAACCTGACTTCCATTAGTATCTTTTATTAGAGGTGCAATATCTGCTGCTACCTCTCTAGGACTAGTGAGATCAGTAAGGGCAGCTGTTGTAGCGCTAATCGGATTAATCTTAATTAGCGATGAAGTATCACGCGTAACTGTTACCGTGATAGTTTTCGTGTCAGCCACTACATTGTTGCTTGAATCCAAAGTAGAAATCGTAACTGTAAACTTATTATCCACGCTTAAATTCTTTAATTTTAAGAGCAGATCATCTCGAGAAGTCGGCGTACTAAAAGAACTGCTGGTTACTTTGACCGTCGTCTTATAACCTTCATGCGGCAAAACCCCCACGAGAGCATTAGTTTGAACGAAAAGTTTCAAAAAAGGATCTTGTAAATTATCGCGCAATAATGAAGTGCCGGAGATACTAGAACTGTTAAATAATCTTGAACCAGTCGCAGCAACATTACTATAAAACATACTTCCATCTGTTTGGAAAGTTCCGGTAATGTCTGATGCTTGAATATTCTTAATCTGAGTCGTCGTTAAATTAACGCTATCGTTAAACGCTGCATTAAGAGAAGATTGATAAAGCGCATCGTTGGCAGCTTTAACCGTATTTGATTGAATTGGCTGTGAGACTGCTGAAACAACTGATCCCAAAACCGGGGCAAGAGTTAAAAGCGATGCAGCACATAGACCGAAGTACTTAATTTTATTTTTTTTCATAATTCCTCCAAAAGAATATCTATCTTTTATATTCCTTATATTCCCATTATAACAAGTTTTCTACAAAATATTTAACCGCTTACAATAAATATATATATCCATTAATAAAAAAACAAACCCTATACATTTTTAGGATTTGTTTTTTAGATTACTTTTTAGGGAAAAAGTATGAACCATCTACCCATTGGTTTCCGCCAAGATTATACATGCTCTTACCATTCTTGGTTGCTACTTTAAAATACTTCCAAGAAGTTCCATGGCGAAGTTTCTTCGTCCAATTGGTTTGATTAGGCGATGTCCACAGATTTACACTATAGCCTGGAACATAATGAATAACGCCGACACCTTTACTTGAAGTAATATTCCATGAGTTAGGATTTACCATTGGTACAAAACTTGCATACTGTCCTTGAACCCATTGATTTGTTCCTAACCGATACCAAGTACTGCCATCAGGATAAGTCGCAACTGCACGATATTTCCAAGCCGATCCCGTCATTAATTTTCTAATGCTGCCATCAGAATTTAATTCCATTCCACCAGTTGTATTGTAGTTCTTCCAAAGATTTACACCATAACCCCATACATAATTAATGTAAAGCACGCCACTCGTAAATTGAACTGTTGGAGCAGTTGGGTTAGGAGTTGGAGACGGATTAGGTGTAGGAGTTGGATTCGCATTTGGTGCCTGAACTGTTAAGGTTCTCGTATAGCTTAAAGTGATCGCATTATCTTGTGGGTTCACTGCTGTATAAACTATCTTATAAGTACCAATTGTCGGCTGGAATGAATAATTGGATAGAGGGACATCCTTTCCGTCTTTCGTAACTGAAATTGAAATCAAATTATTTGGAATAGTTCCCGTTCTTTGAGTCGACGGTGTTGAGCTAGCTGGATCTGTATAGTTATATGTAAAGTTGATATTATTTAAAACATTAAAACTAGTCGTATTTGTATCAATTGTTGGATTAACGACTTCCTTATTACTAAGATTTGGAGTAATTGCCTGACTGGCAATTTGATTTACAATCAATGTCAAAGACTTGGAAACTGTTTTACTAGTATCTTCTGGGTTAGCCCACGTATAGGTAACAGTATATGTACCCGGCGTTGCCATTGAAATCATGCCATTAGAATTCAAACTTACCGATGAACCAAGTTGATTTTTAACAGTCACAACAACTTTTTTACTATCAACATAATGACTAGCACTATCACTTCCGATATAAGAAGCAGTTACTCGATCCATTCTTAAAACGGGGGCAAAAGGACTGACTTCCTTTTGTTTATCGTTTGATAGCGTATATGTTCCATTATCATAAAAACCGCTAACCGTAGGAGCTACTAAATCAGTTGCCGTAACATTAACAGTCAGATCTCTTGTTACTTTTTTCGTCGAATCACCTGGATTCGAGAATACATACTGAATCTTATAAGTCCCAACTGTTGTTGTCGGCATTGTTCCATCATAATTTAAAGAAACTGTACTTCCTTTAGAATCTTTAACTGTCGCCTTGATGAAAGCTTTAGGCAGATTATGGGTCGCATTATCTGCACCAAGGTATGTAGCAGCTACATCTTTATAAATGTCATATTTAGATGTAGTTTTACTATTAATCGTTACCGAATCGTTTTCAGGAAACTTACTAATTGAAGGAGTTGAATTTACATTTGGAATATCGGTAACTTTAACTGGAATTTTCAATTTTGATTCAGCACCAGTTTTAGGATCAATAGCAGTTGCGATTGCATTCTGTGGTGAGGTTGTCGCTTTAAGATGAGGCAATGTGTAAGTGATTTTTACTCTATTGTCAGTATCTTTATCATCATTAAATTTTACAAAAGCAACCAGATTGCCTGCACCATTTCGATCAGTGGTTAATATTTCCTGCAGGTAGCTGTCTAAATTCACCCAACTTCTAGAATCGTTAAAGATATAAGTAAGTTTTTCTGCATCGACCGTATTTAACGGCAAAGTACTGTCTTTACCATAGGTATTTCTTGCTGGTGCTCCACTAACTGTGCTTGTATATCTAAACTCAGGATAAGTAGGCGAACCAATTATTATTCTTCTTGGTATATAAGCTATCTGAGTTGCACTAGGATCAGGAGCTTTATCTAAAACTTTATGTGAAGTGTCATCGATAAATACAAAACTACTTGGATCATATTTAGAAGCAGTCTCATAATTATAATGAATCGGAATCAATTGAGTAATGATCGCCCCTGTACCATTACCCCAATCACCTAGCGCAAAGGTAGTGCCAGAAATTGTTTTATATTGCGTACTTCCGTTTATCCCGTAATAATATGATGATCCAAAATCGAAAGAATGAAAAATTGCCGTATCTTTTACATCCTTAATTGCTTTAATATTTTTAGATACATCTTCTGCATCTGCCTTATTGCTATCTTTAGCTACACTAAGAGTTCCCAGGTCAGGGATCTTAATTTTCGATGTTGGATCGGCAGTAACAGTGGCTGTAATAGGATAAGAAGCCACTTTAGACGTATTACTAACATGTTTCATTGTCATGGTAATCGTAAACTGATCACCAACATTTAATGCTTTTAATTTGTCAATAAGATCTGTCGAACTAGTTGGTTCTCCAGAAAATTTGGTACTAGTAATTTTCAAAGATAATTTATAATCACTAGATGCCAGACCTTCCATTTTTACATCACTTTTTACTAATGATCTAAAAAAAGGAACTTCAATTTTCAAATTATCATAAACCACCGCATTAGTATCCGTAACACTTTTGAATAAATCTGTCGTTTGGTACTCAGCTGTATTGATAGAAAGCTTACCGTCAAAACTGCTCGTAGACAGGTCTTTAAGCTGACTCTTCGAAAAATTAACACTAGAATTAAACTTCGCTTTTAATAAATCTGTATAAGCCTGATCATCAGCAGCTTTTACCACACTAGTCGTCAACGCCTGACTTGCAGTAATACCGACTGAACTAACGATTGGCGCGATTGTCACTAAAGCCGTTGCACATAGGCCAAAGTATTTAATTTTATTTTTTTTCATATATATAACCCCCTTGAAAAAACAATATTTATCACTGTTCTTGACATTATTATAACAATTGATAATTTTATTTTCAAAAAAACGCTTAATCCTGACTTCTCACAAGATTAAACGTCTAAAAATTTCTACTCTTATAATTAGGTGCAGCCTTTTCCATTTTCACATCGTGGGGATGAGATTCTCTTAATCCAGCATTGGAAATTTTGATAAACTGTCCTTTTTCTTTAAGCTCTTCAATATCCCTTGCTCCAGTGTATCCCATTCCAGAACGAAGGCCTCCTTCTAGTTGGTACAAAATATCTTCAACTGATCCCTTATACGGAACTCGTGCTTCAATTCCTTCTGGAACCAATTTCTTAGCATCGTTAACTTCACTTTGAAAATAACGGTCTTTCGAACCATTTTGCTGCGACATTGCAGCCATGGAACCCATGCCCCGATATTCTTTATATTTCTTCCCGTTCTCTTCAAAAACTTCACCAGGAGCTTCTTTAGTTCCTGCTAACATGCTGCCAAGCATTACCACATCACCTCCAGCAGCAATTGCCTTTACAATATCGCCAGAATATTTAATTCCGCCGTCAGCAATAATCGTTTTGTGATACTCTTTTGCCACTTTAGCTGCTTCCATAATTGCTGTAACCTGAGGAACTCCAATACCCGCGACAACTCTTGTTGTACAAATCGACCCAGGACCAATTCCTACTTTAACAACATCAGCTCCCGCATCATACAGAGCTTTTGCCCCATTAGCCGTAGCAACATTACCGGCAATGATTGTTATTTCAGGAAATGTCCGTCTGATTTCTGAAACTCTATTTAAAACTCCTTGTGAATGACCATGAGCTGTATCAACTACAATTGCATTTGCTCCTGCATCAATTAATAATTTTGCCCGTTCAATTGTATTATTAGTGACTCCGACTGCAGCTGCCACTAAAAATAAGTTTTGTTCATCATGTGCCGCCAAAGGATATTTTTGAAAATCAACTACCTGTTCTTTAACTTTTCTAACTTCTTCTACTTGTGAATCAACACTCATATTTTTATGAATAACACCTAAACCGCCTAAGCGAGCCATGGTTAATGCCATCTCATGTTCGGTTACTGTATCCATCCCGGCACTCATGATTGGTAAATTTAACTTTAACTTCCCGCCAATAGTTATTTTTAAAACAATATCCTGCGGTAAAACATCACTAGCCGCTGGAATCAGTAAAACATCATCAAAAGTTAATCCGTCTCCTACAATCTTATCTAATTTTTCCATTCACAAGTTCCTCCAAAGTATTTTCTAACAAAAAAACTCTAAAATAGAGTTCCTTTGATATTGTATTTATGCTTCAAATAGTAATGAGCTCCAAACAAAGCAATTGTGATGATCAAATAGGTCATCGCACTAAAAACTGGATTAAACTGTGCCGGAATAAAACCTGCAAGACCCGTCACTAAGAACAATCCAACAAATCCGATGGCCAGAACTCCAATTAATTTTGGAATTGAAACCCGTTGATCTTTGGGCTGAATGCTCCAACGCGTAAAATACGCCCAAGTGAGTCCAAACTCAACTGACATTATAATAATCGTTAAAACGCCGTTTGAAGCCCCCGTAGCTTTATTTTTACTTGGGAAGAACATCATTAAGCAACTCATTCCGAAAAGCAGCATCCCAAAAATAACTGAATTATCTAACCATAACAGCCAATAACTGGTAGCCGGTTTCTCTGCTTCACCCTTAACATGCGCTGCCGCTAATTTTCTAGGGCTCCCAAAAAGACGATTTGCCGGCGTGCCTCTGCGTTGTGCTTCGACCATTTCATCAAGAATCTGATTAACATACTGATCAGCATCTTCTTCTGAATATTTAAAGTCATTCGTTAAGAACTTCTTTAGTTGAAAAACATATTCCGTATTCTTATTGGATAATTCGTCCAATGTATGCTTGGGCAATTCTTGTTCAATAACTTTTTCTTTCTTATCACTCATTAGACATTAAACCTAAATTCAAAAATATCTCCATCTTGAACAACGTAATCTTTACCTTCAATTCTTAATCGACCAGCTTCTTTTACTGCTTCCATGCTGCCATATTGATCTAAATCACTAAACGATACAGTTTCTGCTCTAATAAAACCTCGTTCAAAATCACTGTGAATTATGCCGGCAGCTTGCGGTGCTTTTGTTCCAACTTTGTAGGTCCAAGCACGATTTTCTTTGCCGCCAGCAGTAAAGAATGTTCCAAGTCCTAATAACCGATACGTTGCCTGAATTAATTGATCAAGTCCTGATTCTTTTGCACCAAGATCCGCTAAGAAATCTGAGCGATCACTTGGATCAAGTTCTGATATCTCTTCTTCAGTTCGAACTGAAATCGCTAAAGCGGGTGAATTTTCACTATCGGCAATTTCTTTAACCACTTTAAAATACGGTGACTGCATCGGATCAGCAATACTATCATCACTAATATTTGCAACATAAATGACAGGTTTAGTGGTTAGAAGGAAAAATCCTTTCACAATCTTCGCTTCATCTTTATTAAATTCTAAAGAACGAGCTGGTTTTCCCTCTTCTAAAGCTTTTTTAATCCTTTGAAGCAACGGAAGTTCTGCCATTGCTTCTTTATCATGAGCACGGGCTACTTTTTCGACACGTCCTAACCGCTTAGTAACACTATCTAAATCAGCAATTTCTAATTCTAAATTAATTGTTTCAATATCATCTTTTGGATCCACTGTTCCGGTAACCGAAGTAATATTAGGATCATCAAAAGCTCGAACGATGTGGACAATCGCATCTACTTCTCTGATATTTGCTAAAAATTTATTCCCTAAACCTTCACCTTTGCTGGCACCCTTTACAATTCCAGCAATGTCAGTAAATTCAAAAGTAGTCGGAATAATCTTTTTGGCCGGAATAATTTCCTGTAGGCGATCTAATCGTTTGTCAGGTACTTCAACAACTCCCACATTTGGTTCAATCGTTGCAAACGGATAGTTAGCCATTTCCGCTCCGGCATTTGTAATTGCATTAAATAATGTGGACTTTCCAACGTTCGGAAGTCCAACAATTCCAGCTGTTAAACTCATTCTTGTTCCAATCTATTAATTATTACATCACCAGTGCCTTGATCGCTCTCTGGTGTATGTTCAATTTTTTTAACTTTTTTTAGAAATTCAGCCCGCGGCATCACAATCTTACGCTGACAACTTACACACATTATTCCAATATCAGCTCCAATTCGAACCACTTTCCAATTATTATTACCGCAGGCATGAGGCTTTTTCATAATTACTAAATCATTGAGTAAAATTTCCATTAATTTTCCTCAACATGTAAGAGCTCCATAATTCTCGCCAAGTCATCCTCTGAAGCAAAGGCAATTTCTATTTTACCTTTTCCCCTTGATGATTGCTGAATTTTTACCTTTGTATCTAACAAATCTTCCAAGGAGCTGCGAGTAGTCCGTACAAAAGGTGTCGGTTCTTTAATTTCCTTTTTAACTTTTTTTGTATCTTGCTTTTCTTCGATCAGCTTCTCAATTTGACGAACGGTTAATCCTTCGCTGACCACCTTTTTTGCAAACTTTTCAATTTCTGCAGGATCTTGAAGCTTTAGTAACGCTCTTGCTTGCGCATTTGAAATTTTACCCTTTTCAACCATTGTTTTAACTGCAGTAGGAAGCTGAAGCAATCTAATGTAATTAGTAATATAGGGCCTGCTTTTACCAACTTTTTTTGCCACTTCGTCTTGAGTTAAATTAAGCTTTTTTATTAATGTGACAAAAGCTTGACCTTCTTCAATTGGTGAAAGATTTTCCCGCTGTAAGTTTTCTAAAACTGTAATTTCTAAAACTTGTTCATCAGTATAATCACGAACTATCGCCGGAATTTCTTTTTTTCCTGCCAATTTTGAGGCTCGTAAACGGCGCTCACCAGCAATCAATTCATAACCATTGACTCCTTTTTTGACAATAATTGGCTGAAAAACACCACTTTCAGAGATAGAATCTGCTAACTCTTTTAATTTATCCGGGTCGAAAACTTCGCGTGGCTGGTAAGGATTAGGACGAATGTCCTTCACACTTATTTCTGTAACGCCCTCTGATCCCTCATTTAAATCCTGAATTGGATTATTTGAGAAAAAAGCATCCAACCCGGTTCCTAGACCATGATTCTTTTTAGTTGCCATTTGATGCAAGCACCTCCTTGGCTAATTCAACATAGGCAATCGCCCCTTTTGAATGAGGATCATAATAGTAAATTGGCATTTGATGACTTGGAGCTTCTGCTAAGCCAATATTTCGTGGAATAATCGTGTCATAAACTTTATTGTAGAAATAATTTCTAACATCGCCAATTACTTGAGCTCCCAAGAGAGTTCTCGCATCATACATTGTAATCAAGACTCCTTCAATTCCAATTTGAGGATTAGAACGACGACGAACTTGATCGATTGTATTTAATAACTGGCTGAGACCTTCCAAAGCATAAAATTCACTTTGTAAGGTAATTAAAACTGTATCTGCCGCAGTAAAAGCTTCAATTGAAAGTAATCCCAAAGATGGCGGACAATCAATAAAAATAAAATCAAAATCATTTTTCACTTCATCCAGAATTTGTTTTAAGAGCATCTCACGCCCGTTAGTATTAGCGTACTGAGTTTCGACACTTGCTAAGCGATTACTGGCAGCTGGAAGCAAACTTACATTAGCAAACTTAGTTTTAATTATTGTATTTCTAATCGGAACTTGCTGCGTCAAAGCATCTGTTATATCTTGTTTGATAATTGTTTTAGCTGAGCCCAAAAAACCCGTAGTCAGATTACCCTGCGGGTCAAAATCAACCAATAAAGTCCTCTTGCCTAATGTTCCTAATGACGCTCCGAGATTAGAAGTAGTTGTTGTCTTACCAACACCACCTTTTTGATTTGCAATAGCTATTATCTTCCCCATATTTATCCTAATTATTATCGCCGTTATCTTCTTTTATTTCTGATTCTGAAATTTCTTTTTTGAGTCGGATAACCATTTCCACGTTATCCTGATCAATTTGTTTTAACTCTTGAGTAACTGCTATTCCGCTCTTTTCAATCGCATTAAGTGACTTTTTTAAAGTTTGCGTCGCTAAGGTCAAACTATCCATTTTAGTCAAAATATTTGCGCGTGGTTTTGCTTGCTTTTTAGGCTTAGATTTTGCTGTTTTCTTCTTAACTATCTCTTTTGGCGGCTTTAAATACTTATCAATTAATTTTTTTGTTTGAGTAACATTTAAATTTTCTTCAGTAATTTTTTGTAAAACTTCCATTTGATCATCATGTTCAAGTCTTAACATTTCTCTTCCGTGACGTTCAGAAAGTTTTCCATCAGCTATTGCCGTTTGAATTTTTTCATCTAATTTTAACAAACGCAGCTTATTCGCAACTGCACTTTGACTTTTTCCTAATTGGTGAGCCAAAGATTCCTGCGTTCCATTAGTGAGGTCAAGCAGATCTTTATAGGCTTTAGCTTCTTCAATCGAAGATAAATTTTCACGTTGTAAATTCTCATTCAAGGCTTGAATCGCTGAAGCTGTATTATCAAATCCACGAACTATTGCCTGAATTGTCTTACGCTGAAGCCATTGAACAGCCCGAAATCTTCTTTCTCCTGCAACAATCTCATATTTGTGAGGTTCATATTCTCTGACTACAATTGGCTGCAGCAAGCCGTTTTTATCAATACTTTGGGCTAGTTCTTTAATTTTATCTTCTTGAAATACTTTTCGGGGTTGATAACGATTCGGAATAATATCTTCAACATTCAAAATGACTAAACGACCTTCGTCATTTTGCGATTCGTCTGCCTTAAAAAAATTGAAAAAATTATTTGGCATGGTATCCTTTCATACTAGCTTTAATCTGACTATTAGATCGAGGAAATTTTCGAGGAGTTATCGTATTTTTTTTAATTAAAAACAACGAGCGAGAATCATCATCTTGCTTTAAATCTATCAATAATTCCTGCTTCACATTACCGCCTAAAGTTTTGATTAAATCTTTGGCTTCGATCATTTCCTGATCACCATTTTTGCCTTTATAAGCTAAGAAATATCCCCCTTTTCTTACCAAAGGCAAACAATATTCACTAAGAACTCTTAAATTAGCAACTGCTCGAGAGACAACTAAATCATACTTTTCTCTTCCTTCACCTTGTCCAAATTCTTCGGCCCGCTGCCATACAAAATCAACATTAGTCAAATGTAACTTATCAGTTAATTCTTTCAAAAATTGTAATTTCTTTTGAGAAGAATCTAATAGAGTTAATTTTACATCTGGATAAATTATTTTTAAAGGGACACCTGGAAATCCTGCACCGGTTCCAACATCACAAATTCTCATATCTGATTGAAAAATTGATGTTTTAAACTTTAAAATAGGAATGATCGAGTCATAAAAATGTTTTAAATATGCTTCCTCCACCTCAGTAATTCGTGTTAAATTATACTTCTGATTGGTTTCAATTAGCATGTCGTAATATAGCGCAAATTGGGCTGCTGTTTTCTCAGCATCAATTCCCGAAATTTGTTCTAAAACTTTTGTAAATTCACTTGGATCCAAAAATTACCTCTCCGTGAAACTAAGATGTTTCACAATTACTTTATACGAAGAATCAAGATTGTTCAATCTTTATTATAAATAAGGAAGCTTATGGAATCAAAAAAGAAAATTAGAGAAATCCAAATTAAAAGATTAGCCGAAATGGACCCTGATAATAAGACAACTCAAGCTAATATAATCACTCAATTACTTAAAGAATCAACAATTTATTTTAATGCTCAAAAAATTGCCCTTTTTTGGAGCACGGAACTTGAAATTCCAACCCATAATTTTATAAAAGATGCCAGCAAAGAAAAAGAAATTTACTTGCCAACAATTGGGAAAAATCATCATTTAATTTTTCGCCGTTATGAGGAAAATCAACCCATGCAGATTATACAAGGGATTTCTGAACCAATGCCATCGGCAGTTGAAATTGAGCCTTCAAAATTAGATCTTATTGTGGTCCCAGGGCTAACTTTTTCTGTGATCAATAAATTTCGACTTGGTTTTGGCGGGGGATATTATGATCGTATTTTAGCTGATTATCCTGGTACTACGGTTTCGCTTGTATTGAATGAACAAATTGTTTCGGATCCCAGCTGGCCGATCGAATCTTTTGATATTCCGATCAACTATCTTTATACAACTAAAGGTATTTATTAACAGGTGTAAAATAAATATTTGATGAAAAGATTGGACTAATTAAATGAATAAACTTGTTCTTGTTCGCCACGGAGAAAGTACGTCAAACCGTGACAATATTTTTACCGGCTGGAATGATGTATCTTTGACGGAAAAAGGAATTAAACAGGCGGTTCAGGCCGGTAATAAAATTAAAGATGCCCAAATAGAATTTTCTGAAATACATACTTCTCTGCTCGCAAGAGCAATTGAGACTGCTTATATCATTGCAGATACAATAGATCAAAGTTATTTACCTATTTATAAATCTTGGCGTTTAAACGAACGCCACTACGGAGCTTTAAGAGGTATTAACAAAAATGAAGCAAGAAAATTATACGGTAAAGATAAAGTAGCCCAATGGCGAAGAAGTCTTTATGCCATTCCTCCTCTATTATCTAATCCAACTTTTGACCGCCGATACCAAAACGTCCCTCAAGATATCAGACCTCGAGGGGAAAGTCTTGAAATGTCTCTTAAAAGAGTTCTTATCTATTTTGAAGATGATATTGCTCCTAAACTGAGACAAAATCAAAATATTTTATTAGTTGCTCATGGATCAACAATTAGAGTTTTAATTAAATATTTTGATCAAATTACTGGCGATGAACTTGATGGAGTTAAGGTTGGAAATGGATCTCCGATCGTTTACGAATTTAATCACCAGCTTGAAGTCGTAGACAAAGAATTTCTTTAATTTTTAAAACATCCGGTGCATCATAAAAACCGCTAGTCGTCATGATCAGCGGTTTTTAAATTAAGGTGTATCGTTCACGAGAGTAAATGTCACGGTCGCATTATATCTCCCAGCTTTCGGTATATCACTCGGACTTGCCTTGAAGCTCAGTGTCCACGGATAGTTCTTGACATCTTGATAAGTATTTGTGGCTGTTTCACTATAAAGTGTCTGTGCTGTTGGAAGAAGATGCGTAACTGTTCCAGTTGTAGAATTACGATAATACAACGGATTACCTCTGATAACCTTCGTTGAATCTGTCGTCAGCTTAAACGGATTAGTTACCGCAGCTTCCACATGCCATCGCTTACCTGTTCTCACGTTACGGTTATCTGTTATTTTCAAATTTTGCGCTGAACTTTTGTATTCTTTATTTCTAAGTGCCCCCATGTGGGTTCCCAAATCAATGCTGCCTGGAGTTGCTGCTAATGTTTGCGTTCCAATCTGATCCCAGACGTAAGTTCTGACATCATTTCTCATTTGTGAATCTGTTGCAATCTGAGCTGCAGTTCTCACTGCCCCCGTTGGAGCATGGACTGTTGTCGGAGTTAACGCCTCACGCCACTGTGGATTAGTCGCATAATATTGCGGATTAGGCGGAACTGGTTTATCTAGATCGTTAATTGCTCCGTTTGGCGGCCCAGGAGTCGGATCAGCTAATGAGGTTGAATTTCCGAGCTTAGAATTTCCCCCTAGTTTTAATTTCCATAACTTTGGAGTATTTAAAAACAACGAAGTCGTATCAGCAGTAGGCTTTATTGTTAGTGGCGATAAATCTAACTCAGTCAAATTGGTACAACTCCAAAAAGTATATTTCCAATTAACAACATTAGATGTATCAAACATACTAAGATCAAGTTTCTTCAATCCTGAACATCCCGCAAACATTGATTCCATTACATGTAAGTTTGGCGTTCGAAAGCTGCTTAAATCAATATTTGTTAAGCCTGAATTACAATAAAACATCCAATTCATGTTTGTAACATTACTCGAATCAAAGCTATGTAAATCAAGACTTGTTAACGATGAACAGCTACTAAACATTGCTTCAAAGAAACGTCCACTGTGAGTATCAAAGTGACTTACATCTATACTAAGTAAATTCTTATCCCCTTCAAATAATCCATTAAAATTAATCACGTTTCCTGTATTGAACTTCGTTGGATTAAGATAAATGTTTTTTAGATTTGTATCAAAATGAAACATTCGGTACATACTAATAACCTGAGAAGTGTCGAAATTAGTAACATCAATTGTATTTAAAGATGAACATTGATCGAACATAAAGGACATATCGTCCACTAAGCTGGTATCAAAACTGCTAACATCAATATTCAGTAAAGAGGAACAATTTTGAAACATGTATCTCATATTTGTTACAGAAGTCGTATTAAGGTTTGTTAAGCCTGTAATTTGGGTCAAATTCTTCATTCCAGCAAAAATACCATATAACGAGTTTTTACTGGTAACCCCCGAACTTATTACGACTTTGTTAATTTGAGTAAGGTAATCGTTCCAAGGCCAATTAACATTAGGGATGGTTGGATCTGTCAAGCCATTACTTACTGTATCAAGATTTGCGTTTAACTCGTGGGGATAGATGGTTAACGTTCCACTTTCGTATTTCCACCATATGTACTCATTTAAACTTATATTCTTGACCGCTGAAACATTATCGTTATTATCAACTGCTAAAATATGGAGATATTTATTATAATCATTATTACGATTAAAGGTTATTGTCCCCGTACTCCCTCCGGCTGTTGGCAATAAATTAATATTTGTGACTTTCTGAGTTGCTGGATCTCTCGTAACTGTTGGCGTTCCAGTTGGCGCAGAATCGACTGTATAAATATAGCCCTTAATTCCACTCTTTACAGGAATCTTAATAATATCTGAATAAGAATCACCTGTAGATGTATCAGCACGTGCTCTAAAATAATAATCCGTAGAATTATCAACTGCATCAATGTTTAAATTAACACTCGTAGCGGTTGAAGAAGATGATGCAACACTTGGTAAATTAGGTGCCGCATCATCAGTTACCGTAATATCTTTACCAGTCGTACTAGTATTTAAGGCTGAAGTATAGTAAATCATGTTAAAGATGATTTCTGCTTCCTGCGGTGTACATTGCCCAGTAGTATGACCAGTTTGAATTTGAGCATAATTGTTTTTTGAAACGAGATACCAGTTATTATCTGCGATAATATTGCCGCCAGCGTCACGTTCGTAAGTTACAAAGGCGTCCCCACCAGCCCAGTGATTAGCTGCTAAACTACCTTCGTCATATTTCAACCACCGAATCGCTCCTGAATTATATTGATAGTAAGAAGCATAACTATGTGAAGGAGAAACTGAAAAAATTTGCGTAGGATCCATAAAATACGGCTGTTTAGTTAAAGATCCTTGAGTTGCAACTTTAAGTTTATTACTTCCGACAAAGTGATACGCTGGAGAAACCTTAAGTCCTAAAAGGGAAGCAAAACGATTAAAATAAGTGTGAGCAGGAACACCAGAATGTTGATCTCCTCCGTGTGAATCATCAGCTGATCCTTCAATCGTATCATGACCAAAAGTGATGGCCCGACCAGTATCTCCAAAAGCTTTAGTAGCCTGATAAGAAGTCTCGTTAATATCTTGATAACCATTCCAATCAATTGCTCCAAAAAAAATGCCATCATATTTATATGTTCCATTTGGATTCTTTAAAATGCTGTTAGGATCCGAATTGTAGCTATCAAGCGAAACTGTCGTAATATCAAATAGACCCATATCAACAGGGCCTGTTCCACGTGAGTTGGTTTGTTTCATCCATTGTTCAAACCATTTTGAAGTCGCAGCATTAATCGGTCCATAAAGCTGACGTGGTGCGACGTTTAAGATTTTAAAGTGTTTACCGTAGTTAGTTCCAATTTCATTTGCTGTTGTAAATGATGGACTAGTATCTTTCTCAACATGATATCCCCCGCTAATATTTGTCGGTGGTACCCATGTTAAATTAACCTCATTACGATTATCAGTATCATTCCAATAGCTCTGACCAGTCATCTGAAAACTTCCTGGGGTTACAACTGTTGAATTAATTACTGATGAGATTCCTCTTGGTTGTATTTTAGGGAGTGATAATTGTTCCAGTGGATCACTGAAAATGGATGTAAGCTTGTTAGCTAAACGCCCCCCCCTGGAAACGCTACCATTATTTACGTTTGCTGTGTTTTGTGGAAAATCTGCTGCTTTACTCGCTTGTTTATTGTTTAAAACAATTCCAATAGCTGCAATACTTACTATTGCAACTATAAAAAATCCTAATCTTTTGACTAACTTGTTCATAAACTCACTCCCTAAATTGATTTATTTATACAAAGTTAGATTTATTATATCAAAAAGTGGGTTTTTTCAATTCTAATTTTCATAAAATTTTTAGCAAAAAAAGCAACTAACTGCTATTAGTCGCTTAATCATTTTAAGGTGTGTCATTCACTAACGTAAATGTTACGGTCGCATTATATCTCCCAGCTTTAGGAATATCACTTGGGCCTGCCTTAAAGCTCAATGTCCATGGATAATTTTTCACATCTTGATAAGTACTCGTGGCGATCTCGCTGTGAAGCGTTTGTGCTGTTGAAAGAAGATGCGTCACTGCCCCCGTTGTTGTATTGTGATAATACAAAGGATTACCTCTGATGACCTTTGTCGAATCTGTTGTCAGCTTAAACGGAGTTGTTACCGCAGCTTCCACATGCCACCTCTTACCTGTTCTCACATTTCTGTTGTCAGTTACATTGATATTTTGCGCTGAACTTTTGTATTCTTTATTTTTCAGTGCTCCAAGGTGGGTTCCCAAATCAATTGTGCCTGGAGTTGCTCCTAATGTCTGCGTTCCAATCTGATCCCAAACGTAAGTCCTTGTATCAGTTCTAGTTCGTGAATCTGCTGCAATCTGAGCTGCAGTTTTGGCTGCTCCCGTTGGTGCATGGACTGTTGTCGGAGTCAATGCTTCCCGCCACTGCGGATTAGTCGCATAGTATTGTGGATTAGGTGGAACTGGTTTGTCTAAATCTGTTATTGGAGTTCCTGCTGTCGGATTCCCTAACCCAGTTATACTTGATAACTTAGTATTTGCTCCTAACTTCAGCTGCCACAATTTTGTCATCCCATTAAACATTTGATCCATATTTGTGGTATTAGGATTTGTCGTGAACCTCGATAAGTCTAAACTGCTTAATGATGAACAATTCTCAAATGTATGCTGCAGATCCGTTAACTGCGGCGTGTTCAACGTAGTGCTAAACTTAAGTCTCTTCAACGCGGTGTCATCCTTAAACATATAATACATCGAAGTTAAGCTCGCTCCACTAAAGCTGCTTAAGTCTAATTCTTCTAATTTATAATCAAATTCAAACATGTACCGCATATCTGACACTTTTGAAGTATCAAAGCGACTTAAGTCAAGCGTTTTTAAATTCGGACAGTCCCCAAACATTCCCGTCATCGCTTTCGCACTGCTTGTATTAATATGGCTTAAATCAAAGGTCGTCATCTTATGCATTCCTTCATAAAAACCACCAAAGTTCTGAACATTATTCGTGATGAAATTCGGTCCATATGTCAAACTTGTAATGTTTTCACAATGTCTCATGAAACGAAACATAACGATTGATTTAACAGTATTAAAGTTTGAGAAATTTAGCGAAGTTAAGCTTTTACAATAATTAAACATATTAGTATAATCTTCGACGTTTGTTGTATTTAGATTAGTTAAACCTTCAATACTAGTCATCACAGTACAAGAACCAAAGATATTATTCAGAGATCGGCCACCGCTAACGCCTGGACTGATTACTGCTTTAGTAAGTTGAGATTTATATTGGTGCCAAGGCCAAACTACCACTGGCAAATTCGGATCACTAGAATCAATTGTTGCATCAACGTCAGCATTTAAGACGTGCGGATAAATCGTTAAAATTCCGGCACCATAAGTCCACCAAATATAGTCTTTAAGTGATATGGTTTTAACCGCAGATACATTATTGTTATTATCAATTGCTATTACGTGAACGTACTTGTTATAATCTGTACTTCGATTAAAAGTCAGAGTTCCCGCTGAAGTGCCGCCAGAAGGCAATAAATTAATATTAGTAACTCTATTAGTTGCTGGATCTCTGTTTACCGCAGGAGCTCCGCTAGGATTTGTATCAGTAGAATAAACATATCCTTTAATGCCACTTAATACAGGGACTTTTATAATATCTGAATATACATTACCAACTGAAGTATCAGCTCGACCACGAAAATAATAATCAGTAGAATTATCAATCGCATTAATATTTAAACTAACACTCGTAGCCGTTGAAGACGACGACGCAACACTTGGTAAATTAGGTGCTGCATTATCAGTTACTGTAATATCTTTACCAGTAGTACTGGTATTAAGACTTGACGTGTAGTAGATCATGTTAAAAATAATCTCAGCTTCTTGAGGAGTACATTGACCAGTAGTATGACCAGTCTGGATCTGAGCATAATTGTTTTTTGAAACAAGATACCAATTATTATCGGCAATAACTTTACCACTAGCATCTCGTTCGTAAGTTACAGCAGAGTCCCCACCAGCCCAGTGATTGGCAACTAAACTGCTTTCATCATATTTTAACCAACGAATTGCTCCTGAATTATATTGATAATAAGAAGCATAACTATGTGAAGGAGAAACCGAAAAGATTTGCGTAGGATCCATAAAATAAGGCTGCTGAGTTAAAGATCCTTGAGTTGCAACTTTAAGTTTATTACTTCCGACAAAGTGATACGCTGGAGAAACCTTAAGTCCTAAAAGAGGAGCAAAACGATTGAAATAGGTATGACATGGAACACCAGAATGCTGATCTCCTCCGTGTGAATCGTCAGCTGAGCCTTCGATCGTATCATGACCAAAAGTAATGGCTCGACCGGTATCACCAAAAGCTTTAGTGGCTTGATAAGAAGTTTCGTTGATATCCTGATAACCATTCCAATCAATTGCTCCAAAAAAAATGCCATCATATTTATATGTTCCATTTGGATTCTTTAAAATGCTATTAGGATTTGCATTATAGCTGTCAAGCGAAACTGTTGTAATATCAAAAAGTCCCATATCAACAGGACCTGTTCCACGTGAATTAGTTTGTTTCATCCATTGTTCGAACCATTTTGAAGTCGCAGCATTAATCGGTCCATAAAGCTGTCGTGGCGCAACATTTAATATTTGAAACCGTTTACCGTAGTTTGTTCCAACATCATGCGCCGTTGTAAAAGATGAACTGGTATCTCTTTCAATATGATAACCCCCGCTAACATTAGCTGGTGCAGTCCAATTTAAAGTAACTTCACTACGTTTATTGACATCATTCCAGCTACCAACTCCATACATTCGAAAATTACCATAACGAACAACTGTTGAACTAGTATTTGGCGGAATAATTCTTGATGTTAAATCCAGTGGCTTAAATTGATTCTCTTTAGATAAAGGGAATTTTGACTGTTTATTTGAAATGTTATCTTCAAAAGCAGTATTTTGTGGAAAATCGGCTGCACGACTTTCCTGTTTAAAACTTAACCCTATACCAAAAATTATGGTAGTTACTATAACTATTAATATATATCCAAGTCTTTTAATATATTTATTCATTACCCTAATGTCCCTAGCATTATTTAATAATTAATAACGATAAGTATATCAAGGGTTAAAGAAATTTAAATATTATCTTTAATAATTTTTTTTACAAAAAAAGCAACTAACCGTCAAATTTAAGATTAATTGCTTTTAAAAATTTTCATTATTGTTAAGGCGTGTCATTCACTAACATGAATGTTACGGTTGCATTGTATCTCCCAGCTTTTGGTATATTGCTCGGGCTTGCCATAAAGCTTAACGTCCATGGATAGTTCTATAATCACTTGTTCCAGCCCTGTTTCGGTGTTGGATTATCAACTCGACACTATGGAACCGCAAAAAAAAACTGCAACCCTTTCGAGTTACAGACCTTATTTATAAATAACAATTATTTAAGAGTTACTGTAGCGCCAACTTCTTCTAACTGTTCTTTGATCTTGTTAGCTTCTTCTTCAGTAGCACCTTCTTTAACGATTGAAGGAGCACCATCAACTAAGCCTTTAGATTCTTTCAAACCTTGGCCAGTGATTTCACGAACTGCTTTGATAACTTTAACTTTCTCTTGGCCAGCTTCTGTTAACTCAACATCAAATGAGTCTTTAGCAGCAGCATCGCCACCGCCAGCACCACCAGCTGCTGCAACAGGAGCTGCTGCAGTTACGCCAAATTCTTCTTCAATACCTTTTACTAAGTCATTTAATTCAAGGATAGATGCACCCTTAAGTTGTTCAATAATTCCTTGTACGTCTAAAGCCATTATTTACGATTCCTCCGTTATTTATTATTCAGATTCTTTATTATCAGTTGCTGCTTCTGCTGCTGGAGCTTCTGTAGGTTGTTCTTCCACAGCTCCTGCATCTTCACCATTAGCTGCTTTTTGTTCAGAAACAGCTTTAACAGCATATGCGACATTGCGAACTGGTGCCTGTAATACAGAAAGTAACATTGAAAGAAGTCCCTCTCTGCTTGGCATTGTTGCAAGTTTGTTAATATCTTCAATTGTCGATACTTTGCCGTCAATATATCCGCCTTTGATTTCTAAGGCTTCAGCTGTTTTAGCAAAATTTGCTAAAACCTTTGCTGGTGCAACAATATCTTCATTTGAGAAAGCTACAGCTGTTGGTCCTTTAAAAAGATCATCTAAGCCTTCGTAGCCTGTTTCATCAGCTGCCCGTTTAAGATAGGTATTTTTGATGACTTCATAATGCACATCAGCCTGTCTTAATTCGGAACGAAGCTTGGTATCTTCTTCAACTGACAAGCCACGATAATCAACAACTACGATTGCTTTAGCTGCCTTAAATTGGTCAACGACTTGGGAAATAACTTTTCCCTTTTTTTCTAAAATCGCTTCACTCGCCAAATATATTTCCTCCTTATTTTTTTGTAATAGTCTGCAAAAAAAGTAGAGCCGAAGCTCTACTTAATCTAATTAAATCGAACTTCCTCGGCAGGATATTAAGGCTTACGCCACCTGAGTCTTCGGCAGAAAATCACTTTTATTATTATATCGTTTTTAGTTTAAATAACAAGTTTAGCCAATTGTTGAAGCATCAACCTTAACGCCAGGGCCCATTGTTGAATGAACTGAAACACTCTTCATGTAAATTCCTTTAGCAGAAGAAGGTTTTGCTCTTAAAATTGCTTCATTAAGTGCTTTAAAGTTTTCATTTAACTTATCGACATCAAATGAAACTTTACCAATTGGTACAGAAATAATTCCTTGACGATCAACACGATAGTTAACCTGACCAGCTTTAACATTTTCAACAGCTTTTTTAACATCGTTAGTAACTGTGCCAGTCTTAGGGTTTGGCATTAAACCACGAGGTCCTAAAATCTTACCTAATTGACCAACTTTAGCCATCATTTGTGGTGTTGCAACAACAACATCAAAATCCATGTAGCCGTCTTTAACTTTTTGAAGTAAGTCATCATCACCAACTTCATCAGCGCCAGCTGCTTCTGCTTCGTGAGCTTGTTCGCCTGTTGCAAAAACAATGACTTTCTTAGTTTTACCAGTACCATTTGGTAATACCAATGCGCCTCTGATATTTTGGTCAGCTTGCTTAGGATCAACTGAAAGATTGTAAGCAACCTGAACTGATGAATCAAACTTCGTGTATGAAGTTTCTTTAACTAATTTAATTGCTTCTTCAGCAGTGTAAGTTTTGTTCTTTTCAATGCTTTCTAAAGCCTTTTTATAATTTTTTCCTCTTTTTGCCATCATTTCCTCCTTGCTGTGGTTAAACGAGTATTAACTCTTCCACTTGCCTGCCTTTTAGTCTTCAACCGTAATTCCCATTGAACGGGCAGTACCTTCGACCATGCGCATAGCTGCTTCAATATCAGCTGCGTTTAAGTCTTGCATTTTGGTTTCGGCAATTTGTTTAACTTGATCACGTTTAACTGTTGCCACTTTGTTGGTATTTGGTTCACCAGAGCCCTTTTCAATTTTAGCTGCTTTCTTCAAAAGAATCGCAGCAGGTGGCGTCTTTGTGATGAAATCAAAAGAACGATCTTCATAAACTGTGATTACTACAGGAATGATCATTCCTGCTTGATCCGCAGTACGAGCATTAAAATCCTTTGTAAAACCAACAATATTAACTCCAGCTTGACCTAAAGCAGGGCCAACTGGAGGAGCAGGTGTAGCTTTACCTGCAGGTATTTGCAATTTAACTACGTTTGCAACTTTTTTTGCCACGGTAATTACCTCCTTAATCCGTGTGTGGTTTAATGACCATGAAATTTGATCTCCCACTGTATGTAAACATACAGCCTTTATATTATCACAATTATTTTAGGAATTAAACGGAAATATTTAGACTGCTTGTGATTAATACTTTTTAAATCCACTGTCCATTGTAGCCTTACCAATTTTTTCATTACCGACTTGATAAATAATAAAGTTGTTTTTCTTAAAGTCTTTTTCAAGCTGGTCAAAAAGAATTGTCGAAGTCGACCAAGTTAAACTCTCTACTGCTTCAATAACTCCTGTCTTTTCTTTAGATGACAGCTTGTTAAACGTTGGATTTAGTTTTGCCACAAAGTACTCAGCCTTATTTAATTTAATCGAATCGATATAGTTAACTGTCGTAAAAACTGGATCTGGCTGAGCTTTTTTACTAGGCTTACCATCATCATCGAGTTTTCCTGCTGCAAAACCTTGATCGGTCTTAATCCGCTCAGCAATTTTAGAATTAAAAGTTTTGATTCTTTTATCAATTGGGCTTTTACGAGTAATTTTCTCAGGTTGCTTGATATCACCATAATCTGCAGCCACCCGATTTATTTGATAAAAGCGGATTATGAAACCAATAATTGCAGCCGATAAGATCACACTGGCAGTTAAAATAGATCCTCTCGTCTTAAAATTGAAACGCCAATGAAAATTAACCTTAAAAATTACGACTGCTAAAATAACAGTTACTGCAATACTGATCAAAAACGGAATCCAATTTACAAAAACAGTTTTTGAAATCGAAAGATTCTTAGATTTTTCAAATAAATTGGTGTAATAAAATGGCGTAAATTTAGCAATTTTATTTTGTGGATAAAATTCGTTGATGAAAACAATTGGCATTAATGCAAGAAGTGCTGTCCCCACCAAACTGACAAAAGTATCACGGCTAAACTTAGAAACAAAATAAATGATTAAAAGAGCTGCAAATAATACTGCATAAAATGTAATAACTGATGTTGTCAGATATTGTCCAAGCGTAACAACCTTGAAATTTCCAACATTGCCATCTACAAAGACTGGATAATCAAATCTGCCTATTTTCTTAGAGTAAATACTACCAACCCCAAAAGCCAAAATACAGCTATAAATTGGTAATAATACGGAAACGGTCAGCGAAAATTCAAACTTTCGAGTATTAATTTGATTCTTTTTGATCGGGAGCATTTCAAGTAATTTAAAGGATTGTTTACGATATTCTTTAGCGTATAGGTCAAAAAACAGCAAAATAACAATTACAACACCAAGATAAGATGTAAAAATATCACTGACCTTTTTAGTGAAATAAAACCCTGCCGTGCTTTTTCCGATGTTTACTGGTTTAATATGATGTTTAATAAAATACGCATATTTATTAATTAGAACTCGCAGTTCATCATCAAGCTTGGGAATACCTCCCTTAAGAGCTTGGATCTTCACCAGCGTCTTAAGATAATGGTGATACTTAACGTTTGCATGCTGCCAATCATTTTCATAATAATAACCATAGTGATCATTCAAATGAGACGAGGCCTTACTATACAATTTAGATAATTTTTCATTGCGCTCTCTGTCTTCTTTGCTTTGAACTGGAATTGCGTCAAGCATTTGTTGGTCATTTTCCAATGAACCATATTGTTGTTGAACTTCATCTAGATAAATTTTCTTTTCTTTCTTTTCATCTTGTCCGACCACAAAAACAAAAGCAATTACGGATAGACTTGCAGCCAAAATAAATAAAATATTCTTAACTGACTTTCGCCATTTTTTTGCCTCAAACCTAATCATGACGATGTTTTCTCAAACAAATCTAAATAGATTTGTTCCAAATCCCAATCCGTCTTTTGGGTGTCCCAAAGCGCCAGATTTTGTTCTTCTAAAAAGTTCTTTATTTGCGCTAATAAATCTTGCGTTGTCGTAATCTCAATTTTGTGCGGACTAAGAATTTGATAATCAAGGTTATGATCTTGCAAATATGCTTCAAGTGGATTCACTGCTTCCACCACCAATGTCCACTTTTCTTTATTTTCAAAAATATCCTTCTCACTTTTAAGCTTTCCCTCGTGCAAGAACAGAATATTGTCTGTTAACTTAACCACTTCTCCGAGATTATGAGAAGAAAAAAGAATTGTGGTGCCAGATTTTGCCATCTCTTTTAAAATATTTCGAACATTAATGACACTGTCAGGATCAAGACCATTAAGCGGCTCGTCCAACAAGAAAACTTTAGGTTCTGGCAAAATTCCCATTGCAAATAAAAGGTGCTGCTTCATGCCAAGCGAATATTTACCAACAGATTTATTGAGATAGTCTTCAACTCCCACCAAATGAGCCGTTACTGCAATATCTTGCTGCGTCTTATGATACATTGATGCAATGAATTTCAGATGATCCATGCCCGTTAACTCGTCATAAAGAATCGAATTATCCTGCATGTAAGTCATTTCGGCAAAAATATGCCGATCAGTGTTAGGTCGATCGAGGATTTCAATCTTTCCTGCCTGATACCCTTCTAAATCACACATGATGTTTAATAATGTCGTCTTACCAGTTCCGTTAGGCGCCACCAACGCAATGATTTGAGGTTCTTCAACTTCAAGGGACAGTTGGTCTAAAATGACTCTTTTACCATAAACTTTAGTGAGATTATCTATTTTTAAGATCATTTAAAAGCTCCAATCAATTTTCGATACGGAAATACGTTGAAAAAGAATAACATTATTATTAATAGTGTCATTGCAATTATTCCTTTTATAGTCGTTAGATGTAATTCCAGTCGATATCCTAATGTTTCTGCTTGGTAGTATTTAACATTTTCAAATGTAAAATCTCTTAACATATACTCATAGTCTTTCTCTCCCCCATTATTGATCCACACTGAATCATCATTAACTTTCTCCGTTCCACGACCACTTAAAACTCGTGTCGGCTGAAAATAGAGAAATGGGTTATATGAATCAGATGGTCCTAAGATAGAAGCTGTAAAACCAATACTTAAAATTAAAGTTGTAATTACTGCGCTTAAGAAATTATTTCTGATTATTTTGACTATTAAATAACCTATAAAAAATGCAACTGACAAAACCATTAGATACATTAGAATTATCTGGATAATGTAAGATTGAGCCGAGATCAAATCTAGTTTTCCATTGATTCGCACCAAAATTGGATAGTTGCCCCGAAACTTTTGACCATAAATAGTTGTAATCCCGATACTAAAGATCAGCGCTGCTGCCAAAAATCCAATAACATTAAGGGTAAAAACAAAATAATCACTTAAAACAACTTTCCATTTAGCGATTGAAGTAGTTTCAAACAACTTGTGCTGATTGCCTTCATATTTCCTGCCAACTGATCGAATGCCATACCAAGTAACAGCGAAAATCCCAACAAACGAAGTTAAATAATTAAGCATCGAAATAATAAAAAGTGACCCACTAGTCCCGTAACGAGTACTTTCTGGCTTTAAATGATCTCTCAGTAAGCGAGGATTCACTTTTTCTTTTCCTTTAAGATAATGGTAAATACGGCCACCGCTTGCTTGAAAAGGTACATCTTCCGCAGTTACTTTTCCATCATGATGTGATAACCGCTCTGCTCGATCTGAATCTCTTTGATAAATTCGCAAACTTTCCAATTCATCATTCAATAAAAATGGCACATTTTGATTTTCTAAAGCTTTAGTCATGTCGTAGTGACGACCAGGAATCTCACTATTTGTTTTTGTATTAGTAAAATTTTTATGTAAATTCTGATCAGAACCGACATCACAATCAGTCACTGTTAAATATTCATATTCTTTAAGTGAAGTTGCAAAAGCATTATGGATATACTTTGCTTCTTCCTTTGATTCTTGACTGTTATACAAAAACAGAAAGAAGATCGACAACAAAATTAAGATCAAGATGATTGGATGCTCTTTTGATCGTATAAAGACTTTCAGCTGGGTCTTTAAATAACTCATGGCGTATTCTCCGTCAAATTTTTATGTAGCGGAAAATTTCTTATGGTTGTAGCTTTAAGATTACTGGCGAAAATTAATAAGAAATTTAAAAATATTATTAATAAAAACATATCTAACAAGGTTGAATTTTTTTAGGTTATTATATGAATAATCTATGAACCAAAAAATCCCACAATTCATATTAAACTGTGAGATTTTTTAGATGAATGCTTATCAGATTGAATCTATTCCTTCAAAGTTCGGAGATCTAACATTGGAGTAAAGATCAGACAATACTGGAATTAAAGTTATAAAACCCATTTCATCTTTGGATAAGAAAAACTCTTGATTTGGTTTGATATTCAAATCGTTTGTTAACGAAATAATAATTGAATCCCCATATTTTTTTGCTTTTACTTTCTTCATTGTAGTTCTTTACCTCCATGCTCAATCATCAAAATTCTTTAATTTATCTTATTTAGCTGCTATAAAATCTTCTAAAACTTTATTTGGTGGAAGTCGATCGTATTTTTCTTGTAAATCTATATACATTTTGCCTTTTCCTTTCATTAGAACTATTAAATCGTAAGGCGCAACAATTCGTTCATCTTGTTTGGGGATGTCTTTTCCTTCTTTAGTACTGATATCTACTGTGTATAATGTTTTACCCTTTTTTTGACATATTGCTGCGATCTTTTTTAACTCTTGATCAGATTTTTTATTCCCAGGAGTTTCAAAAAAGATAACTTCACCATTATATTTATTCAAATCTTTAAGCTTTTTGGCATAAATTTTTTTCTTGTAATCCTTAACCGAGAGTTTCACAATTTCAGGTTTTGAATTAGAGTTATCCTTTTCACTTGAAGAATTTGATTCGGTTTTCTCCCTCGAAACAGCAACACTAGAAGATTTCTCAGAAGTTGATTCCGACTTTTTCTGACACCCTGTCAAAACCATTAAGGATCCCAAGAGTAAAATTAAACCTTTAATATTTTTCTTCATATTTACTACTTGCCGCCTGTGTTATCCTTTGGGCCACCTCTATACTCGATTTTTGCACCATCCTTTTCCATTTCTTTAAGCTGTTTATCTGTCACAATCATTGAATCGCCTTTTTTCATATGTTTGTAATCAGGTTTTGTATTCAATTTGATTACTATAAAAACTGTTACAATTAAAACCACCAAGCCAATTACAGCTCCGATTGTAAGAAATTTCTTTTTATTACTTGTCTTTTTCATTATTTACTCCATTTCAATTTTATTTAATTAATTCAACAACATCTTTTTTAGAAGCGTTCTTCGAAGGAATATAACTAAAGACCAACCCGACGAGAACTGAGATCCCCATTGCTAGAAACGCTACAAAAGGATCAAACATAAAATCCAACTTCATCGTATTACTGATGATAAAAGCAATGAGCTCTCCTAAGAGATAACCGATGGCTCCGCCTAACAACGTCAGCATCAGCCCTTCTAACAGAAATTGCATTTGAATTGCTTTTTCCGTTGCTCCGAGCGCTCTGCGAATTCCGATTTCTTTGATTCGCTCTGAGATTGAGGTATAAACCATATTCATGACGCCAACACCTGAGATAAACAGTGAGATTCCAGCAATAAAGCTCACAATTAGAGTTAACATTTGTAAGGTTGAACTAATAGCATTGGTCGTTGCAGCATCATTAGCAAACTCGTATCTACCTAAATTTTTCATGCTGCCTGATTTACTAAGATTTTTGACAACTTTGTCCGCAACTTCCGCTATATTCTGGTCACTTGGAACTGTGATTTGAATATTTTTTAGTGGGGCTCCACGGAAATAATTTGCATAGGTCGCCTTGTTCATTTCGATTTTGGTAGTATTAGTAATATCTGGTTCAAAAACGCCTTTAATCAGAAATGATTCATCAGCAATTTCAATTGTTTTTCCCACCGCATCACTATTATTTTTTGCATTAGGAAACAGTTCTTTAACCAACTGATTTGAAATCGTCACAACTTTATTGCCAATATCAGCACTGCTTAAATTTTCTCCAGCAATTACTTTTTCACCTTTTTCATCAACCAAGTGGATCTTGGTGCTTTGAGAATCTTTACTCAAAGCAACCTGCTGCTGACGATACATCTGATCTGGCTTTTCTTTTTCGTACTGAACCTTAGAAACGCATGACACACTGCGAACTAAATCTAGATCATGCTCATTGAAGTAGACAAAGCTGCTTTTTCCAAAATTATCTTCATCTTCTGGAGTAAAACTGATTGTCGTCCGATTGTTCTTAATATCATCAGTATTTAGAAGCTGCTTCAGTGAATATCTTTCGTACCCCCGCCCAACCGTCACAATTGTGATCACCGCCGCAATTCCGACAATAATTCCAATGATCGTTAAGAAACTGCGGCGCTTGTTTTTTAAAATCGCCTTAACGGCGGTTTCAATACTAATTGTTAGTTTCATCCGATCACCTGACCATCTTTGACTTGAATCACTCTTTTACAATAAGCAGCAGCTTCAGGATCATGTGTAACCATTAAAATTGTCGTATCATGCTCTGAGTTTAATTTTTGAAAAAGGGTCATGATTTCAGCCGAAGTCTTACTGTCTAATGCGCCGGTTGGCTCATCAGCCACAATAAAGGTCGGTTCATTGGCTAATGCCCGTGCAATCGCAATTCGCTGTTTTTGACCACCTGAGAGCTGACTAGGTAATTGATCCTTCTTGGAAAGAAGCCCCACTTTTTCTAATTGAGTTAACACCGCTTCTTTAGCATTACGGTGGCTTTTTCCTTGATACAACAACGGCAATTCTACATTTTCATAAACAGTGTCGGTCTCAATTAAGTTAAATGATTGAAAGACAAATCCGACATTATGATTACGCATGGTAGATAACTCCTGATCTTTGTATGTTTTCACATCTTCATCAGTGAAGTAATATTCGCCTGAAAAATCACGATCCAGAAAACTGATGATATTAATTAAAGTCGACTTGCCAGAACCACTCGGTCCCATAATCGCTGTGAATTCTTTTTTTTCAATTTCTAGATCGATATCTTTTAGAACATATTGGGGAGTGTCGTCATCGTTCATGAGGTACGCCTTATTAATTCCTCTCATCTTAATCATAGGCTAGTCCGCATCTTTATAGTTTTTAACAATCGATTCATCATTTTTTAGACCACTCGTCACTACAAAATAGCTGTCTTTCTTTTCACCTTTAAGCTCTTTTTTGGTATAACGAGGTCCATTAGATTTATAGACATAAAACTTTTTATCTTCTTCTTTAACTGCTGAAAGAGGAACCTTAATTTCATCAAGAGGAATTTTTACTTGAACGTGATTCCCGTTATTTAATGATGATGCGGGAGTAATTTTGACGGTGTAAGTAGAAATTTTACTCGTGGTATTATCTGGTCTTTGAGCAATGCTACTGATCGTGCCCTTAATCTTATTGCCAGAATCAACGGGCGTTAGTTTAACTGTCTGATCCTTTTGAATATGGCTAAGATCATACTCACTAACCTGAATTTCAACGTTCGTGTCGTTACTGCTGATTTCAGCAACTGGCTTCATTCCGTCATTTCCAGCACTTGTCGGGATCGTTAGAATTCCATCAAGCTCGGCGTAAACCTTATTTGGTGCTGCATCGCTCAGCTTGGTTATTTCTTTATTTAACTGATTAACTTCATTAGTTAAGGCCGTAATTTTCTTTGAATTAATCTGAACATCTTGTTTAAGATTATTGATCTCGATTTTCTTTTGTTTAACCTTGCTCTTTTTATCTAAAAGATTGTTGTAATCTTTTAAACTATAATAAATTGCGATTAAATCACCTTGAGAGACCGCCTCACCATTCTGCTTTTCTAAGTTGATTGTTTCTCCAAAGGCCTGATTAAAATTGATGCTTTGAGTTTGTTTGGATTTAGAAATTCCATTGAAACTCAGAGGATCGCTTTTTTTAACTTGAACCGTTTCGACAAACTTCTCTTCAGCCTTAGTACTTGGACTGAGATTTCGATTTAAAACGAAAAATCCTCCGATAACCAATGCAATCACAGCAATCAAACTAATCGTAATTGCCAGCCAATGTTTTTTCATTTTCATTTCCTTTGCTTAATTAGGATAAATTCATTCTACTGAGCAAATCGTATTTTTAAGCTTGTTTTTCGTTAACAGCCTGAATTGACCCCTCAATTGAATAATTGAATCGTTCAGGTATTACCTAAACGATTATTAAATATTTTCTATCACTTATTAACTACTTCTCCACCAATACCTGCCATGGCTTCTTTTATAATCCTCTCAGGTGGAATTTGACTTGTCTTTACGTTATAGACTATGTAATGACCTTTGAAGTTTCCTCCCAACGTGACACCCCAATCGTATGGTTTATCCATATGCCTTTCTTCAACTAATTTTTTTCCTTCTTCAGTAGATGTATTTACCTTGTAAGTGTTAGCTGACACCTTTTTAGCTGTACTTTCAAACTTTTTTAACGATTGATCATAATCTTTATCCGTAGGATCCCCAAAGAAAATCATTGCATTTTTCAATGTTTTTACTCTTTGTTTGAACTCACTGGCCGGAATATCTTCTATTTCTGAATTGTTAGAATCTTTTTTGCTGCTCTCTGATGATTTACTGCTAATCGAAACTTTATTCGACTCTGTGCTTTCACTTGAACTTTCCTTGCTTTGACAGCCTGTTGTAAGCAGTAAAACACTGCTCAACAGTGCTAGCGTTCTCCATTTTTTCAAAACCAAATACTCCTTATTAATTGATTATCATTAATACTAGCGACATTTGGAATGATTTTGCCTGAATCTACCTCAATCGACCAATTTCAGTTCTGAGTGCAAAAAAAGAACCGTTCAGGTATTACCTAAACGATTCGATTGATGTACTTTGTTGCTCTTCCTACACCAATTTTTGTAATTCTATTTGCTGCAACAAGCTCTCCTAAAGATCGCTCGATTGTAGTTTGACTATAATCAGGAATTAAGGCTACTAGTTCTGATTTACTTAAAGGCCGCAATTCATTTTCTAAATTTTTAAAGATTAATTCTTTAGCGCTATGCTTCGTACCTTCTGTAAAATCGATTCTTTCTGTTAATTCTCGATATGCTTGGAGCATAACACTTAAAAAGTAATTTAAAAAAGGTTCATACGAGTTTTTATTGTCCGACCACCCCTCAGAGCTTTCTTGTAAAGACGAATAATACTGATCTTTAGTCCGCTCGATCAATTTTTCAATACTGATATACTTGCCGACATCATACCCGTTTTGATAAAGAAAAATCAGCGTTAACAGTCGTGACATCCGGCCATTCCCATCATTGAAAGGATGAATTGACACAAAATCAAACACAAAGGCTCCTACCAGAAGGATTTTTACAAAATGATCTTCTTCAAGAGCTAATGTATATTTCTGACATAATTCATCAACAAGTTCGGGAGTAACTGTGGAAGAAGGAGGGATGAATCTGATTTCGGAATGTCCATCTTTATAATTGGTAATAATTTGATTGTCTGAATCTTTATATTTTCCAGCCCAACTGCTGCTTGTAAAGTTAAACAGGTGCTTATGAAGAGTTAAGATTGTCTTTGAATTAAGCGGCATATACTCGGATTGTTCGAGAATTAACTTCAAAACATCTCGATATCCTGATATTTCCTCTTCACTTCTATTTTGAGGCATTGTCTTTTCAGCCATTAACTGACGTAAACGTCCTTGGCTGGTATAAATACCTTCAATTCGATTAGAAGAATCAGTACTTTGAATTTTGGCTACCTCGACTAAACGATCAAGCGCGACTGATTTTGGTTTAAGACTGACTGAAAGTTTGCCTCGTAATTCAAAAATTAGCGCAATTTTTTTTGCCATTTCAGCTGTAATAGTAAGATTATTCAGTGTTTTATAATCAAATTTTTTCACGTCATTGTTCTCTTTTCTACATTATTTTACTCATTTTGATGCAGAAAAACAATTATAATCATAAGACAATTTTTAAAAATTTAATTTGAGAAGACTTCTCCATCTCTTTAAGGCATGCCTTCTATGACGGGATCTCTCTATGTATGTTTAAATATCCAAAATGTCCTTTCATTTTAAACGATTCTACAAATTAAGCTTTGTTATCAATTGTTCAAATTTCTTTTGTTGGCGCTTAGAGCACTGCACCTCTGCTCCATTAGACAAAGTGATTGTTTCATTTTTCTCCGAACGGCTCGCAACTTCTTTTAAATTAATAATGATGCTTCTATTACAGCGAAAAAAATAATTTGGCAGCTCGTATTCTAACTTTCCTAGCGCTCCGTTACATTCAAAATTCTGATGTTTAGACATAATCTGAAGTTTATGATTCCCAATTACCTCTAACATAATCAATTCATTAATTAAAACGTACTTCTCTTCATAATCAGAAGTGAATTTGATCCGCTGTGGATTCTTGTCTTCTTCCTGATTATGCTGGTCAGTCTGACAACGATCAGCAATCGCTTTTAGAGCGGAATTAATTTTACTTTTAAGAAGTTCAGTATCTGGAGTTTTCACAATATAATCAAAAGCTCCAAGTTTATACTCAAAGGTCAGCATTCCAAATTCAAGATGAGAGGTAATGAAAATAAGAAATCCGTGAGAATCACTTTCTCTAATCTTAATCGCCAACTTAAGTCCGTCATAAGTTTCATTAGACAAGTCTATATCTAAAAAATATACGTTCGTTTCACTAGGTGTTATATTGTTTACAATCTCAAAAGGATCAGTTGTTGCCAGCTTGATTTGCATTGGTACTTCTGCAAATAGAATCCCATCTTCGATTATCTTTTGAATCGCTTTTAAATGAATTTCTTGATCATCACAAATAAAAATTTTAATCATCAGTCTATTTCCTAATCGATAATTTTTGAGTGAAAATATAATTTGAACAGCCGGTTTCAAGCATTAAATAGTTTGAACCATCCACAAATTCCTTTAAATTTTGAAGTCCTAACCCTCGATTTTTACCCTTGGTAGATTTTCCGGGAATTACGTTTAGAGTCTCCTTCGAGCAAGTATTCGCAATTACAATTAATGTTCTTTCTAAATCATCAATAAAGGCAATTTTAATCTCAGCTTTTTCTTGTTTTCTACATTCTTCTATTGCATTATCTAAAATAATACCTAAAGCTCTTGCCAAATCAAATGGATCAACTTTTTTGATTTGAATGATTTCACTGCATTCGACTGAGACGTTAATGCCCAACTGAACTGCTTGAACTACTTTAGTTGAAATTAAGCCTTTGACTGCAGGTAAATTAATTCTTTTAAGCTGATTGAGCGTTCCAGTTTTAATTCGAACATTATTTTGCATCAACTGATTTTTCTTCAGGAACTCTTTTAGTTCAGGAACATCAACCTGATCGCCTTCAATATAACCGTTAATCCCCATCAGCATATTCTGATAGTCATGCTGAACTTTTTGAATATCAAGCTGCATCTTCTCTAAAGTATCGACGTAATTTTCCATCATCGCTTTTTCAGTAGAAATGCGCTTATGCCGCCGATTTTTGCTTAACTCGTAACTCATATAAATTGCAACTAGAAGGATAAAGCTGACAAAAGCTAGGAAGACAAAGTTAAATTGATTAAAGTTTTTTGGATTAAAGTGGACTTTAAATTCCTTTTGATCTTTAAACTTCGCATTCTTAAAGGCATTATTTTTTGAATTTTCCTTAAAAATAACAGCATTCTGAGATCCCATTGATGCTCCGGGAAATTGCATCACACAAATTAAAATCAAAAGTAATACCGCTACAATCCTTTTCACTTTAGAGTTAAACAGCAGATAAATATCCGATCGAAATTTTTTTCGTAAAACAAAGGTTAGTACAATTTGAATAATTAAGTTTAAAAAAGGAAAAAAATATTCAAACATAATTTTATATTTCATCTGACTAACTGAGCCCGCCATTGTCAATAAGGTGTACAAGGTTTGAATAAAACCATTTTCGATCAAGAAAAATAAAAGCATGGGGACAAACTCTACTTGTCGACGACCCAAAATTAAGTAAAAACAATAAATAACAACTGCAGTTATGATCAGATATTGTCTTGAGTCAATAATAAACACATTGCCTTGATAACTAGAGATTAAAAAGAAAATACAACATATCACTAGGTTGACAAAGAAAAGCAAAATCTTATTTTTTCTACTGAATATCTTATCGAAAAACAAGAAAATGTTCAGCTCAAGCGTAATAATACTAATAAGTAGAGAAAAATCTATTAATAAAAATGGCACGACTTATGGTTCCTTTTTGTTTTAGTTTACCATGTAGAAACACCCTTTAATTATGACAGATGTTTGATGTTTTGAGATTTAAGTTTACGTCAATGAGCTGATTTTGCACGTCAATGTAAAAAATCTCCATTCAGGTATTACGTGAACGGGAAGTTTGGGGCTTTTACCTTACAAAACTGTTAGATTTAAGATTATATTTTCTTGTTATCATTTGTAACACATCAATGTAATTTTGATGTCAAACTCTCAACCTAAAATCGAGGTGACAAATGTATAACACTTTTAAAAAGCTATTAGCCATTGTAACAATTATTTTTATTGCAGTTATTGGTTTAATTTTCGTAAATGCCCATCAAAGCGAAATTTTTGACGGATATAAACAAATTGTTTCAGTGGAAAGATCAAATGTGAACATCAAAACAGATTTAACAAAAATTGCAAGGGAAACAAATTCTCTTATTGCACAAAGAATTGTTTATTCAAAAAACAATTACCAAGGAACATTGGAAAACACTTTTATCCCAATTGGAAAAGGTAAATTGCCAAATGTTTTACCACTTCAGAAAAAAATAAGAAATCCAATATTTTATATCTAAAAGGAGAATAAAATGATCAAACTAAAAAATATAACCAAGAGATTTCCTGATAAAACGATCTTTCAAAATTTTGATTTTCAATTTGATAAAGGTAAATCTTACGCTTTAATTGGTCCCTCTGGATCAGGAAAAACCACTTTATTAAATATTATCGGCAAGCTTGAGAATCCCGTTAGTGGCGAAGTATATATTGAACAGTCCCCCTTAAAAAAGATTAAAGAAAAGGACTATTTTAAATCTTATATCAGTTATTTGTTTCAAAATTTTGGATTAATTGATAATGAATCAATTAAAAATAATTTAGATCTCGCTTTTATCGGAAAAAAGATAAACTCTAACGAAAAACTTAAACAAATGAATAATGCTCTAGAGCAAGTTAACTTAAGCTTAGATTTAAATCGGAAAATTTATTCTCTATCTGGAGGAGAGTCTCAAAGAGTTGCCATTGCTAAAACTATTTTGAAAGATTCTCCTATTGTTTTAGCCGATGAACCAACAGCCTCTTTAGATGAAAAAAATAGCAACGAAATTATCGATTTAATTTTACAGTTAAAACAGAAAAACAAGTTAATTATTATTGCTACTCATTCTCCTAATGTTTATAGGAGACTTGACGAAATTGTGCAGATTAATCAATTAACAAACAATGTTTTATAGGAAATGGGTTCACTCCTATAAGTGCGGGGAGCACAACATTTCATAATTTCTTCAATTTGCGTTTGTGGGATAATCGCCGCGAGTGAGGGGAATAATCCCTTCCTTTTGTACCAAAGGATTAACTCGTTTTTGTCGCCATTTTGTCGTCAATAATTTCAAACAGAATATTTAGTCATAAAAAAAGCCCCACAATCGTTAGTATTTATCTAACAATTATGAAGCACTGTAAAACTAACCTTTTATTCAAATTCAATTTTTAATTTTTTTTCCTAAAGCATTGGCGATTGACGATAGTTTATCAATGGAAATATTATCTCCTTGTTCAATCCGTGAAATTGTCGCTTGAGTTGTATTAGCTTGTTCAGCTAATTCAGTTTGGGTTAATCCAGCTTCTTCTCTTGCATCATATAGTGCGAGTGCTGCACTTAATTTTTTGCTCTCGATTTGAAATTTTTTAGCAAATTCAGGATTTTTTAGTTCTTCATTTAGTAGACTATCGATTTTCATTATCTATAAACTCCTTTCGATTTTTTTGCGTTAATAGTTTCTGAACGTGGTGTCTTCTGAGTTTTTGAGTAAATCCATGAGTGATAATATACCTGTTTTATACAGCTTGAAAGTAAATTGCTCTGTAACTATTACTTGCAGCACTACATCTTAATTCATATAAATTTTTATCTAGTAATCTTTGACAACAAGTAAACCTCTTGATTCAGTTTTGGTAATAATACTCATCAATCTTGCTCGATCATTAATTGGTATAGTTTGTACCAATCTTGAAATTTGTTTTTTCCACTTTTTCTTGTATAAGATTCAAACTGAATCGTAGTTCATGAATCAATCATATAGGTATTATATCCTAGATTTTTAGTTTCTTTTGACAAATTGCTGGCTAATTTCTGCAGCATTTCAATAAATTCTTCTTTAGAATTGACTCAAAACTATGATTATCGAACAAAAATTACAAGAGCTTGGTTTGATCTGTAGCATAAATCATGTGACAAAAATAACTATTCTACTTTGGCAACGCTTTAGGATAAAGAACTTAGAAATTCACCCCACACGTCAAAATTATATGGTCAATTCAAGCTCCGAGTCTTAAACTGGAAGAAAGAACATGACGAGAGCTATCAAAACACTGCTATTCGTTTCAAAATTACTACGCACAGCTCAATTGTGCTCTGGCAATGAAGTCGGAGTTAATGTGCTCTCATAGAATTTTATATTTAAAGATCAACTAGGATTAATCTTTAAATGAAGATTTGGAGAAACGTAAAATGATAATAGATACTAAAAAGCTTCAAAAAGATGTTATAGAAAATAAAAAGAAACACGGTTTTAATACGACAGATGTTAAACTCGAACTACTTAGATTACATGGCGAAGTTAACGAACTTTTTGAAGCATGGCGTAAGCAAGATAAAGAAAATATAAATGATGAATTAGCAGATGTTGCAATATTTTTATTGGGAATTTCAGAAATTCTTGATAGTGATTTAGGACAAAATATAGTTAAAAAAATGGAAATAAACGAAAAAAGAGTTTATAAGAACGGCATTAAGAGCGTGTAATATAAGCAATATCTATAGCTCTTTTTGACGAAAAACCAGTAAGGTACATTAATAGTTTTGGGGATAATTAAAACACAAAATGTGGGCAGTACTAATGTTGCTGTTTTTATTTTGTTTATTTATGTTTTTGTACCATATAATCAAATCACTTTTTTCTACTGAACTTACTTTAAAGCCAAATTGTCGTTTACCTTTATAGAAGTAAAGATCACCCCTGCGCATGCAGGGAATACTGTCCAAATTTTAGGAGTTGGGGGTTGGCTGGGATCACCCCCGCGAGTGCGGGGAACACTAGCAGTTTTCCCATTTTCTTTGACTTTATCGAGGATCACCCCCGCGGATGCGGGGAACACGGCAAGGTAGAACCTCTAAAATCTGGGTCGTCAGGATCACCCCCGCGGATGCGGGGAACACTCAACCGCCGGTTTTGATATGAACGTTCCGATGGGATCACCCCCGCGGATGCGGGGAACACTAATTGTTAGTAATTCCTCGTGCTTTGAGCCGAGGATCACCCCCGCGGATGCGGGGAACACTGGGTTCTCAACACCGAAAGCATGCACGGTTGGGGATCACCCCCGCGGATGCGGGGAACACCTTAGTTTTAATGTCTTTAAACTTAGTTATATAGGATCACCCCCGCGGATGCGGGGAACACCTGGATACCCTTCAAAATTTCTTCTTTTTCTAAGGATCACCCCCGCGGATGCGGGGAACACACTAAATAAATCCCACCAAATCAACGTTCCTAAATCTCCAAATCACCATTTTTTATGAGTTTCTCTGCCAGCTTCATAGTTGCATCAGCATCAGATAACGACTCATGAGGTTTTAAATTTTCAATCTCATATTTCTCTAAAACTGTCCCTAACCTATAATCGTCTAAGAATTTATTCTTCTTTTTGACAACGGGCATCAAATCAATTAATTTATTTGACAAATCTGATTCATTTAGATTTCTAAACGCCATCGAGATGAACTTGTCATCAAACGACAGATTATACCCAACGATCGGCGTGTCTTCCACAAATTCTTTTAACTTTAATAATGCCTCAGACAATTCAACGCCTTCATTTTCTAAAATTGAATTCGTAATACCTGTCAATTTCGTAATGTTTTCAGGTATTTTTTTGTCGGATTTAATAAACTCGTAGAATTTCTCTTTAACCCCATCAGCACTCTTTTTAACTGCACCAATGGAAATTATCTGATCTTTACTAACATCTAAACCTGTGGTTTCAACATCAAGCGATATAAAGCTAATTGTATTATCAGATAGGACCCGTTTTTGAGTGAACTTTTTGGCTTTCCTCCATTTGGCAGCATTGCTAAATCCATGCTTTACAGGTCCTTCTACCCTATTTAATCGTTTTACTAACGGAATACCGTCAAAATCTACAACTTCATAGTCAATTCTCGTGGTTCGAATTTGATAACCGAACTCGTTTTGAGCATTGAAAACCATCGTCGCCTGACCATTGCCAACATCTCGCATAATTCGATCCCACAATTGATCTCGAATTCTAGCACTAACATTTCCAACATAAACGCCAGTCTGGATTTCTTGACACCATTTGGTTAAGTCTCCTCTTAAAGAACGAGGAACTTTTGTTAAAGTAATAACGATCATTAAATTTCGTTTTCCTCATATATTGAATACTGAACGCCGAATTTTTGCAGACCGATTTTATCATCCCACAGGCCAAGGATCTCTACATCCTGTTCATCTTCAACTTCTAGTAAAAATTTTAAGTCTTGAACCATTCGGATCATTATCTTTCCATCAACAAACTTGTCTCGCATTGCCAATCTCGTTCGAGAACCGATATCCTTATCTTCTTCAAACTCGGCAGCCATTTTAAAGGCAGTTGGAATTGAAAATTCGGCCTTATACAGATCAGCAAAATCATATACAAATGATAAATCGTGTCCTGTATGCACAAAACCAAGAGCAGGTGACGCACCCGATGCAACAATAACGCTATAACTTAGACCATACAAAGCCTGGTGTGCTGCAGTTAAAGCTTTATTAACCGGCGTCCCTGAATCAAAGTCATCATGATTATATTCACGCTTAGTCCAAGGAACATTCGTCAATCGTGATTGCTCGCGATAAACTTGCCGAATTCTAGCACCCTCTTTCCCGCGCAGTTCCTGCATAGTTAAACCAGTGACATCTTCATTGGGAAATCTCATCTGATACATTTTTCTAGCAACAGATATTCTTGAACGAGTATTTGATACCAAAAGTGCTTGTTTTTCAATCAGTGCAGATGAATGGCTCAGTGGCCGACCGTGCGCATAGTGACGCACTCCTCTTTCACCAACCCATACGACACTCACGCCTGCATCACCGATTAATTCCATTGCACGATGCGTGATATCAACTCCTGGTCCAAGGAAAAGAACGCTAATAATTCCTGCTGGTACAAATACGGTACCTTTACTATCGGCAACAACAATGGCACTATCTTGTCGATTTAATTTAGCATGTTCTAAATATAGAAAAGTAATCCGATCCTTAATTCTTCCCAATTCAGAAAGCTCTGGTTTTTTCGCACCAAATTTTGGCTTCATGTTATTTAACCGGAATTACTGTCATCAAACCCATTCCATAGGCCTTCTCACGACCAACACCATGGATCAAAGTATCTTTAAATTTATCTATATCGGTGATTTCAATAAGCCCTTCATATGATACTCGGCTCAATCTGACGGTTTTATTTCCAGTATGCCTTAAAGTGGCTTGATCTCGACTAACAATATTAAATGAATAATCACCTTCATCATTTTTTAAAATCTGAAAACCTGCTGTTGTAGATTTCTTTATCAGCCATTCTTTTTGTTGTCTAATTGTAATATGAGGATAAACTTTACCTCGTTTTTCACCTGGCGTTATAACTGAATAAGTTGGATTTGCAGTTAAGCGAAATCGTAAATGTTGACCTTTTGTTAATGAATTTAAAAACTGATCATAAGATTTACTAACTTCCGTCCCTTCGACTCCATACCTTGAAAAGCACGAAGGATCAGGCTTGTCGTTGCTCAAAACGATCAAATATGTCTTATCTTTCAAAGTGTCAATCCGCCATAAATTTCTTGGCCTTGATTTCTCTTGAATTGCTTCGGGAAAACTTTGCTCAACCCAGTTATGATATGCTCCCAAGTGGATTAAATCTTTGGTTTTCTGACGATTATTTAAATCGATTTCTACCCTGGATAAATACATCTTATTCCTTCCTACAGCGCATCTAAAGCGTCGTGATCTGTCGATTGATCTTTTTCTTCATACGCGGGGTTGATTAAGTCAATCCCGTTTCTGGCTCTCTCTACTGGACGATAGTTGAAAAATCGATTCTTCTGACTAAACGATCCGACACCATCTTTTACCATAAAATATTTTTCTCCAGTAAGTAACTTTGTATCAGCCAATAACTCAACCTTAACAGTTTGATCATTAGATTTTGATTTTTGATACCACTTGCTCGCTTGCCAAGGAAAATCCTTTAAAACTTGAACTGGATTTATCCCTGAAAACTCTTCAATTTGTAAAACTCCTGCTGGTACGTTTGCGCGTCGTCCTAAAAACAGTTGATAGACAGGATGTCTAAGAGCAAATTTTATTTCATCGATTAACGAATCGTTCTCATTCCCGATCGCTACCACAAATACTGCATCTTGAATGAGACCGCGATAAGTCAGTTTTCGGGTGTCTTTTTTCCACTCAACCGTTTGAAATTCAGTAAAAACTCGACCAGGTTGATCAATTCTGACTGCAAAATCAAGACTATTTAAATCTGTGATTTTTTCGTCATCTCGTTGGTATCCAAATGCTGCAGCAATCATGCCAATAACTGCACTTTTGGAAGGATGAAGACTCGTAGTTCGCTGATTAAATGTTGCTTCATTACCAAATGACTGAAGAGGGCCAGTTAATTTAATCGTTATCGTTTTCATTTTGGACCACTTGCTGAAGTTCTTCTGATACTTTACTGAGTAACTCATTTAAATCTGTTACTTGATCGTCCTTCAAAATACTATCTTTGTCTCTTTCAATCTCTTCCATTGATAGTATCAAAGTTTTAATCGGTGTATCCACCATCTTCAAAGTATTTTGATATTCTTTTTCAAGTTTTTTAATTGAAGGTTTGACATATCCACGATTTGATTTAACTGGTTCTTCAAAAGCTGAAACCAAATTAACTGGCGTATCAGTTCTAAATGAAATCATTACGTAGTTAGGAAGAGTTTTATTAGCGAAAGTATTTTGTTTACCTGTTGGCATTGACAGTACAAATGATTTGATAAATTCAACCGCTCCTTCAACTGCCGTTTCAGCTCCTAAGTTATGAACCAACTCTGGGAAGTTTAAATTTGCGTAACGATATAAGGTTGAGGAGTTGTACTCAATCGAACCTAACATCGTTGCACCAGTTGTATCCTCTTTTTGAAGATCATCTAGAGCTGTAAAATAATCAAATTCTGGTACTACTTCATGAGTCGAAATGGCGTGAGCAACTTGAGATGACCCTTCAACATTTAGTTCTGGATTATCGGCAACCATCCGTCCAAATAAAGCTAAGTCTACTGACTGATTACCATTGAAGATTTCTTTAAGTTCTTTTTTATCTATTTCTTCATGATCAAGCAAGTATTGGGCAATCTTTTCGACTTGTCCTTGACTCACTAAAAGCAATGCAGCCGTATCTTCCTTTTTTTGTTTAATGCCCGTACTTTTGAATACTTCTTTAACTTTATTATCGGCATCACTCTCAGATAGAGAAGAATCCAATGACATGATTTTCTCTTTTAATAATTGAGCCAACTTTACTGTTCTTAATCCAGAACCTAAATTTTTATCATTCAACGCATGTCTCATTGCCCGCTTCCAGCTTTGAGAAGATACACGTGATCTGATAACCCCTCCATATAATGCAGTTTTTGGTGCCCCTGTATCGTCACGGTTAATATTAGATGATGGTACAGCTTGTAATACATTGATGTCCAAGTAAAGATTGTTTTTATTAGTCATTTTTTTCTCCTTTTTCTTCTGCTTTTTTAGCAACATTTCCATAATATTGTTGACCCCAGGATAATCGAACTGAGTTTGCCGATTCATAACTCATTTGAAACCAGTAAAGATCTTGAGCCAATTTTGCATAATCAATTTTAATCTTTAGTTTTTTTGATTTAATAATACCCACCAAATGGTTTAGTGAGTTAACTACACTATTAATATCAGTCGTAGACAACGTTTGGCGAACCCGCCGATCCAAAGCTACTTCTAAATCTTCGTTATGTCTTAATTCACCTAATGCCGTAAAAATCTCAATTCCAGGTTCTGGTTTCTCATCGTCCTTGATCTCAGATTCAGAGTTTGAGTCATCTTTATAGTCAATTGGTCCATAAACGAATTCATCACTGCCCTGCTGATGAATTGCATACATTCTCAAAGCAGAATAAACTGCATTTTCAGCGTATGATGGTTGACCATTTCTTCCTAATAAATCCTCTCGTAACGCTTTCATTATAATAGGCCACGCAGGTTGAGCACGAGGGCTATTAAAACTTGCTGCTCCACGAATGCTAGCCAAAACTCCTCGGTAACTAGCAGTCCCATGTAATATGTGTATAATCGAACCAGTTACATTTTTAATTTCATTTTGTTTCATAATTTCTGTCACCTTTTTATTCCTAACTTGTTCGCTACGCTGCCTAACAAACGATTCCTTGCAATAAAAATATTAAGAGACTTATTGTTGTCCTCTTCAACCCCCGTAATATCACGAGGACTGCTATTTTTCATAAAATCTTTGGCCTCAGAATTAACGATATTCCACAATGTTTTTTTCCATTTATTAATTTTTTCATCTCGATCATCCTGATCTGATAACGAAGCTAACCACTCTTTAAACGGAACGTTTAATCGATCATAAAATTTACTCATTTGCTTTTTGTTAAATTCTTTCGAATCAAGATGCCGAATTTTGGATAAATTATCAGAAAATTTCCAATAGCTTTTGGAAACATCTTGGGTTAAATCGATTGTATCCTCAATTCGTCGAGGCCAAAAATCTGAATTATCATCAAAGATTACATCAAGTCTCATTGTCAAATCATCAGATATTTCTGCAAAAGGCGATTGAGATGTAGCATTCCCATCACTAACTAGTGCAACTGAAACTAAAGATATTGGTAAGGATCGATTGAGAATCCCATCTCCTTTAAGTCGACTCAACCATTTAACAATCCCAGGTCGATGAATTTCATTTGATTTATTCGGATTTACGTAATCTCCAAAATTACGCCACATTGCGATGTCCATATAGTCCTTGTTTTTAACTGCTGGAACATAGATATCAGGCTCTTTTTTAGATTTTTTCTTCCAAATAGACATTGGCTCAATATCAAAAGCATTATCTGAACTATACATTGGGACTCCGGCACTGTAAATTGTCGGAACTCCGTCAGATGACCATTTGATGTGAATTAGGCGAGACCAAGCGGTATACAGAGAAGCACGATTATCTGGCAACAATTCTTTCTTACGCCATTCTACATATTTCTTGATGTCAGAGCATTCCCAAATTGGACGTTCTATATGATACTCATCGTCGTAATCGAAAACCAAGTTCAACATCAATGTCTCGAATAAATTTTTACCTTGTACATAAACTGGATTTAACTTATAGAGCCAACCTGAAGGCGTCGAAAACTTTTCTGAAGTTTCAACTTTTGCCTTATCTGTTACACCGGTATAATTTTGGTATGAGATCAGCCAGCGGACCAATTCCGGCATATCTAATTCATTTTTAAAATCAGATATTTTGGGGGAAAAAAGATCTGGCGTATTATTACTTTCTGAAATTTGACGGTTCATCTGCTTTATCGCAACCGTACCTGTCCCTTTTTCAATTTTGTACTTTTCAAGGACCAGCGAATCATAATCTGCTCTTGATACTTGGTAAAATGGATGTTCACCAAACATGTTAAAACTTTCTTGGTTGTGCTTTAGATAGTCAACTACTATTGTGGAAAATTCACCTCCTTGGAATAAATTTTCCCAAGTATCTAATAAATCCTCTTCATCGTAATCAGTAGATGAATTTAAGACCTGAAAATTATCTGGATCAATCTCAAGCCATTCGTAAGGTTTGTTCTCATTACTAAACCGTGAATAAACCGTGTGTAAAATTGCTAGTAAAAATCTCACTATCGCAAGATCTTGAGACCGCATTTCTCCTGCTAATTGACGATAGTTACTGGCTTTTTCGAAAAAATCGATTAACGATACTTCACAAGTTTTGGAATCACCATCAACCACTTTAATCCAGGGATCAGTGATCAAGTTGAATTGTTGATTATTCATTGCTCTCCTTCTTTGTTAATTTCAGCCCAAACTTGGGCGAATAGTTCAAATTCCATGACTGATTAATTGTAGTATTAAAGTCTTCATCTAATTTGACTGCTAATTCTCCTTTTAACCACTTACTAGAATCCCATCTTGGAAAATATTTCCTAGTCGACGTTTCTAAAGCATCAATAATTTTATCTACATCATAATAAACTGCAGCAGGCAACCGAATAATTTGTTCTGCAATTTCTTTATCCAAACACTTATTAGTATCTCTACCATCAAGTAGAAAAGTCTGACCTTTCTTCTCTTGCAATAAAATTACTTCGATTGTTTCTTTAATATCACGAACTGCTGCTTGTGCTTTCTGATCGTCAACTTTACTGTGTGCGTCACCCAACCAACCATGTAAATTATTTCTTTTAGACGGTCGTTTCACCCGAAATACTTTTGCCTTACGCTCGGAGTCCGTGAGATCAGTTTCAAACTCATCTTTTGCTTCTTCAAGCCCTTCTACTTCAGGATCATTTTCTCGGTCATATACAGCCTGCACCAGATTAGATATGTCATGGGGCAATTTAATCTGATCACCTAGATAATAATCGGTTTTCATCAGCAAATATTTTTCATAAACAGCTTCATTTCCTGCTCCGTAGTTACCCATAGATTCAATACCCATCACATATAATTTAGGATCTTTGAACTTGTCAGGTCGTTTAATCGCATGACGATGCAACCTTCCAGCTCGCTGCAAAAGTAAATCCATCGGAGAAATATCGGTATAAAGAACATCGAAATCTATATCTAGCGATTGTTCAAGGACTTGCGTTCCAATCACAACCATTTTTTTAGGTCTTACTGCATTTTTGCCAATTTTAGATTGCAAATATTTTTCAATTTTGGTTCGTTCAGGGGCTAAAAATGCTGAATGTAGAAGAATCAATTCAACATCTTCTTTATCAACGAGTTCAGCCAGTGCTTGAGCTCTTTTAACAGTATTAACAATCACTCCTGCAACCCCACCTTTAGCAATTTCCGATAAGATAGAATGAACCAATTCTTCATCTTCTAAGTTAATTCGCTCAATTTCAAGCGTTACTGGTTTTTGATCTGAATGTCCTTCGAAATGCGTTACTTGCTTGACCTCAGTTCCATCTAAAACAGTCAACAAAGGATAGGCTTGTGCTTTAGCCCAATCTTCATTTAAGTCCAATGATTTTCTGTATTTTCCGCGGTAGTAGCTTGCAATTAACTCTTGCCGTTTTTCTTTTGGTAACGTTGCTGACAAAATCACCATAGGAACCCGATATGCTCCAAGCCATTCAATTGCCATGTACAAATATTGACTCATATAGGAATCGTAAGCATGCACCTCGTCAATAACGACAACTTTTCCACTAAAACCTAGATGTCTCAAAAACAAATGTTTCTGTTTAAGTGCCATCAGCAAAAGCATATCAATCGTACCGACCGTGAAATTAGCTAACGTCGATTTCTTCCCAGAAAACCAATCATTAACAACTACAGCGCCTGTATCTTCGATATTACTGGCATTTGGTAGATTTTCGTAATCAGAATTGAATTGAGCTTTCCCGTGCAGCAATTTGACTGGGAAGTTTTCGTTTTGATCTTTGGCTAACGTTTCTAACCAGCTAAGCACCCTGTTGAACATCGCGTTGCTTGTGGCTTGGGTGGGCAATCCCCAAAACAAGCCACTACGTTTAGTGGCATAAGCTAATTGCTCTGTAGCTACTAGAGAAATTTCAGTTTTTCCTAATCCCATCGGCGCTTCAATGATTACCATTCCAGGATCATTTGCTTGATCAATAGTTTCTGTGATAACTCTTTGCACTGGTCGTGCATTAAAACCCCAACGTTTTTGGTAAGGATCTTCATCAAGACTCACCTTTTTTGGTTCCCAATTTTCTCCAATATTCCAAGTTTCAATTGCATTCTCAAAACGGGCTTGTAAATCAATATCATCAAAAGTTTCATCAAGAGAAATCAACGGAAACAGCTTCTTACTTCGATCACTTCCTAAGAATTCACTTGAAGCAAACCAGTCGGCTGTAATTAAAAGACCTTCTAAAACCACAGCTCGTGATTGATTAATATCAGGTATATCTTTTACCGACTGGTACCCAGCTTGACTTAATCCGTATTCAAAAATTTCTTTCTGAACGTTTCGCCAAATCTTACATACTTCTGGAACATTATTGTCAGATCTAGGATCTTTATCGTGTTGATAATAATTAGCTCTATAATCATTGATTTGATTATATGGAGGATTTTCTCCAGCATCACCATGATGCCCTCCGATAATTGATCCGATTGATTCAGGCACACCTAGGTCTTCCAATATTGCTTCACCAGCCATTGCATGTGGTGATTTTCTAGGAGATGACAAACTAATCTGATCCAAATCGACAAATTTTGACTGAACTAACTTATCAACCAATTCGTTATCTAGTTCTCTATCGCCGTTGTATGAAGGAATGGTTTGAAATGCAGGAGTTGCTTTACCAATATCATGAATGATACCCAAAAACTTTACTAATTTCCTTAATTCATCTTCATTACCAATACCCTCAATCAACCAACTTTTTGTTCCTTCACTTAACCAATGGTTCAAAAGCCAGCCAATCGTATTTTCAGTATCAATTAAGTGTGCCATTAAAGGCAACCAAAGCCATACTCCATCTTCAGTTCTTTTTTTTGCCCAAAGGCTTTTTGATTTTAAACTTATTTCTTTACCTTTTTCCAAAATCTCTCCTTTTTATAAATCGTTTATCCTTTTACAATCTATAACATATTATAATTAAAAATAAAAAGCAAGTTTTTTATTTTAGATTTTTCATCAATTAAATTCAGTAATACAAAAAAGTTAGCAGTTTTTATTTACTACTAACTTTTTTTAAGTACTAACTGACAATTAAATCTCTGTCAATTACCCCCCGCCTATGCGGGGAAAACCACAATCCAAATCATTTTATAAGGATCACCCTCGCTCATGCAAGGAATAAAAATATAGACTCTCCAATTTATTTTATAAAATCACACTTACAAAAAATTGGATAATGCTCATTAGAAGATTAATTCTTTCCCCTTAAATTTTCAACCCCATTTTTAAAATATTAATTCGAGTATCATTGCTATTCAATTTTTACAATTTCATCCACAAATTCTTGATATGTTTTACATGCTGTTAATTTTGACACTTTATTATCATTTATAATTACTTCAGACAGTTCATCAAAAACTTTGCGGAATTTTTTCTCATCCTTTTGACTTGAAGCCAGTACGATAATTACGTATACCCTTTGATTTCCCCATTTAACTCCCTTTGAATTAATGTAGATAAACCATTGGCTCTTTTTTGCATCGTAATCTATTGTATGTGGTATTGCAACAAGACCAAAGGCAGTACTTGAAAGCTTTTCTCTTTCTAGAATTTTATCCTCAAATTCAGACCCTACAATTTTTTCTTTAAAAAATTGCTCAGAGACGTAGTGAATAACTTCTTGAGCAGATCGACTTCGATTATCTCTGACAAAATTTATTTCAGATGTGAATTTATCAAGCCCTATCTTTAATTCGTTAGACAAGGTCATATCTTTGATCTGTTTAAGTGCCTTTTGAATCTTATTAATATCGTTAGGCAAAAGAAAGCTAGAAATCTGTACAAAATGATGATTCTTAATAATTTGTTTTGAATTTGCGACGATCACTAATTGAGTTTCGTCTAGAATATCAGTTTCGTCAGAAATAGCGTTTAATAAAACCATATCATTACTAAACTTCTTATCCAAAGCATCAATGGTCGTTTTTGAATTACCATGATAATCTAACATAAACAATTGACAAATTACTTTGTTTTCATTTCTAACCTGTTCTGTAACAATATTACCGACATGCAGGGCAATAAAAGCAATTTCTTCTTCGCTAACCAAAATACCCAAGAAATTCTTTATTTCATATGCAATTAATGTTGCACACTCATAAATCGTTGGGGATGAATTTTTGATATTTTTAGCTAATGGATTATGAACAATGTTGTTATTTTTAAATCTGTCAATCAATCTTAATAAGTGAGGCAAAAATCTTTTTTTAAATAATTCTTCATCTAGATCTAAATCATAAGTTTTACGGACAAATAAAACTATTCTTTCGAATAATTTATTTATTTGAGAGCTTTCCGGAAGTTCTACTTTCCGTTCACCAAGTAATAGTTCAAACATTGTCTCTAATTGATTTATATCGTACTCAGACAGAGAATAATCAATATTGTCATTCAATCCAATAATAATAAGTTTGACTAAATTATCATTAACTTTTTCTGTATCAGGATGTCTTTTCGACTTATCTGATCGATCAATCATGATTACAAGATGTAATAAAATATTGCTAAAATTAAAAGAATCTATTTTTACATGAGCTTTAGTAATGCTTTGTCTCAAAACAAAGCTAACAACTTTAACATTAACATCCGGGAAATATTTTTGAATTAAATTTTCATTCAAAAGAGTTCCATTTAATTCATGATAAATAATAGAAGATAAAAATTTCCTTTTATTTTCTTCTTTACCCTCTACACGGTAAAAATCGCCCTCACGTATCAAGTTTAAATTAAAGTTTGAAAATTCTTGCTCCAAACTTTTTAGTTCTTTACGAAGCTCTACCTCATTAATATATAGTTGACCAGACAAATCATAAATATTAACTGCGTTCTTTGATTTCATTAACCTTCTAATGAGCCAAGAACTTCTCTGGCTAGAATTATTTGGCAGATAATCCTTTAACCCATTTATTTCAGTATTGTTCTTTATTTTATAACCTTTGGGACCACTTTTAATATCTATTCCATTCGTACGTAACTGCGCAATTTTACTTTTCACAGTTCGTTCTGATATTCCAAGTGTCATTGCAAGAGTTTTGGCAGTGATCCACGATTCATTATTTTGTCGTAAAAAATCTAGCAAATCTCTGTTGCCACTCATGTTTATACCCCTTTACTACTCTAGATTAGAGTGTGTAGAACGTAACTTCGTATTTGTGACCAAACCCATGTTCAATGCACGAAGCATCAAACTATCAAAAACTAGTAAAGAGGTTTGCTCATATAAACTACCCATAGGTTGGAGTGAACCTTGTTCCTCATCTTTCGTCTGCGCATCAATAACAATTACCGCATCACTTTTTTGACTTAACACTGAATCTTTATTTGCAGTAAAGGTTACAAGTTTTGCACCAACTTTAATCGCACTTTTTGCTTGAGAAATTAAAAACTCTGATTTACCACTGGCTGTGTTAAAAATCAACAAATCTTCAGATCCAATAGCAGGTGCAGTAATTTCAGTTACTACGTGAACATTCAAACCCATCTGAGTTAAACGATTTGCAAAAGCTTTAACCATCAAGCCGCTTCTGCCTTCGCCAGATAAAAAGATTTTGTTGGAATTAAAAATTAATTTTAAAACTTCATTTGCTTTTTCGTCAGTTAAATTGCTACTGACTCCACTAAGTTCAGTACAAATTTGAATATATTCATTAGTCATGTTTAACATCTTCCGCTAACTGCTGTCCGACTTTACCAGACGGATGATTCATTAAGAAGTTTTCCTTAGTAAAGTTTTCCTTTTTCATTATCACCGTTGCTACTACATCAAACAAGGAAATAACAGCTAATGTACTATTTGTCGCGAGCATATTAAACTCATCCAGCTCCCGATCAACCTTAATACAAACTACTAAATCTGCATCTTTGGCTAAAATTGAATCAGTATTCTCTGTTATTGCAATAATTTTTGCTTTCTTATCGATACAGTTATTTACAAAACTTGTTAATTCTTTTGTAGAACCACCCTTTGAGATAAAAATTACAACGTCATCATTTCTAATTTGACCCAATCCTCCATGAACGGCGTCCGATGGATTCAAATAAAATGCTGCAAGACCGATTACGTTCAAGGTATGCACAATTTTTCTTGCTGCCATTGCAGATGTACCACAGCCTGTTACAAAAATATTATGCCTATTATCACCGATCATAGCTAATAGCTGGTCAATCTGATTAGCATCAATGGTCTCACCTAATTTGCTGATTTCTTCGCCTTCTGCTCTAAAAAGCTCAGAATAACTACTCATCTTTATCTCCTAAAATTACAACTTCTACTTCCCTTTTTCGTGTACGAGTTTGATCAAAATCAACAAAGAAAATTTGACCAACAGAACCAAGTAGAAGTTCTTTATGATAGATACCCAGAGACACACTTGACCCTAACAAGTCTGACCTTAAGTGTCCATCTGTATTTAGCATTGACCATTTAAGAGCGGGATAATTTGGATCCGTTTTTTTCATTCCATAGGCAATGTGCTCAGGACCTGGACTTAAATAAGGATAATTCTCTGAAGTTTGACGAGGTACAACCTTTTCTAGAACATTGTTTAAGTCCACCTGTAAAAAGTCGTCTTCATAGTAGTTTTTGTCGTGCATGTATTCATCAAAATATACAGAACAAGTTGTATGTGTAGTTTGAACTAAACAAATACCATTCTTGATATCACTGCTCTTAACAATTTCCTTTACCTTATCAGTAATCATATGATAAGAAGGTCTTCCCTCTACCGTTTCTAGCTCTAATTTCTCTAAATAAAAACTCATGCTTCTAATTCTGCCTTCACTTGTTCCCAAACTTGATCAGTTCCAACGCCTGTCAACAACGCCACTCCATTAATAACTTTATCCTTGATAGAATCAGGGACAATAGTGGTTGAAATAACGATGTCATAATTACCATTTTGAATATTATCTACTTCTTGACCAACAGCAGACTGTATAATCTCTACTTGGTTGTCAAAACCATTTTTCTCAATCCAATCGTTAACTTTAGCATGAACAATAGTTGAAGTAGCATGCCCTGCACCACACATAATTAACATTTTTTTCATAATTATTTACCCTCTTCTAAACCTTTTCCTGAATTATATTTTTTGATTATATTTAAGTAATATAAAAGTCCGATTATTATAACTATCAAAATAACTAAACCAATAATCCCTAATTTCTGAGTCATCCAAGCAAATATTGAATTTGTCCACAAACCCGATAGTTCAAATGAAAATGCACCCTTTGTGTTGATGCTATAGTTAGCCAATTTGAAACTCTTCATAACAAATGGAGATAGCCAAGTAGATAAGTACAGCATTGGAATTGAATATATTATTGCACCAATTAAACTTCTAATAATATTGCCTTTAAAGGCTCCAACTAATAATGTAAATACATAAACGTAAAGAGTTAAATCTCCCAGCGGAAGTACCTTATTGCCTGGTAAAATCGTTGCTAAGAATAGTGATATTGGAATCATCAAAACACTAGTAGCAATTACAGCTGGATGTCCAACAGTTAAGGCGGCATCCATTCCTATATTTACTTTTTTGCCACGTAAATGCTTTTTGGTAAATTCTTGGGTGGCAGATGAAATAGGAGTCAAACTTTCCATAAACATTGAAATCATTTTTGGCATAATTTTCAAAGTTGCACCCATTTCAACACCAAGTTGTAAGACACCGGCAACGTCAAAACCTGCTAATAAACCAATACCAACTCCAACAATGAATCCAATTACGAGTGGGTCACCAAATACTCCAAAACGTTTTTGAATTTTTTCTGGACTCGCATCAAGTTTATTAAAACCTGGAATTCGATCAAATAGCCAGTTTAAAGGCACTGCCAAAACTGTTGCTGATAAAGCCATTGTGTGAGTTACAGCAATACCTGGTAAATTATAAAAATCCTCTGTGATCGGCTGCATTAAATCAGCTAAAAGCAGTTCGAGTAAAAAACCACCACAAAGAGCGATAATTCCATAAACATAGTTGCCAGAAACTGCCCAAACTAATAACCCAATAAACGTTGGCTGCCATAAATTCCAAATATCAACATTAAGAGTTCTGGTCAATCCGATCCATACAAAAACTAAATTAATTAATATCGTGATTGGAATTGCTAGAACACCTAAAGAACTTGAAAAAGCAAGTGGCCCTCCAACGCCACATCCAACATCCATAATACTTAATGATAAGTGATAACGTGAAACCATTAATTTTATTGCTGGTTGTAAGTTTGTTGCCATCATATTGACAACCATATTCATTCCGATAAATCCTGCACTTAGAGTCAAACCAGAAATAAGTGCTTTAGATGGTTTTAATCCCACAATCAAACCCAAAATCATAATAATGATCGGAATTCCAACCGTTGAGCCCAAATTTAGGAACCAATGTATAGCTTGCATAAACATCTTTTTCTCTCCTTTAATTTAAATCATATTTATTTAAAATCTCGTACGCATCATTAGCATTTGAAACCGCTAATAGTTCTTTGACTGCTTTTTTATTTTGACAAAATGTCATTAAATTACTCAAAAGCTGTGACTGTTCGTGAGGCTTACTCATTGCAATCATGAAAACTAGAATAACTTTGACATCTAAATCTTTGTTTACCATGCTTTTAAAAGAAACTGGCTGTTTCAAAGTTGCCAGTGCGATTTGTGATGTATTCACATACTCCGAATCAGTATGAGGAATAGCAACTCCTACTCCATCCCCAAGGTCTAAAGCCGTAGGAAATTCTTCCTCTCGTGCCAATACATGCTCTAAGTAGCTATCTTTTACAATGTTTTTGCTTTCTAATTCATTTGCTAATTTAGTAATTATTTCTGTACTACTCTGAACATCTACTTCAAGATTGATTATCTTTTTATCAAAAAACATTCCTCTCCACCTTTCTTGATAGCTAAATATTAAACGCTTTCTTCAAATTTAAAAAAATAAAAATTGCACGCTAAGGTGAAAAAATTTGAGACATATTTTTCACCTTAACTGTGCAAATCTTTTTTTGCGTTCAAATCAATTTTTATTTAAAAATGTTTTAAAGGAGTAATTTTTATATGATTAAAATAGCAGCATCGCTACACAGTGGACCCAAAATTAACCTAGAAAAAATATTAAATGAGTTTTCTCATGCAGACATAGATTTTTTACACATTGATGTAATGGACGGACACTTCGTACCAGAAATAGACTTTGGAGAAGGAATAGTTAAAGAAATAAGTAGTTTTTCAGATATTCCTTTGGATATTCATATGATGGTTGAAAATCCAGAGCTATTAATCAATAACTACTCATTACCAACAACAGAAGTAATTGGAATTCACGTTGAAGCAACACCTCACATTCATCGCGCTTTAACGACAATTAAAAGTTTGCATAAAAAGGCCGAAGTTATTATTAATCCTGATACCCCAGTTTCTACAATAATTCCTGTTCTTAATATTGTTGACCAAGTACTAGTTATGTCAGTCGATCCTGGAACTAGTGGCGCAAAATTTATAGACTCTACTCTTGAAAGAGTGAATTTGCTAAATGAATTACGACAAAAAAATAATTATAACTATTTAATAGAGGCTGACGGAAGCATTGATGATCGTAATATTAAAGGATTGATTGATACTGGACTCGACGTAGCTGTTTCGGGTTCATTTATCTTTAAAGATAATGTTGAAAAGCAAATTCTAAAATTAAAAAATATTTAAAAAATGTTTTTCAAAAAACATTATTAACAATGACTATTTGTGACCATGCTCTAGCCAAAAAAAAACGCCCTGCATCCAAAAAGGATCAGAGCGTTTTGCTTTATTCTGACTTTGTTCTAAACATCAGATTTCTAAATTTGCTGCTTACCAACAGAAGAACAACCGTCCAAACAACCGCAAATGCGATATAAATTAGAAAATCTGCTAAATAATTTTGAGCTGGAATATTAAAAGATTTCAACATCAAAAAGGTAACAATTAAATCTACGAAAAACATTGGCCAAAAATATTTTACCATCTTAATTTTCTCCTAGTGCTTTGATAGGCCTTATCATATCGCCTTTTCAACTTCACAGTGGCAATATTTTTTTAACGTTAACTTTTAATAGATTATCGTTCTGGACTGTTTTCATTTAAAGAATTATCAACATAATTCCAGTACTGGCCGCGGGGATCTCCCTTTTTTCTTTCTTTGTTATCAAGAGCCATTATCACCATGTCGAAAACCAAATAAATTCCTATGCAAACTTCTGCGAGAATATTCCATCCGGCCAAAAACTTCAAAAAACAAGCTGCCAACGTAATTACGACTGCAATTACAAATACAGGATCTAAAAAACGGTGGTTAAAAATTCTAATCGCCGTATATTTAGTAGGATATTTTTCAATAATTTTTTGATAAAAATTTCTTCTCATTCAACACTCCATTAAAGGAAATTCCAATATCTATATTCAGGTCCTTCTTTTTGCCTTAAGTTTAAATCTAAGGCCAATGTGACTAAGTACAATAAAAGATAAAATCCACTGATTAGCTTCATTAAATCATTCCAAGCAGATAAATCGGAATTTAAAAAAGACATTATTACTGACAGATCAGCTGTTATCAAAGGAAAAATCAGCCAATAATAAAATTTCATAATTGGCGTATACTTCGTCGGGTGTTTCTCTAGTAAGACCTGAAACTTCATCTTTTTCATTTTAGATCCCTCTTTAATTGAATAAATTATAAATCTGCTTTGTTAAACAATGGATAAAATTACCTTAATTGAACTTTTTAACGCATTAACGTTTATTAATTGCGTTCACGTTTTACGTAAATTCATCATTACAATACAATTAAATCAAATTATTGTCTTAGTTGAATCAGGCTAAAGAATGATTATTGGAATTAAACCTCATTGGTACCTTAATTTATAATCATTTATAATTAGCTTAATTAACAAATTAGGAGATCGGGATGGAAATTCGTGTCTTACAATACTTCTTAGCTGTCGTAGAAGAAAAAAATATCAGTCGTGCTTCACAAAAATTACACGTGTCTCAACCCAATGTCTCACGTCAACTTAGAGAGCTCGAAGAAGAATTAGGAATCACTTTATTTGATCGAGGCGGCCGCCAAATCGAATTAACTGAAAGCGGCGAATACCTTGCAAATCAAGCACGTCAAATTTTATCATTAGTCAACAAGACCGAGGACAATCTTCAAAATCCGGGAGAACTGACAGGAACTCTTACTATCGGAAGCGGTGAATCTCAGACAATAATGTCAATAATAGAAGTTATCAAGTCGATGAGATCTTTATATCCGAGAATTAAAGTCAATTTAGTTAGTAATAACGCTGACGAAGTTCAAAAAAATTTATTAACTGGATTGTTTGATTTTGGGGTTGTAATGGAACCCAATGACAAACAAAAATTTGAATTTATCAGTCTTCCAGGTGATGTTGAATGGGGGCTTTTAGTGCGAAATGATTCTCCTTTAGCTAAAAAAAAGCATCTTAATCCGCCTGATTTTAACAATCTTGAATTAATTATCTCCCAGCAGCGAGGAGTTGAAACTCTGCTAAAAGATTGGTTGGGTACCAGTCAAGCTCATTACAAGATCATTGCCACTTACAATCTATTGTATAATGCTTCACTTTTAGTTGCTGCTGGAATGGGGGCGGCTCTGGCTTTCAATGGAATTATTAATACCAGGGGCAGCAATTTAAAATTTATTCCGCTTAATCCGCGGCAAACCGCCCAAAGTAGCTTAATTTGGAGTCGCAGTACTACTTTATCGAACGTGGGAAAAGTATTTTTAAAACAAGTCAAAGAGTCATTAGGTAAATAATCAAGAATTCTTCTTTTTCTTGAAATAGGGATTCAACATAATGATAACAATAGCTATCACTAAAAGTATTTCGGTCGCCAACAATGAGCTTTTAGTTCCCCACGTAGTAATAAATTTCCCGGCAATCATTGAGCCAAACGTTGTTCCTAAATTAGCGCCCGTAATAAACAAGCCGTTGGCTAAATCGGGACTTTCTTTCAAAGCATCATTCATAATGTACTGGTTTAAATTCTGATCAATTCCCGCAAATGTCCCCATAATTAAAATTAAGATGAAACTTAAAAATAAATTCTGATTTAAAAAATAAATTATTAAATAGGGCACTAACATCACAATCGGCAAATCCACTAATACTTTATGCGGGTTACTTGCTAAAAGGCTCCCGGCAAGTCCGTTTCCTAAAACATTAGCCAAACCATACACTAACAATAGAGCGCTGATTACGACTGCTGACAATAAACTAACTTTTTCTAAAAAGTCAGATAAATAACTGTAAAATCCAAACACGGCTCCATTTAAACAGATAATTGTGACGATTCCAATCAAGGTCTGCGGCTGAATCAACGCCTTCATTTGCGCTTTAAAACTTTGGGTATTTTGATCTTTAATGGAAATCAAATAGACTGCACAAGCGATCAAAATCAAGGTATTAATCGCCGCAAAAGTCAGCATCACTAATCGAAAGCTTCCTAAACTAGCGATTAAATTAGCAAGAGGAACCCCTAAAACCATTCCGGCAGAAACTCCCATAAAGACGCGTGAGACAAAGCGTGAGGATTCTGCATTGTTATCAGCTATTAGGGCTGCCGTAGACATGGCGTATGAAACAAAAACGGGATGTAAAAATGCTGGTAATAATCGGGCTAATAATAACAATTTAAAATCCGTGATAAACGCCGAAGCAAGGCAGCTGACAACGAATAATCCAATTGCCAGCAGCATGATTTTTTTCTTATTAAAGCGGGCTAACAATGCCGGTAAAAAAGGACCGCAAATTGCAATAATTAAGGCAAAGTAGCTAACTAGACCACCAGCCGTAGCAATGCTTACATTATACTGGCGAGAAATAATTGGCAGGATGCCCATAATTCCCATCTCAGTATTTGTTACTCCAAATGTTCCTAAAGCTAATATTAAAACTAATAAATTTTTTCTGTTTTTTGATAATTCCATATAATCTTCCTTATTTTAGTTGCTCAATTCAATTTGAGCTTCAAAAGGTTCTTGGTGACTGCTAACAAAATTAATATATTTACTATCATTGATGTGCCCAATGCGATGTAATTCTTGAAATTTACCTACTCGTCCATGGTAGAAAAACAAACTTTGATTTTTAGAATTATAATCAAGGTCCCCTTTACCCGGATCATCACCTTTCGTGTCATTTAATCTCAATTTAAAAGGCAGCTTTGCATATTTTTCTGGATATCCGGTCGCAAAATTTTTGACATTTAATTTTTGGGGTAAATGTTTAGCGAAATCTTTTGCTGCAGCTGAATTATTTAAATATCCTTTAAAAACTTCAGAACCAGTCCTAATTGTGATGGCTGTTTTTTTAGAAGGCGTTTTTAAAACCGTCTGATTAATCCAACTCGTAATCCGTTTGGAATCGAGGTCACTAGAAGCTAAATTCAAACCTTTTTGTAAATTTACCCCGGGTACCAAGCGACGAATTGTTGCTTCTGTATTTCTAATTGCACTTGCTTCTGCCATCGAACTCGTAGTAAATGGAACAATAACTTTATGACTTAAAGTTTCTTTATTTTGAGCAAGAAACGACTGCATGGGATAAGCCATATCATTACTCCAAATTGGGAACCCGATTATAATCTTTTGATATTGATTTAAATTTTTAGGAACTCTTTTTAACTGATCAAATTGATGCTTATTCTGCTTTTCTTTCACTAATTTATTAACTTGATCATTATCAGTCGTTGGATAAGATTTTTTAGTTTTAATTTCAACTGATTCAATTCCCGGTTGCTTACCGATTGTATTAGCTAAACGGGCAGTATTCTTGGTAAGTGAATAATAAATTAAAAGTGTCTTCTTTGGTTTAGAATGATGCACTCTACTAACATTTGAACTCTCTGGATGTTTATTTGATTGAACTGTACAAGCAGTAATCAATAAACCAACCATTAGAGCAACAATAATTGTCAATCTTTCTTTAGATTTTTCATCTGTCTGTTTTACATCGTTAACCTTTCATCAAAAATGTTTTTTCTTTGAACTCCAATTTTTCTAAGCATTTTTTCAACATTAATAACCGATCTAGCTCCGCCAACTACTAGAAAGCGAGCAGATTTTACTTCAGACTTGCTAACTATTGCGGTAAGTTGATCGGGCTTTAATCTGCCAACTTGAACGTGATACTTACAGCCTTTTTGCTCTAAATCTTTAAAATAAGAATCAAAATACATTTCCTGCTCGTTAGTGACCGTCCAAATAAGTGAAATAGAACGAGTTTGATAGTACTTAGCAGCTATATTTAAAAGTGGAGCAACACCTGTCCCCATTCCGATTAATACGAGTGGTTCGTCGCTGCTTTTTACAATTGCATCAAAACGTCCAAATGGTCCTTCAGCTTTAACTGGACTGCCAAGTTTCAAAGCCGAAAGCTTGCGAGTATAATCTCCTAATTCGCGGACCGTCAAAACTACTTGATCAGATTGATCAGGTTGAGAATTTGAAATTGAGAACGGGTGAGCCTCAGTTGAAATATCTTTAAATATAAAAAAGAAATAATCTCCTGCTTTAAACGGTGGTTTATTAGATCCAAAATCGATTACAAGCCGCCGAGTTTGAGAACTTAAGGACGCATTTTCTACTAGTTTTCCCTGCCAATAATTCATTTCTAAGATCCATTTTTTCCACAAGTAACAAGCAAGCGTCAAAACGGTATAAGTATCAAAAACCAACATGAAACCAAGATGGAAATTAATTCGACCAATAAGATGAACGTGCAGCCAAATTGCAATAATGACAATCAAATTTAAACGATGAAGCCAAATTGATAATTGATGTTTGAACACCTTTTCGAATTTTTGCTTTAACTGAGCTGCCCAGCGAAAACGATCGACAAACCAACCTGATAGAAAGATGCTGGCGTATATAATTCCAAAAATAAGCAAATACCATGCAATATTTCCAGTAAGTTGGATCCAATAACCCATTGAGGTCATAAATTGGTGATGAACAAAGGCTAAGATTAAAGAGCCAGCCCCTAGTAATGAATGCACAAAATATAATGAAGGCAGACCAATCAAGCGATCTAACCATCGAGGGCGCGTTGATAACAGCACTTCCGCTAACCACCAACTGTACGCCACCAGCCCGCTATCAATAATTAAAATCTGAGTGCCAGTTGTCGTTGACATCTCGGTATTTAAAAGAAGAATTAATGGCAGTGGAAATAAAATTAGGCAAATAAACCAAACTAATTCCAACGCAACTGGATGTTTTTTTAACATTTAATACTCCTAATAACCTAAGCTGTGCAGCCAAGAATCAATTTGTTTTTGCGCGTTATCAGCTTTTTGTCCCTGAATTTCAAAACCTCCCCGAAAATCTGCCTGTGGATATTGCTGCTTTAGTGTTTCAAGCGAATCTCCCCAACCAGAACCTTCATTAGTTGAAAACGGAATAACGCTTTTATGATTTAAATCAACTGCATCCATAAAACTCCGGACAGGCATGGGAATATCACCCCACCAGATGGGATAACCTAAAAAAATTGTTGAATACTTAGAAATTTTGGGTAAAGGACCTACAATTTTGGGTCTTGCATTACGCTGCTGTTCATTTTCTGCCTGATTGACTGTTGCCTCATAATTTTTGGGATAAGCTTTAGCAGTTCTAATTTCAAACTTTTCACCTTTGGTGACTTGTGCAATTTCATTAGCGATTCGCTGAGTATGTCCAATTTTCAAAGTCACGCCGGGGTAATTGGTGCCAGATCGTGAAAAGAAAACAATTAGTACTTTCCCTTTTTGACCAAGTTTTTTATTATTTTGACCCTTTTTGGTAACAACTACGGGACTGGTAGTAACTTTTTGATGTTCGTGACTGCGGATGAAATCGAGACTAAAGATTCCTATTAACAAAACTAATAGTCCGCTAATTAAAGCAATTTTTCTTTTCAAAACTTCCCCCTTTCAAAATTCTTCTAATATTTATTATGCGAGGATGCCTTACCTCAATCAAATACTTATATGTACTAGCAAAATATAACCAATTGTTATACTTTTAATCAAAAAAAACTCATCCTTAATTAGATGAGTTATGTTTAATTAGTTGTCGGATAAATTATTCAATTTTTTAAAAACATCCGTTACTGCATCGACCAACATCAGGGCTCCTGCTCCTAAAAATAAGATTGCCGGGAGTCCTTGATGACGCATAATCCACGCAATTCCTAATAAAATCCAAGTTAGGGCAATCGATGCCTGAACTGGATAACGAATTATTTTTCTTTTCATACTAACTACCTCCTACAATAGTGAACCTGTTTTCTTGATATACCAATTCTTTACAAACGTCACAAGCACAATGTATGCAACACAGGTAGCTGCCAGCAGAAACCAAAAACTTACGGGTAACGCTGTCAACTGTAAATGGCGACCAATGTTCGTAAACGGGAGAACTGAACCAAACAAGAGGGCGATTGAGGTTACCAAAGTGACAATGCCAGAAGCTCGGCTTTGAATAAACGGAATCTTTTCAGTTCGTAAAACATGAATTACTAACGTCTGAGTCCAAAGCGATTCAACAAACCACCCACTGTTGAATAGCTGAATAAATTCTTGGCGTCCAGCTCCTGCAGTTGCAGGGAAAAACTGACCAAGAACCGCAGGACAAATCACCCAATACATTGCAATATAAGTCGTAATATCAAAGACTGAACTTGTCGGTCCAATATATTTCATAAAACTGGAGATACTTTTGGCTTCCCACTTACGCGGAACTCTTAAATATTCCTGATCCATATGATCCCAAGGAATCGACAAGCATGATAAATCGTAAATTAAATTCAATAACAACAGCTGCATCGGCTGCATTGGTAAAAATGGCAAAAACGCACTGGCGCATAAAACTGAAAATACATTACCAAAATTAGAAGAACAAGTTGCCTTAATATATTTCATAATATTGCCAAATGTTTGTCTTCCGCCAACAACTCCTTGCTCCAAAATCATCAAATCTTTTTGCAGCAGGACAATTGAAGCCGATTGTTTAGCAATATCAACCGCTGTATCGACCGAAATTCCAACATCGGCAGATTTCATGGAAGGTGCATCATTAATCCCATCGCCTAAAAATCCGACGACGTGATTATTGTTGCGCAGAGTCTTAACAATTTGAGCCTTTTGTTCAGGAGAGACTTTGACAAAAACATTATTAACTTCAACTGCCTCAGCTAATTCTTGGTCCGTTAAATTTTGAATTTTAGCTCCCGTCAACACGTTGTCAGCATCAAAATTAATGTTGCGACATACTGCTTTGGTGACCAGTAAACTGTCACCTGTAATAATCTTTACATCAGTACCATGATCTTTTAAGGCTTGAATCGATTTAGCAGCCGTGCTCTTAGGCGGATCGAGAAATGCTAAGTACCCTAGAAAGATCATTTCAGATTCATCTGCAACTGATAGTTCATCACCAACGCTCGGCGTCGGATAATTTTTTATAGCTAAACCGAGTACTCGCAATCCATCCTGATTGAGATCTGCCACTTGAGTCAAAATTTGATCTTTCCACGCATCAGTTAATGGTTCATCTTTTCCTTTTGACCTTACAAAATCAGAGACCTCAAGCATTTCTTCAATTGCACCTTTAGTAATCATTTCAATCTTTCCGTCAGCTTCTTCTACAATGGTACTCATCCGGCGCCTTGAAAAATCAAACGGCAGTTCATCAACTTTTTCATACCAATCATCATCAATCGAAAGTTCACGTTCAGCCGCTTTAATGACGGCCTTATCCATTAAATTATTGAGTCCCGTCTGAAATCTGCTGTTTAGATACGCATATTTCAAGACTTGGTCTTCTTCTTGATGATTCACGTTGTAATGATATTCCAAAATAATTTTGTCTTGCGTTAAAGTCCCCGTTTTATCAGTGCAGAGAACGTCCATTGCGCCAAAATTCTGAATTGAATTAATATTTTTTACAATTGTTCCGCTTTTAGACATTCTTAGTGCCCCGCGCACCAGATTAGTCGTTACAATTACTGGCAGCATCTCAGGCGTTAAACCAACGGCTGTGGATAAACCAAACAGTAGAGCTTGACCCCAATCTCCTTTGGTTAGTCCATTTAAAACGCAGACAATCGGTGCCATTACTGCCATAAAACGGATCAGTAGCCACGAAGTTTGACTGATGCCTAAATCAAAATTCGTTGGGGTTGGCTTGTTGTTAGTGATACTTTGCGTTACCTGACCAAAACGGGTCTCTTTACCTACAGCGATTACCATCCCCATTGCAGTACCGCTCACAACATTACTTCCCATAAATGCAAGAGTGGGACTATCAGTAATGTTTTCATATTTACTTGCTTCGTATTCGGCATGCTTTTCAACGGGATAACTTTCCCCTGTCAATGCTGCTTGAGAAATAAAAAGATCTCGCACTTGCAATAAGCGTAAATCTGCTGGAATCATGTCCCCCGCAGCCAGTTTCACAATGTCTCCCACTACTAGGTCATCTAAAGGGATCTCTTGCAGGTAGCCATCACGGTACACTCCGGTGGTAACTTTAACCATTGACTGAAGCTTATCTGCAGCATTATTTGATTTAACAGACTGAATTAGAGTCATAATCCCACTGGTTAGAACCATGATTGAAATAATAATGGTTCCAGTTAAATCTCGATCGGCAGGCGCCGACCATAAATAATCGGTGCAAAAGGAGATCAGCCCTAAAATTGCAAGGACAATTGTAAATGGAGTAATAAATGCTTGGAAAAATTGAATTGAAAGCGGGGTTTTCCGCTGGTAATTAATTTTGTTGCTGCCATACTTTTCCCGCTGTTCATTCAAATCTTGTTTTTTTAATCCACTAAGTTGTGAATCAAAAATTTGCAGCACCGTTTTTGGTGTTTGTTGAGCAATCTTGATGTAATCTTTTGTTTCGTACATAATAAAAAACCTCCTGACAGTTGAGTCTAAGGAGGTTCCTACAAATAATAATAGCCGCGACTAGGGTACGGCATTAGATAAAAAAATGCCGCGAATAAATCGCGGCCCCCTAAAATAAATCTTTTATTTTAGCACTACCCGGCGTAAAGACGTCAGTCATTAGCTACTTGGGAAATAACCTTCGTTCGGTTATTTCTGTCCTATACATTGGCGTTTCGCAACGTTTCTGTACAGCAGCTTATGTCCGTGTAGGAGCCTCGTATATTTAATTAAATCGTTCAACTTGGCAAGATTAACACGCTAAATATTGAATGTCAACAAAAATAAAAAAATTTAATTTTCTAAAATTATATCGTGAATAAGTTTAATTTTCTTGATAATTCTGCATCCTTCTTAACAAAAATCGGTATTCGATCTAAAGGGGCATCAACTTCAATTACTTGACCACCAGAAAATTCTTCTTTCGTCCAAATATTTATCCATTCTGAAAATGTCGGAAGATAAACATCTCGTTTGCGAATCCCAAAATCAAAAATTGGTGCTACTAAAATGTCGCTTCCAAACATATGCTCATCAGATACATTAACTGAATTGGTATCTTTAGGAAATTCATAGTAAAGAGTTCTAATTAACGGGTACCCATAACGGTGAGCTTCCTGGTAAAGGTCTTTAATATAAGGCTTAATATTTTCACGAATAGTAATAAATTTTCGTAAAATGTTTAAGGTTTCTTCCCCATAAGACCACACTTCATTAGCCGCACCGCTGGCAACACTTGAAGAATCCAATGGATTTTCATGCGGTTCACGATCACCATGCATTCTTAAGACTGGACAAAATGTTGCATATTCAAACCAACGAATTAAACACTCTTTAAACTTTGGATCATCAATCACACCCCCATGAAATCCACCAATATCAGTTGTCCACCAAGGAATACCAGCAATACCCATGTTTAACCCTGCTTGATATTGATTGCGTAAAGAACGAAAACTTGAATCAATATCTCCACTCCAAACCAAAGCACCATATTTTTGGCTGCCTGCCCAAGCAGAACGAATTAAGTTAACGACTTTATCTTGACCTTCATTTTTCATGTTCTCGAAAAATCCTTTTGCCAACATTTTAGGATAAATATTTCCAACAGATGTGTTACGACCAATTTTTAATCGATATAAATCAAAATCATACGGAGAATATTCAGGTTCAGCTTCATCAAGCCAAAAAATTTTGATTCCATATTTGTAATAATGATTTTTTACCTTACTCCAAACATAATTCCTTGCTTCGAAATTGGTAGCATCAAAAAAAATTGAGTTACCTTGAAACTTCATCGAAACCCTTGACCCTTTATCCGATCGAATTAAATATCCTTTTTCTAACATTTCATCATAATTTTCGGATCGCTCATCAATATTTGGCCAAACTGAAACCATTAATTCAATTCCCATTGATTTTAATTCTCCGACCATTGATTCTGGATCAGGCCAATACTTGGAATCAAATTTAAAATCGCCCTGTTTAGTCCAGTGAAAAAAATCAATAACAATTACAGATAAAGGAATATTTTGATTGTAATAACTCCGGGCAACTTCTAACAATTCTTCCTGAGTCTGATATCGCATCTTACTTTGCCATAAACCTAATCCATAATCAGGCATCATCGAAGGACGCCCAGTTACTTGAACATACTTCTCAGTTATTTCTTTAGGAGTCTGACCACAACAAATCCAATAATCTATTTCGTTTGTATCTATTGCTGTCCATTCGGTAATATTTTTTGCAAAAGTTACTCTCCCGATAGCTGGATTATTCCATAAAAACCCGTACCCTTTACTAGACATCATAAAAGGAACCGTAGTTTGAGAGTTTCTTTGGGCCAATTCTAAAGTACAATATTTTAAATCTAATTGACTTTGTTGATACTGACCCATTCCATATATATGTTCATTATCTTGACTTTCAAATCTAACCGTGGCGAAATAATCTCCACCTGTTTTCGGAGTTAATTCACGTCCCTCAACTTTTAGCGCGCTGACAAATTGGTTTACCATATTTGAATCAATAAAATCATTTTGATCTTGTTGATTTGGCAAAGAATGTCTTCTAATCCGCCAGTATTCTTCTAACAATAGGTGTTCATTTAGATCGTAAAAAACAATTTTACCAAAATGATCTACTGTAGCTTTCACAGATCCATTTCTAATGTAACTTACATCATCACTATATTTAAGTTCAAAATCATCAACATCTACATCTTCTGTAAGTGCCCAGTTATTTTCAGAAAATTTATTTTTTGTTTCTCTAACTCGTAATCCCTCTCCCCAAGGTATTACTTGTAAAACTCGATCATCGTTACGCCACTCTAAATAAAGATTTTTTGATTTCACAAACAAATTAAATGTCTCCTATATAAACTTTTAATCGACTTCTCGAGTAGTCTTTCCAGAGTAAAAAGATACCGGCAGCATAATCCGTGGAGTTTTATCAAATGATTTCCCTTTAATTTGAGAATCTAACTCTCTCACAGCATTCTTTGCAATATCTTTAATTGGTTGTCTAATGGATGATAAGTCTAATGATTGATCTTTTGATAACTTCCAACCATCAAATCCTATAATTTGAATTTTATCTGGAACTTTAATTCCTTGATCCAAAATCTTTAGATACAACTTAAATGCTACCTCATCCGTATAAGCAAATACTCCCAAATTATCACAAGTTTTACTATAATCGATTAATTTTTTTGTAACATTAGATAGTTGATCGTTAAATTTTGGCTCGTTACTAGTTGAGGAAATTTTATATAATAAGTATTCAAGATGATTTCTATTACAAAAATCAACAAAACCAGACTTTCGTGCGGTCATCGCTTTTAATGATTCATTATCAGAACCCACAAAGAAATATTTGGATGCTCCACGTTTCTTTAATTCAGATGCAGCTAATTCACCGCCTGAATAATTATCCGAAGAAATTAGCGAAAACAGTCCCGTATCCTCCTTCTCAATTGAAACAAGTGGAATGCCTGAATGAACATGACTAGTAATATTGGAATATGAAACAGATATTATACCTGCAACTCTCTGCTCTTCTGCCATATCAACAAAACCTTTTTCCTGTTCGTACTGATTCTCAGACAAACAGAGTATAGTTTTATATCCAATTTGATCAAGATCTTTTTGAATCCAAAAAGTTAATTCAGAAAAAAAGGGAGTCCATACAGTTGGAAGAACAAAAACTACATAACTAGAATTATTTTTTCTTAAATCCCGAGCAGCATTATTTCTCACATAATGGAGTTTTTTAATTGCCTTTTTTATTCTTTTTTCGGTTTCTGGTTTTAATTTTTTTTGATTTAAATAGTTAGAAACTGTTCCTAAAGAAACACCCGCTTCTTTAGCAACATCTTTCATATTAACCATTATCAAATACTATCCCTTCATATGGTCGCAAATATATAATGTCAGATAGATTTTGCGGAGAATCGTCATAGTTAGATAAAATTCTCTTACTCTCTTTATTTCTAATGTTGTTTGGTATCTCAAATTTGACTTTCTTATTAGAAAAAGATCCGATAACCAACATCTGTCTATCTTTTAGAATTCTGGTATAAGCAAATACTGATGAGTCATCAGCGGATATTAAATTAAAATCTCCATCAATTGCTACTTTTAATTTAGTTCTTATCTTTATAAGTTTTTGATAAAAAGAGTAAATCGAATCCTCATCACGTAATGTCTCATTGACATTAATTTTATCATAATTATTGTTAATCTTAATCCATGGATTAGCCGTAGAAAAACCAGCGTTTTTTTCATTATTCCACTGCATGGGAGTTCGAGAATTATCTCTAGATTTATTTTTTACAATTTTTAAAGCAATATCCTTATTTAGTCCTTTTTTAACTAAAAATTCATACGTATTGTATGCTTCAATATCTTTAAACTGATTTAAACTCTCAAAAGCCACATTAGTCATTCCAATTTCATCGCCTTGAAAAATCATCGGAGTTCCTTTTTGAAGCATTGTTATCATTGCCAGCATTTTAGCCGATTCTATCCGATATTTATCATCATCACCAAATCTTGATACCAAACGTGGCTGATCATGATTACCTAAATAATTAGTATTCCAAGTTAAAGAATTTTGCCATTTGACTAAAGAATTTCTGAGATCACTTAACTTAAACCTTAAATCTGAATAACGACCATATTCTCCATAATCTACGTGCATATGTTCAAATTGTAAAACCATATCTAATTCTGGCTTTTCCAAATTTATATATTTTTGAGCCTGTTTTGGAGTCGTATGTGGTGTTTCGCCAATCGTTATAACATCATACTTGCTAAAAACTTCTCTATTCATTTCTTGTAAATATTCATGCAAAGACGTACCGTTCGATGAACCATAATAATAAGCTCCATAATTTTTGTTATCTTCAATAGGTACGTCATCAAATACATTTGGCTTAGAAATTAAACTAATCGAATCTAATCTAAATCCATCTACACCCTTATCCAGCCAAAATTTCATCATATCATACAAAGATTGGCGCATTTCTGTAGATTCCCAATTTAAATCAGGCTGTTTTTTTGCAAATAAATGTAAGTAGTATTGTCCCCTTTCTTTGACATATTCCCATGCAGAGCCACCAAACGCTGATCCTAAATTACTAGGGGCAGAACCATCACTTTTTGGATCACGCCAAATATAGTAATCACTATATTTATTGTTACGGCTTTTTTTGGACTCTTGAAACCATTTAGCTTGATCTGAGGTATGGTTAACTACCAAGTCCATTACTAATTTAATTTCTTTCTCATGGCATAATTCAATTAAACGGTTAAAATCATCCATCGTTCCATAAATTGGATTAATTTTTGTATAATCGCTTATATCGTAACCATTATCAATCAATGGAGATTGGTAGATCGGTGTTAACCAGACGATGTTAGCACCCAACTTTTTAATATATGGTAACTTTTCAATTATCCCTTTAAGATCACCAATTCCATCACCATTTGTATCTTTAAAACTTTGTGGATAAATTTCGTATATTATTCCTCTTTTCTTCCAATCATTCATCCTCATCACCCGCATTTTCTTGAGCCCTATCATTAACGTAAACGAGTTGTTGCTTAGCCTCATCAATAATTTGGCGTATTCTCTCAGGAATTAAATAATCATCAGTCGGTTCCATCACAATTGCCATCACCAACGGTAAATTAACTCCAGAAATAACATGGGTATGCGGACGATAAATATAAGAAAAGAATTGTTGATTAACCGATCCTCCCATAATATCAGTTAGAATAATTATCTCATCTTCAGCTGAAATATTAGAAAAAATATTTTTAACCTGAGCATCAATTGGTTTATTATCTACATAAGCGGTTAAAACAATTAAATCTATATCTTTTGTAACAAAAAATTTTAATGTATCTGCCATTCCTGCTGCTAATTTTGTATGTGAAGCAATAACGTAATGACGTTTCATATAATATTCTCCTTTTATTTAGCGATTCCTAAAACGCCTGTTAAAGATCCTAATAAACAAACTGCAATAATTAGCAAAATTATTTTTGTTGGCGTCCATGATTTTTTACCCAACAGATAATAAACTGCCCAAGCAATGCACACTGGCAATAAACCAGGCATAATTTTGTCTAAAACGCCTGTTTGTAATGACAATGCAACTTTACCCGTTTGGAATTTTAATGGGACATATACTTTAACTACAGTAGAAATTAACGAACCAACTACCATTAAACCCATTACTGAAATTGCATCAGTAAATATGTTAATTTTTGCTCCTAACGTTGTTACTAACTTGGTTCCAGATGTATATCCAATATTAAACAGCCACATCTTAACCCAATATAACGCTACATAAATCAACATCCAGATTATGGCACCAATGGCATTCTTTTGTAGTGCCATATATCCAGCAATTGATCCCATTATCGTTGGTAATAAAATCCAAAAAACAGAATCTCCTACACCAGAAAATGGACCCATTAAAGAAGTTTTTAACGCCTGAACTGCATTTAAAGACTTAATACCATCTTTTTCCTCCATTGCCAGACTTGCTCCTAAAATTATATTTCCCATCTGAGGAGTTACATTAAAATATTTATACTGATTATCCATTGATTTAATATAATCATCGTCGTTCGGATAAATTTTTCTCAAAGCTTTACGCATAGAAAAAGCAACTGAAGGAGCTTGCTGGGTTTCGAAATTATATCCTAATCCAGAAAAAAAGATCCATCGATGAAACATGTTTTTACGTTCTTTTACCGTTAACTTATTTGTTTCTGTAGGATTAACTGTCGTATCTTTACTCATCAAAATCATCTCCTTCAACTTCTTGCTGTAAATCTGATTTAACTAAATTTTGAGAATTATTTTTATAAATGGCATAAGCCGCTGCACCACCAATTAATGCAATGCCTAAAATCGGAATTTTAACATACGCTGCTGCAACAAAACCTAAAATTAAGTATGTGAGGTATTTCTTTACTGGCATAAATCTTAATAACATACCAATACCAACAACTGGCAGCATTCCACCAGCTATAGTTAACCCATTTGTAAACCATGCTGGAATAACATGCAAAATCATTTTAACGATTGGCGTTCCAAATAAAACTACCAGCATAATTGGAATCACATATTTAAGCATCCAACAAGCAACTGTCAAATAAAAAATGGGATCCATTTTGTCAAATTTCTTTTCATGCAACATTCTTTGAGACCAATGAGCAAAGAAATTATTAACAATTTTTACAATAATATCTAATTGCATTGTTAACATTCCAACTGGTAGACCGACTGCTATAGCCGTTCCTGTGCTCGCCCCGGTTCTTATTGCTAAAAAGACACTTACAATAGTAGCAACTCCATATTCAGGAATCGAAGATCCTCCGATTGCTGCGACACCTAATGACATTAGCTGCAGGGTTCCACCAATTGACAACCCTGTTCCCATGTCTCCCATGATTAAACCAACTAGTAATCCAATAATTACTGGCCAATTTCCAGTAATTTGATTACCTGTCCCGTTATCCCAAGCCATATAGGCAGCTAACATAATTATGAGTATATTTTGTAAGAATGTAGGCATTATTTTTCACCTTTCTTTTTAAGAACATCTTCAAAACTTATTCGTTCATCATCATCTGGAGTATATTGGAAAAAAACTGGAATTCCTGCTGCACTGATTTGTTTCAAATCTTTAATCTCTTCTTCGTTTAACGCTACTCTTTTAGTAAAAGGAACTCTTCCTTCTTCTTCAAATAAAGCACCTACATTTACTTCAGGAATTTCTACACCACCTTGAATTAGTCTTAAAATCGTAATAGGTTCCTTACAAATTAAAAATACTGAATGAGAATCGTATTTTCCGCTTTTAAAATTATTAATAGCTGTTTCACAATCAATAATTGACATTCCTGTACCCGCCGGTTTGCTCATCCTCATACTAGATTTAACCATTTCATCTTGACTAATAAGATCGTCAACAACCATAAATCTTTTTGGATGTAAGACCCGATTCCACTGATTAACCGTTATCCCATGAATTAATCTCTGATCTATCCTTGCTAAAACAACAGACATATTTCCTCCTTAAAACGTTTCACTTATTATATTTTAAAACGCTATCATTATTAATTTTAAAGGAAAATTTAAAAATGAAACGTTTTAATTAACAAACGAATTATATGTTTTTTTAAAAGGAATGTAAACCCTTTATATTTATTTTTTAATTTTCTCATTACGATGACCATGTTTTAAAACAAATTATACAATTGGCAGTGGATAGAAGATTTGAAAGATTCCATCCGTCACATGTATAAACAGAAACAAAACAAGGGTTAAAGAATAAGGATCCTGATGGATTGGTAAAAATCGTCTCATTCAAATAGAGTGATTTAAGTAACGATTAATCCATTCTAATTCCAGGAAGTAAAGTTAACACAAGTCAAATATTTACTTTTGATGTTACATGTTACGGACCAAGGTGGAAGAAATCCAAAATATTGGGACAATTAAACGAACAGGAGTATATTTATATATTACAGTTTATGTTTATGAATTTTATTTTTTTGAGTCGAGATTAAAACACTTGCTTAAAAATGGTTTAGTCTCATTAAAGAGAAGCTAATAGGTGCTTCTCTTTTTGTTTGAAACTTACATGTTTAACCCATGAATAATAGTCTAAGAATACATAGAGTCATTTGTTATTCTTATAGTTCGCTGATTATCTTTTTTAACTTTGTCTATTATGTTATTCTGAACTTAACTATTTTTGAAATCGGTTTCTTTGTTATGAGGAGGATGAGGTCATTAATTTAAAAGGAATAATATTTGACATGGACGGAGTTATCGTAGATACCGAATATCATGATTTTCAAATTCAAAAAGCATTTATCGCTGAGTTCAATCCAAATCATAATTTTTCTGATAAAGATTTCTTACAATTGGTTGGAAAATCTTACGAAGATTTATATCGCTTATTGCAAAAATTTTTGGACGACAAATTGTCAATTAAAGAAGTTGAACGTGAATTTGATCGCTTCTCTGAAAAGCAATACAAGAATATTGACTATCAAAGCTTATTTCGAAAAGATATCTTATTTATTTTAGACTACGCTAAAGAGCATAAATTATCGTTAGCAGTTGCATCTTCATCAACTCGACAACATATTTTAGAAGTTTTAGAAGCTTGTCAAATAAAAGATTACTTCGATGTGATCAACAGTGGGGAAGCTTTACAGCAAAGTAAACCTAACCCTGAGATTTATTTAAAAACATTAAACGAATTAAACCTTGCTGCTGACGAATGTCTCACAGTAGAAGATTCTTATTACGGCATCACTGCTGCTAAAAATGCAGGAATTAAGACTATTGCGTATCAAGAGACCCGGATGAAGATAGACCAATCTAATGCAGATGTGTGTGCAAAGAATATGTTAGAAGTTCTCGACTACGTTAAACAATATTCAAACGAGTAATGTTTAATAGAAAAGCTTACAGTATAAAACTAAACACTACAGTTTCGGTATTATAAAAACATGGGCAAGAGTTGAGGCTGTCATGTTATATTCATTACGATTTGTAAGACTAAATATTACACCCACCATGAAATACAAAATAAGAAGCTAAAATTAGACCAAAACCAAAGGTCAGAACTCTACACATAACTCATCTAAAAACTTTTTTCAGCGGAAAACCCAAGTTATCTTCTAAAATGTAAACTGGATACATTCATTATTCTCCTGTCATAATTATTAATGTGATTTTTAAAATCCCTTCATTTAAGGAATTTTCTAAAAGTAATGATTTATTTTTATCAAGAAGTTCTTTAACGTTAGCTAAGCCAAAACCGGTATGATTAACCTTAGTTGTATATCCATTTTGAAAGAGTTGATCGATGTTTTTCAGGTTTGGTGCCCGATTGGAAACCATGACTTCAATTAAGTCCGACGACTTAATAAACGCACATTCAACTTCCTTTTCTTTTTCTTCAGCAGAATGCTCAATGGCGTTATCAAGTAAAATTCCTAAAATTCTAACTATTGGCAAAATATCAGTATTCATGATATTTATTTGATCATCAATTTCAATTTGTAGATCAACTCCCACTCTTTGTGCAGCAAAGAATTTTTGGATAATTAAACCTTTGAGCGGTTCATTTTGTAGACTATCAATATGACTAATCGAAAGTCTTTGAACATCATCATTAACTGGTTTTTCTTTCACCAATTCTTGATAGTATTCTTTAAATTGCTTTTGATTATCTTTTTTGGTGAACTCTTCCAACGCAAGAAGCATATTATTGTAATCGTGCTTAAAACGTCGGATATCCTGGTACTGCTGCTCGATATTATTGAGATATTCCTTTAATTGCTGATTTTGAACAATCTGAGTTTCAGCGTCTTTCTTATAACTATAAGATTTAATAAAGGCAAACAACTCAATTAAGGTTAACCCGATGAAAATGAAAAATATCATGGTAAGTGGAACTTGAATCAAGGCGGTTATCTGGGCTATCTGACTGATTAGTAAAATTGTTACAATTGAAATCACTAAAAAGAATAAGATTCTAAAAATGGTGCGGCTTATTTCTAAATCCATAATTTTTTGTTCAATATCTTTGTAAATACCTGTCCGTTTAAGTAAAATAACAAATACTACTGCGATCAAGATATATAGGATAATGTAGACGTAGGTACCAAAATCATTCGATATTTTAATGATGTCATATTTTGTAATCAGCATGCGAATAATAGATTCCACGCCATCAGAGATCATTACTGATACACTTGAAAGAATAATGGCAAATAATCGTCGATTTAAAAATTCATAATCCAACTGATGATACCTTAACTTTTGATAAATCAAAGTACTAAAAACCCAGACTACCAGATTAAAGCTTCGAAAAATAAAACCCAACCCTCCAACAATAAGTGCGCCCAGGATATCATTTATAAAATCCCTCTTTTTTAAGTTTTCCTTTAAAAATTGAGTTAACCAGATCATTAAATAAGCAAAAGCTATATTATCTATAAAATTGGTCTGAACACTTATTGTTGTCAAAGCTTTATCGCCTCCCAATAACTATCATAATTAAATCATTTAAAATGTTTTCACTTAAAACCACCACCAATATTTTCCACTTTTACGGTCTCTAAACCAAGTTAATTGCGTAAAAGTTTTTCCACCTTTAATTTCTTCTAACTGTTGTTCTGTGAGCTTTTTTAACATTTTGATTTTCTCCTTTTTCCCTTGGTCAGGGATTAATTTGTTTATGAAAATGATTTTAACAGCCAAATCCCGCAATAAACCAAATTATATTTAACGTACATTTTATGCTTTTTAACGTAACTTATGAAATTGCTTAAGGGCTTATCTGCATTTGCATAGAACTAATAATGGTAAAGAGAACTCGCTGATTCGAATAAAAATTCGGTATCAATACTATAACCGATCTATACGTTTGAAATACCAAGCTTATATGTAAGATGTTAATCAAACTACACAGCAGCAGACTTAAAAATTTTATAATGGTGTTTAGATAATCAAATTTATAATAACTACTACAGTGTTCACAACTATATGAGCAATTATTGAGGTGGACAAATCATTCTCATTCCGGTTTGCCAAACCAAAAAACACTCCTACGATAAAATAAAATAAAAGCACAATTGACATATAGCCATGAAACAAACTGAACAAAATCGAAGTAATTAAAATTTTTACAAATGAATTGCCTGGAATTTTCTCAATTAAAATGCCTCTGAAAATTATTTCCTCCCAAATCGGACCCAGAAAGCACATTAAAGGAAATTCTAAATACAACATATGTAAATTAACTGTTGATCCTGAAGTGTTAGGAAAAATCGACAAAAAGATCCATTCTAATCCAATTAAAAATATCCCCAACAAAAATCCAAATGCAATTTTTCTTTTTGATATCTTGATGTATTCATTTTGTTTGCAATAACTATATGTTTTTATAGAAAACAGTACTATAAAAATGTACCAGAGAGGGGTCAGTAAATTGATTTTTAAACTTTCTACAAGTGGTAAAATCATTTGAGGCAAAATAACACCAAACCCAATTGAAAATATAATACCGGTATTTCTTTCACTTTTTGTTTTCATCAATCAACCGCCCATTACTAGACCTAGCACTACAATTCCGGTGTTATAAAAAATATGGGCAACAATCGAGGCTGTGATATCATCTTCATTTCGATTTGCGAGACTAAATATTACCCCCGCTCCGAAATACAAAACAAGAAATAAAGAAAAAATTCCGTGATACAATGAAAATAAAATGGAAGAAATGACAATTCCGAATGGCGAGTTACCAAAAAAACGGTCATTAATAATGCCTCTGAATATTACTTCTTCCCAAATGGGACCAAAAAGGGTCAAGAATAAAAACATTATATTCATATGTTTATAAATATCTGCTAGTCCATCTGGAGCGTCAACCCCAACTTTAGAAGCTAATAAACTAAACACTAGACCAAAGCCTAACATTAGAACTCCTCCCATAATTCCTTTAAAAACTTTTTTCAAAGAAAAATGCGATAGATATCCGTTACTCAGACAATACTTCACGGTTCCTAACAAGAACAATGCCGACAAAACGTACAAAACTGGCAATGAATATTTAAAATTCGAAAAATTTACTATCGTTGCAGCCGTTAATTGCGGTAATACAACCCCAAATAGTAGGGGAAATACTAATTGCTTTAATTTTTTGTTTTTGGTCGTAGATGCATTTTTCATTTATATTCTCCTATTTTAAAATTTTTGCCAACTCGCGTGCCTTTCTAAAAGAAGCATATGCAACACTGCCACCTCTAAAATGTAACTCGCGATTGGAGTTATCAAAACTTTCTAATAAATCTAAATTGACTAAGTAACTTTTATCGCAACGGTACAGCATCGGATATTTCTGAGATAGCTCATTTAAATTTCCGAAAAATTCGGCATCTTTCGTTAAAGTCCGAACTGTTACCCGACCAGAATTGGAAGTCGTTAAATAAACTAGTTCGGACAACGGAACAGAAAAAAAGTGATTACCAATCCGATAAGTGAAAATATTTTCTTTTTTGTATTTCTCAGATTTAATTAACTGTTCAACTTTTAACATATCAGCCATGATGCTTTGTTTAATATAATCAAGCCCATGACTCTTTGAAATGTAGTCGAGCGGCGCAACTTTTCGCTCTAAAGTCAGAAGTGAAAGTTCTTCATGAGTAGTTATAAAAACGATGTGAGCGCCAGGAATCTTATTGCGGATATTAACTGCCGTTTGTAAGCCCCCAACTTTCACTCCATTAATTTCCATATCCAAGAAAAATAATCCTTGGTGGTCTTGTTTAATAGAGGAAATTAAAGTAGCAGGATTATCAGTTGCACAAATCAATTCCATCGACAAATCATTAATCATAATAGAATTTTTAACTGCAGTTACATAGGCTTCTCTTTGTTCGAGGTTATCTTCTAAAATGTAAACTGGATACATTCATTATTCTCCTGTCATAATTATTAATGTGATTTTTAAAATCCCCTCATCTAAGGAATTTTCTAAAAGTAGTGATTTATTTTTATTAACCAGTTCTTTAACATTAGCTAAGCCAAAACCGAGATGATGAGCTTTTGTTGTATACCCATTTTGAAAGAGTTGATCGATGTTTTTCAGGTTTGGTGCCCGATTGGAAACTGTGACTTCAATTAGGTCTGACGACTTAATAAACGCACATTAAACTTCCTTTTCTTTTTTTTCAACAAAATGTTCAATGGCATTATCAAGTAAAATACCCAAAATTCTCACGATTGGTAAGATATCGGTATTGTTGATCTTTATTGGGTCATCGATCTCAATTTGCAGATCAACTCCCGTTTTTTGCGCGGTAAAAAATTTTTGGATAATTAAACCTTTAAGTGGTTCATTTTGCAGATTATCGATGTGACTAATTGTGAGCTTTTGGAGATCATCTTTAATTGGTTTTTCTTTCACCAATTCTTGATAGTATTCTTGAAACTGCTTTTGATTATCTTTTTTAGTAAACTCTTCCAACGCAAGAAGCATATTATTATAATCGTGCTTAAAACGCCGAATATCCTGGTACTGCTGTTCGATACTATTAAGGTAATCCTTCAATTGCTGATTTTGAACAACTTGCATTTCAGCATCTCGCTTATAGCTATAGGATTTAATATAAGTAAACAGCTCAATTAGGGTTAATCCGATGAAAATGGAAAAAATCAAAATTAAGGGGATTTGAATTACAGCAGTTATCCGAGCTATCTGACTAATTAGTAAAATCGTCACAAATGAAATCACTAAGAAGAACAAGATTCTAAAAATGGTGCTACTTATTTCTAAATCTGCGATTTTTTCTTGTAAATTACTATAAATTTCTGACCTTTTTAAAGTAATAGCTGATACAACAGTTATTATGATATATAAAATAATGTAGAAATATGCACCAACATCATTAGATATATTAATGATGTTATATTTTCTGAGCATGAAGCGACCAAAAGTTTCAATTCCATCAGATATCATTATCGATAAATAAGAGAGAACGATTGCGAATAATCTCCGATTCAAAAACTCGTAATTTAGCTGATGATACCTCAATTTTTGATAAACGATGCTACTGAGAACCCAAATTATCAAGTTAAGACTTTGAAACATCAGTCCGAAGATCCCGACAACAATAGCCACCAACATATCACCTACAATAGCATGCCTTTTAGCGTCTTTATTTAAAAAATTAGTAACAAAGAATATCAAAAAGCAAATAGTCATATCATCTATAAAATTTGTCAGCAAACTTACTGAAGTCAAAATCGATCCCTCTCATAACAATAAATAAAACAATTTTGCTTGAAATATCTTCACTCTGTTCGGATGGTTCTTTATTTTAAGCGACTCACGTAATTTAATCCGGTAAGGATTCCACATATAAAACCAACCAATATCGAAGCAACGATTATAAACATTACTTCTTTTTTTCTAAAAACGTCCGATATTTTTTTTATTTTCGCTCCTATCTAAATCAATTTTTCCAACTTTTATTTACAAAGAAATACAACGTTACAATACATCCAAAATTCATGAGATCATGAATCATTTCTGAACTACTTTTATGTGTAAAGAAGCCATAACCAAGAAACGGAATATCTATAATAAAAAATGAGATCATACAAAATTTAAAAACCTTTTTTTCGGTGATAATCATCGCCAAACCTCCATATCTCTGATCTAACCAACAAAAACAGAGCTACAAAAATCAACTGATTCGCTTCAATGAAGGGAACTACCTTTACTAATTGAAGATCTGAGAGAATCTGCCAACCAAATAAAAAAATAAATATTATCCATACAAGAAATTTGATCATTGATTTAATGCTCCTTAATTTAACGGTTTGAATATTCGCCCCAAAAAATAATACAAAAATTCTGGGACAAAAGCGCACAATTTTTTTAACGTTAAGAATCCGCTGATTATCGTCAATAAGTTTGTGCCTAATTCAGGGGCGAGATCGACCTCCCCTATGATATAATTTTTGACATTGGAGGAAAAAATGTTTAATAAAGAAAATTGTGTAATTCTCGGAAAAAGTGTCTTAAGTATCATCATCAGCTATATTTTGGGTTCGGTCAGCGGTGGCTTCATCGCTCAGGTTCTTTTGAAAGCCGACCCCCAAAATGAACAAAACATAAGAGAACTTTGCATTAGTATTTTCATTATTATTTTCTTACGTTTTTTTATGAAACTTTCGATTTTCAACAAGATTGCCGAACCCAAAAAATCTATTGAAATCATGCTGGCAATTATTTTGCTTTCTTTAATTACGAATCACGACCAACTATTCTCTAACTTCACGTTTCAAATTTTAGTAACCGTGATTGTCGTGGGAATTTATGAAGAAATTCTATTTCGGGGAATTATTTTTGTCCCGCTAACCCGGATTTTCCAAAATCAGCGTCACGGATTTCTCTGGGCGTCAGTTGTTAGTTCTTTGATTTTCGCAGCCGCCCACCTCAATAATCTTTCTGGACAGAGCCTCGCCTATACTCTTGGAATTCAATGTGTTTTTGCATTTATCTGCGGGATGTTCTTTAGCCTTCTTTATCAAGTGTCTGATAATATCTTGTTGCCCATCTTTGCCCACTTTGTAATAGATTTAATTGCAATGAGTGCCGCTCAATTTAGTGTTACCAAGGTCGACCTCGCAACTACAATTGAAATCGTCATCTTCGTGATCTGTTCGGTGGTTATTTATCTTTATTTTGTGCGGGGCGAGAAATATTAAAGAATATCGCTCCAACATTGAACGGCTCAAGAATTTTTATCAAAGTGACTTTTACCAATACCTAAAGCAAAATGACCCAAAATTTATTGAGGTTCTTTACAATCAACTGTGCCTTGATTGTGACGGGACGGACAACACTTTGTATCAAGAACTGAGCGCAAAATTTCACCTACAGATTGGCAAATATTGCTTAGTCGACCAGAACATTAGTCTGTCGGCAGATGTGATATGCGGAAGAAAGCAGTTAATGGATTACCATCCCGACTTCAATGATTGGATTCAAGATTATGAACAAATTCGTGGCAATCTAAATCTACATTTCATTTGGCCGCGGCATCGCCCGCCAACAATTAACACCTATCGTTACGCTATTTATAAAGATCGATTTGACTATTTGTTATTTGATTTGAAATGCCATTTCAACGGTTCTGCCACGCCGATGCAGAAAGCTTACGAAAACGGCACCACCAAAATTTGGCTCGACCAATTTAATCATGACTTTCCTAAATTCATCGATCAAATGCAATTGAACTCTTTCGTCAATGAAAATTACGAAGTAATAGATCTTGCAGCTGGCCCAACGAAAGTGATTAACAAATTAGCAACGGCACCAGAAATTCAAAAAACTATTAACATCTATTTAGCGAATTTATTGGACTTAAATCAAAAGGGCTTTTTTAACAAACCTTAAACTATCAACCTCTCACTCAACAAAAGTCCTAGATCTGACTTTCACAGATTCTAGGACTTTGTTAGTCTGGCACCTACTTCTCGTGAGATCCGAAGATTATACTTAACCCTGGCTTCATTGTTAACTTAAAACAAAATAACTTATGCTTTTAGTTCAAGCAGTGCCAAATTCTTATCTCACATCATAAATTAGTCATATTATAGGTTTTTCCACTGGAGGCAACTGTTCGGAAATTCCGAACAGTTGAACTCTTTCGTCAATGAAAATTTCTTACGGCCGGTTATTAATAAATTAGCAACGGCGCCGGAAAAGCTTAAACCAAAAAGGTCATTTTTAAGTTAAAAATTCCTCTGCATTTTAGTTTGACAAGTCAAACTATTTATTTTACACTTCTCGTGACCCTATGACCAAAATAGATTTTTGAGTCATAAAAAATAAATTGGAGGTTATTATGAGTCGAGGTTTTACCGAACAAGAAAAAAAAGATTTGAAAGAGCGATTAGTCAAGGTCTTCGTGACCGAACTAAATACCAAAAGTTTCAGTGCCATCAGCGTCGAAGATTTGGCAAATCAAGTTGGAATCGCCAAAGGTTCTTTTTACCACTTTTTCAAATCAAAAGATGAATTGTTTGCCGCTGTTTTCAATCAATTGCAAGATGACATGATTAACGAATCGATGAAAATTGCTCAGGAAGATCAACGTTCTCCTAAAGATCGGCTGAAGAATTTAATTATGTATTTAGTGAGAACGATTAGCGAATATCCGTGGCTTAAGCATTTGTCAAATGTTGAATACGAAAGAGTTTTTAGTCGCCTCGGAAGTGAAGCTAAAGAACAACTGCAGCAAAAAGATCTCACTGACTTAAGTGAAATTTTGAAAATTTTAAAACTAAAATCTGTTTATTCAGCTGAAAACATTACGATCATTAACCAGATCATTCTTTCTTCAGCCCTCAACAAAAATGATTACGGAAAGAATTACGACGATTCCGTCCAAATTATGATCAATCTGTTAGTTGACAGTATTTTTATCGAACAGGAGGAAACAACATCATGACCACAAACCATTTAATTGAAATGCACTCGGTTTGTAAAATTTACCAAAGTGGAACCGCAAAATTATATGCAGCTAACAATCTTAATTTCGATATTGATGAAGGTGAGTTGGTTGTGATCGTGGGAGCCAGTGGCGCTGGTAAAACCACACTCTTAAACTTGTTGGGCGGAATGGATACTGCTTCATCAGGAACAATCAAAGTAAACAACAAAATCATCAGTAGTTATTCCGAGAAACTACTCTCAAAGTATCGCAGAAATGAAATTGGATTTGTTTTTCAATTTTATAACTTGATTTCCAACTTAACCGCTCTGGAAAACGTCGAATTCTCAAGTAGTTTTGCAAAAAATCCGCTGAATCCAAGGAAAATATTACGAAATATTGGTTTAGAAAATAAATTCGATTCATTTCCAAATGAACTTTCGGGCGGTCAACAGCAACGCATTGCAATTGCCAGAGCTATCGCAAAGAATCCCCTCTTACTATTATGCGATGAACCCACGGGCGCACTAGACTTCAAAACCAGTAAGGAGGTTTTGCGCTTGTTGGCTGACTTCAACCAAAATGAAAGAAAAACTGTCGTTATTATTACTCATAATTCAGTCTTTGCAAACATGGCTGACAAAGTGATTCAAGTCAAAGACGGCAAAATTGAAAAAGTTTATCTAAATCGGCACAAAGTTCCAGTCGAAGATTTGCAATGGTAGGTGGAGCAATGAAATATTTATTAAAAAAATTCCGCCGTGAGGCATTCAAAGAAGATGGTGCTCAACTTATTTCGTTAATTATTATTGTCACTATTGGAGTTGCTTGCTTTATCGGATTTTCTAAATCGGCTATTGATTTAACCCGTTCTTTCAATGATTACTATGATCAAGCCCGTTTAGAAGATCTCGAAATTGCGGGTGTTTTATCTCCAAATCAAGTAAAAAAAATTCAAAATTTATCATCAATTAAAGAAAGCAATCAAAATTATAGTTATCAAGCAACCACTAACGACAACAAATTAATAATTGAGGGAACTTCACCCAGAGATCAAATTAACAAACTTACTTTTAAATCTGGGCGTTATCCCAAGAAAAATGAAATTGCTATTGATCATTTATACTTCAACAAAAACAAACTCAAACTGGGAGACAACATCCGGCTTACCATCAACGGGATTAAAATCAAAGCCAAGATTTCCGGTACAATTCAAAGTCCCAAATATTTATACCTGACAGAGAATATCTCCGAACCCGTCCCTAATCATCAAAAATATGGATTTGCCATTGTCCCAAAGCAAACTTTTAAACGGATTGGACTTCCAAGCAACTTACTAACGGTAAAGATCAACAATAATGCAGAAATAGATCAGTTAACGAAACAAATTCATCACATTAATCAAAATGCCTATGTGATTAAAAGAACCGACCTCATGAGTTATAAAATGATTCAAAGTAAGTTGACAACGATCAAAAATATTTCAATTGCGATTTCTGGTGTTTTCATGATCCTAACTATTGCGATCACTTTAATCAGCTACTCTAAAATAGTCGCAAACAAGAAAACTGACCTTGCCATTTTTAAAACGCTTGGGATTTCTAAAAACATCATTTTAATGGATCTATTTTTGCCAGGAATTCTGACGGCGCTCGTCGGTTCAATTATCGGATCTATTATTGGAACTACAATTTTCCCTCAAATCATCAAATCAGCTCTCGCAATTCTTTTTGATTTTCCAGAAATTAAATTTACAAATCCGACGGGATTTATTTTCTTATCTTTAATAACAATTATTTTCGTCGAATTAATCGCCTTATTGTTAAATGCAAATAAATTATTAAATGAAACTGCGGCAAATGCGATGCACCCTGATGTTAGTAAAGTCAACGCTCGGATTTTTTTAACAAAAATTCCCGCCATCTGGCAAAACTTATCGTTCAAAACCAAATTACTAGTTCGCAATATCGCTAGTGGCAAGGCAAAATTTGGCCTTAGCATGATTGCTCTCGCCTTTTGCGTCACAATCTTAATTTCCTCGTTTGGCTTGAAGTTTGCTTTAAACCAAATTGAGAAGTCAGAATTTATTGACCAAAGAAACTATGACCTCAGCGCCAACGTAAATTCTGTTAATTTAAAAATTCAAGATGATTCCTCAGTGACTTTTGTCGATCATTATTCGGTTGTTCCAACTAAAATTAAAGATCTCGATACCCATCTCCAGATTATTAACGAAAATTCCAAATCCATTCGTTTAATTTCTGCCCGCAATAAAGCATTGCCATTTACCAGCCTTCCAGGAGTTTATGTTTCAAAAAAATTAGCCCAAAAACTTCGGCTAACTAAAGGGAGCAGCGTTAATCTTAAGCTATTTCTCAACAATGAATACAAACAATTGAAAACAGTCGTTCAAGGTATCTATCCTAGTTATACCAGCCAGGGTTTCTATACCACTTACGAGTATCTAAACACCAAAAATCTAACTGTTCCCATTCAAAGTCAGTTGATTAAAGCACGAAACATTAACGCTGAGACGAAGAAACTAAATGACAATCCGCTAGTAAAAGATGTGATCTCTAAAAATAAACAAGCAGAAAATTACCGCAATGCTTCAGCTTCGGTTAATTCAATTCTTTTAATGATTGTGATCATTGCAGCAATGCTACTTTTCGCTGTGATTTATAATATCAGTTCAATTAATATTTCAGAGCGCAAAAGAGATATCGCAACCGAGAAAGTTTTAGGTTTAAGTAGCTTTGATATCGACAAATTAATTTTCGGTGAGAACGCCATTTTAGTAGTTCTTTCCACAATTATCGGTTCAATAATCAGCCCTTTGATGTATAACATTTTGGGTAATGCAATCGCTTCTGACGAGGTGTCATTCCCGGCAAATCTTGAAATCACCAGCTTTCCAATTTCGATTATTCTAATTTTTATTTTCCTGCTTTTAACCAGTAGTTTTCTAAGTCGCAAAATCAAAACAATTGATCCACTTTCTGCGCTCAACGGGTTTGAGTAAAGACACAAAAAAAGGCAGCGATGCCTTTTTTAAATATATTTATTCATAACGCAAAGCGGTGATTGGATCCAGCTTCGATGCTCTACGAGCTGGTAAAGTTCCCGCCAAGAACGCAATAAACATGATCAAAATTATAATCATACAAATGGAAGGAAACGTAAATTTGATCAAGGTAAAACCTGGTAAACCTTTAAGAAAACTATTGGAAGCTGCAGAATTTAGTCCGCTGCCGACAAGAATCGCAACGATAATTCCGAGAATTGAACCAATTAAACCAATTAAAATCGATTCACAGCTAAAGATTGAGAACACCTTGCCTCGACCAAGACCTAATGCCTTCATTAATCCAATCTCTCTTGTCCGATCTCTAACTGACATATAAAGTGTGTTGATTACGCCAAAGCTTGCCGCTAAAAGGGCGATTGCCCCAAACAAAATCAAAACTCCCGTAATCGCATTAACCACTTGCCTTAGCTGACCAATCTGATCTTGAAAAGTTTGCGCTTGATAGCCTTTCTTCTTAAGGTTATTTTTGACTTTTGCGATATTATCGTCTGTCGGATTTTTAATCAAAGCCGTCGCACCAACATAATTTTGCTGCATCTTCTGCGGTAATCCTGCCAGATTGTGCTCAGAAACTTGATCGGCTAGCGATTGACTAATAATTGATTGGTTCCCTTGAACAATGCTAACGTTTCTTACCCCAACAACTTTGGCGTCGATGATCGATTGACGATTAGTAGCTTTTGACGAAACTGCGATTTTGACCTTTTGACCAATCGCTTGTTTCGCAGATTTAAATCCAAGTGCTTTAACGTAATCCCCTGCCAGCACTACTTCATTTTGCTGACCTTTTTTAGCCGCTTGCCTCCCAGCTTTTAGGTCAACGTTAATTCCAATTGGCGAAGAAGCTTGAAAAACATACTTAGCTGAATTAGAACTCTGAATATAGTCAATACTTGTATCTTGAACTCCTTGAACATTCTTCAATTCACTCATTTCTTTTAAACGCTTCATCTTGCTGGGCGTAATACTTTCTTGTTCATTGGCGTTACCCCGATTAGGATCGTATTTTTGAATTTTGTCGTTGCTCCCAGCGCTTGAAGAAGGGATAATCATCACTAATCCCTTGTCCCCAACGTTTGCCACCTGCTTGGAGACGTAATCGTTCACTCCCGAATTGACCCCAACCGTCAAAGCAATCGTCATTGCCCCGATCATAATCGCAATCACCGTTAAAATTGTCCGGCTCTTGTTGTGCCAAAGGTTTGCACTAGCCGAATGGAGAATATCAAAAATTTTCATTATGCCAGCTCCTTTACAACTTCACCGTCTCTGATTTGAATCTGTCGCTCACATTTAGCAGCCAAATCATCATCATGAGTTACGATAATTAAAGTTATCTGTTTATTTCGATGCAGGTCAAAAAGAATATCTTCAATTTTTTCCCCGGTTTGGGAATCTAAATTGCCCGTTGGCTCATCTGCAAAAATAATATTAGGATTGTTAACCAGCGCTCTAGCAATACAGACCCGCTGCTTCTGACCACCTGATAAATCACTTGCCCGATTATTTTTCTTCTCGCTTAAGCCGACCGCATCAATTGCCTTTAGCGCCATTTCTTGTCGCTTGCGCCCAGTAATTCCGCTAATTTTTAAAGGCAACATCACATTTTCCAAAACTGTGTCTTTGGCATTTAAGAAAAACTGCTGGAAAACAAAACCAAAAGTTTTATTGCGAATGCTATTAAGCTCTTTGGCTCGAATATCTTTAGTTGATCGTTCATTTAGTTTAATCTCGCCACTAGTTGGCTGATCAAGTAAAGCCATAATATGCATTAAAGTCGATTTGCCGGAACCACTTTTGCCAACAATGGCTACTGATTCGCCTTTATCAATATCAAGGCTAACGCCTTTTAAAGCTTCGAACTTCGACTCTCCTTTGCCGTAAGATCGGGTGACCTTTTCAACTGTTAATAAACTCATCTTGTCCCTCTTTCCTTTCTTGTAGCTTTAAATTAACACAATTATCGCCAGTTCGATCGGTTTAATTTTTAACGTTCATTTTAGACGGTTTAACGTTATTTATAATTTGGACGAAAGCTCTATTATTTCTTAGGAAGGACGAGACCTCGATATAGCAGCTCCGTGATCAAATAATACAACCCATAAAGCACTAAAAAGATCGTGAACGGCACTAGGAGATTCCCATATGGACGTTCCAAAAGTTTGGTTACTTTAAACATTTGAAGTCCAAACAGAACATGAATGATTCCGAGAATTCCAGGCATGAGGAAGAGGACACCGAGTTCTGCTTTAATTGAACGCTGAAGCACTTTCTTCCTAGTACCAATTTTGTCTAACATCTGATAACGCTTAGTGTCACTTGCCGCACTGGAGAGGATTTTGAACATCAAGATTGAAGCTAACATTGCAAGAAATGCAATTCCTAAGAATAATCCCATAAACTCAAATCCCGAAAACATCCCGTTAAACACTTGATAAACGTTATACTTTTGTGTGGAATCATTAATCATATTGGGCAGCTGAATTTTTTTAGAATTTGATTCAACTAAAGATTTTAACTGACTTTTTTCTTTCATAAAATCTTTGAAAACGTAAAGGCTGAGTTTCGTTTCACTGCCTTTAATTTTCTGATACTTTCCATCTGTCAAAAATGTCCCTTTAGCCTGCATTGATTTTGCTGGTAAATAAAGTGATACGGTTTGGAGCCACCTGTCTGGATTTTTAAGCATCTCTTCGCCAGTAACATGAGGATGCTTAACCGGATGATAAGTCCCATTAGGCTCAACATCATAATAAGGTTTACGATTGAAATCATCGGCATTCCAATAAACCTTATTGCCTACAACTTTATAACGATAAACGCTCGTGTCCGTTACATTCAATTTGCGGATCTGCTTTTGTTCTTTTGTCGTCGGATCGTGCATTACTAAATCGTAATGGGAAGTCATGTTGGTCATATCGTCTGCTTCTTGATGAAAACTTAACCCAACCGTAATTGCACCTAAAGCAAGAGCAAATAAAATTGAGATCATTGCTAAAAGCCTGGTTAAATCACGAACTCGAAAACTTAGCTGCCCCAAGGTAAAAATGTGCAGACCTTTTAATCTAAATTTATCATTGTTTCTTAGAATTTGGATGATCGCTAAAAACAGCGCATCAAAGACAAAGTAGCTGCCAAGAACAATTGTAATAATTGCGATCCCAAGCCCTTTTAACTGTAATTTCGTCAATTCAAACATCGACCAGTAGCCTATTGCCAAAAGTCCGATTCCGGCAATTACTTCAATAAACCACAAAACTTTATTTTTCTTAAGCCGTGTTGGCGTCTTTGCTTGGTTCAATAATTTTAAAATTGGCAGGCGAACTAATTTGCCGGCATTGCGCAGCGCCATTAATCCAAACACAACCATGAAGAAAACAAACGTCACAAGGATTGCCGAAAGATTCCACGGCGTAAAATGGGTCACCGCCAAATCCATCTGATTAATCAAGACTTTACTAACCACTTGGGTTAAACCAAGTCCTAAAATAATGCCCACTGCAACTGCAAAGAGTCCGATCGTTAAAGTTTCAAGGAAAATCAGCTGCGCAATTTTGCGTGATTTTGCTCCTAGCATCATATACATTGCATATACTTTTTGCCGCATTGCCAGGAGAAATGAATTCGCGTAGTTAATATAAACTACTGTGATAATACCTAGAAGGACGGCTCCAAAATAAAAGATAAAGACAATCATTTGCAGAGAAGTGTTTGATTTTAAAAATTCATGGTTAGAAGCAAGCGATTGAAACATGTAAAAAATTGCTGCCGAGATCATTAAGCCGGAAAATAAAACGAGATAATCTTTTAATCGGCTTTTGATGCCGCTTATTGCTAATTTAAAACTCAATGTCCTATCCCCCTAATCGTTAAATGTTCCGAGTTCATCAAGAATCTGGTGGTAAAACAATTCTCGATCTTGTTGATTACGCTTTAACTCGCGAAAGATTACGCCATCTTTAATGAAAAGTATTCTTTTACAAAAGCTCGCAGAAAACGGATCGTGCGTAACTAGTAGAATCGAAATCTGATCTTGAATATTAAGACTAGACATTGTGGTTAATAACTCCCGAGCACTGTTAGAATCAAGTGCTCCTGTTGGTTCATCACCAAAAAGAATTGCAGGCTTTGTCACAAGAGCCCGTGCAGCGGCCACTCGCTGTTTCTGACCGCCTGAGATTTCAGTTGGATATTTCGGAAGAATTTCTTCGATTGATAATTTTTGAGCAATCATTTTAACCATCGCCTTAATTTGACGTGGGCTCACGCCTTGTAACGATAACGGTAATGCAATATTTTCTTCGGATGTGAGGTTTTCTAAAAGATTAAAATCTTGAAAAATAAAACCTATCTGATGGGCCCGAAAGTCTGCCAGCGCATTTCCTTTAAGACTGGTAACGTCATGACCATTAATCTGCACCTGACCTGAAGTTGGCCGATCAAGCGTTGATAAAATGTTTAATAACGTCGACTTTCCAGATCCTGAGGCTCCCATAATTCCAATGAACTCGCCCTTTTCAACCTGAAAGCTGACGTCTTTAAGCGCAGTCGTTTGTTCCTCACGAGCTTTACCATAAATTTTCTTAACTTCTTTGACTTCCACAACGTTTGTCATGAACTTTGCCTCCTGAATTGATTTCAAATGAATTCTAGCAGGAAAAGTTGGGTTCTAAACTAACAGTTTTGTAAGGTTGGAAATAACTGTTAAAATTAAACTCAAATAAGAAAGGATTAATCATGAGCAATAATGAATTTACTTTCGAATGTCCTGATTTAACAGAAGGAGCAACATTTCCTCTTAGATATACAGGCCGAGGCGAGGACTTTTCCCCTGAATTTATTCTTCACAATGTTGCAGTGAACGCTCAAACAATTGCGATTACTTTAGACGACATCAAACATCCTATTTTTAAAACCTTCAACCATTGGTTAATTTGGAATCTGCCTGTTCAAGATCGCATTCCAGAACATATCCCTGCTGGTAAAATCCTTCCTGAACTAGGAAATGCTAAGCAAGGAGTTGCATATGGACGTCATCACTATGCAGGTCCTAAACCGCCACGCGGAAAACAGCACGCTTATCGTTTCACAATTTACATTCTTGATTGCGAACTTGAATTGAAACCAAGTGCTCGTAAAAAAGATTTTCTCAAAGAAAGTGAACCTCATTTACTTCAAAAAAGTGAATTAACCGGATTATTTGAATAAAACGATTACTTTACCAAAACTATGATGGCCTTCAAGGTATTCGTGGGCCTTTCTAATATCTTTTAATGAAAAAATTTTCTCTGGTTTTAACTTAACTCGATAGTCAGAAACATAAGTTAGAAGCTGATTAATTTTTTCTGCCGAAACATTTCCTGAATAAAAACTGGTTAAGTAGCTATTGGACTTAAGATCCATAATTGGATCAAAATTATCTAAGTACCACTGACCACCGAGTTGACCTGTACTACATAAAATACCACCTTCATTCAAATGGCAGAAACTATCTTTGATTGTTGCAGGACCAACCAATTCTAAGATTTTGTCATAAGAACGATCTGTCTGTAATTCTCCTTCTTGATCTAAAATCACATGATTGTAACCGACATTTAATAGCTGTTCTTTTTTAAAACTACGACTCGTTCCATCGACTTTTAACTGAGAAAATTTGCTTTTGAGTAAGTTGATAAATGCAATACCAACACCGCTTGTTGCTCCACGAACCAAAACTCGATCGTCCTCTTCAATTTTTAAATTATTTAATGATCCAAAGGCAGTGTAGTAAGTTTCTGGCAAAGTTGCTAATTTTTCCCATGATAGTCGTGTTTCAATTGGATATATCTGATTATTCGGTAATAATACATATTCAGCATAACTCCCGTTAAAATCTCTTCCCATCTCGCCCATCAACGAGATTACTTTTGTACCAATTGGCAAGCGACGAACATCAGTGGATTTTGCAATCAAGCCAACGCATTCAATTCCTAATATTTTGGGAAATTTCACTGTTGGAGATTTTCCTTGACGAGTGAAAAGCTCTGAATGATTGACACCAAAGCCCTTTACTTTTACTAAAGACCAGCCTGGTTTTAACTCTGGTGTATGTACATCTTGATAAATTAGATTTTCTGGCCCGCCGGCCTCGTAAATTACTACTGCTTTCATTTTTCTCCTAAAGTTCTTAAACTGATTTTTTCAATAATCTTTAAAAACGTGGTTAAAGCCAAACATAATATAATCGTTAAAATCAAACCCCAAATAATTGCAAAAATATTCTGTGTTCTTAATCCATCAAATAAAATTGTTCCGATCCCGCCAGCATTAATAGATGCAGCAATGGTCGCAATACTAATAACTGAAGTTAGGGCAACTCTAATTCCACTAAAGATAGACTTGGCTGCAAGTGGTAATTGAATTTTAAATAAAACTTGTTTTTCTGTCATTCCAAGTCCAATTGCTGTTTCAATAATAACAGTTTCGATTTTATTAATACCTGTTGAAAAATTTCGAAGCAGAATATATTCGCTATAAAGCGTCAAAACGATAATTGCCGTTATTTTTCCTAAGCCGCTGATCGGTATTAAAAGAGCAAAAAAAGCATAGCTGGGAACCGAATATAGCGCCGAAAAGAAGTATACAAGTCGATTTAGGCTCTTTGCCCGGTTAACAAAAATCGTAATGATTAAAATTGCACTAATAAAGGAAAGTGCTAATGCGATTATTACCAATTCTAAGTGCTCACAAATTGCCTGCAACAATAAATCATGATAATTATTCCAATATTTAATCATTTCAGAGAACTCCAAAGTGCATCTTCTTGATAAATAGTGTCTAATAAACGTTTAATAAATTCCGATTTCGGATTTTGTACAATATTTCTTGGAGTGTCAAACTGGCTAATTTTTCCTTGATCCACAATCATAACTTGATCACCTAAATAAAGAGCTTCATGAATATCATGGGTAACAAAAATAAATGTTTTGGGTTCCAGTTCTTGATGAATTTTTTTAATTTCTTTTTGGAGGTCATTACGGGTAATTGCATCAACTGCGCCAAATGGTTCATCAAATAACATTATTTTTGGATTTGCCGCTAATGCTCTAGCCACTCCAACTCTCTGCTGTTGTCCGCCGGACAGCTGTTTGGGATATCGGTCGCGATATTTATCCATTGGCAGTTTAATCATTTTCATTAGAAGGTTAACTTGGTCTGCTATCTCTCTTTTCTGCCAGCCTAACAATTCTGGCACTACTGAAATATTCTGTTCTACCGTCATTTGGGGAAATAAGCCAATTTCCTGAACAACATAGCCAATATTTCTCCGTAAATTAATTATGTTTACTTTTTTAATGTCATACCCATTGACCTTGACTCGACCTTCATCTGGTTCAAGCAATCCATTAATCATCTTTAAGATTGTCGTTTTGCCAGAACCGGAGGTTCCTAAAATTGTAATGAATTTACCTGCTATAACTTCAAAGGACAGATTGTCAATTATTTTTCTATTTTGAAAAGTCTTTGTTACCCCTTCAAATTTAATTGCAACATTATACATAATGTTTTATCACCCAATCAAATATCGTCATACTTATTAAAGATAAAATTGCAACTGACCCACCACCAATCAGCAAAAGATCCGTTCGATATAAACCTAATCCAGTAAAAATTAACGTTCCTAAACCTCCTGCCCCAATATATGCAGCAAGGGTGGTACTAGCGATAATCTCAACTAATGAGATTTTGACTCCATTGAGAATAAAAGGTAGCGCAAAGGGAAACTCTACTTTTTTCCACAGCTGCGAAGACGACATCCCCATCCCTGTTCCAACCTCAATCATAATTGGCGGAACCTCTTTAAAACCTAAAACCGTATTGATGAATACTGAAGGTAGACCAAGAGCTACCAAAGCAATTAAAGCTGGAACTATGCCAGTACCCAAAAATGGAATTAGAATAAATAACACTGCTAAACTTGGTATTATCCTCAATAATTGCGACATAATAATTAACGATTCTGCGAGCAATTGATGTTTAGCGCAAAATACTCCAAAAGGAACTCCAATCACTACTGTAATTAGTAGTGACATAAAACTTATTTGAAGATGCTGAATCAAATAATCAAAGTATTGTAGCTGATTCATTTGAAAATATTTTATGATCTGAACAAACAATCGTTCTCTCCCTTTAGTAATAAGATTTATTCAGTATAATTTTTTTCTTAAAGAAATATAAGAACGCACCTTTTTATCACATACTTACAAAAAAGTGCGTACTTTTATCCTCGTGATCAGTCGATCTATAATGCTTCCCGGAGGAAATGAATTTGAAAAAGAAATTAATACTAGTAGGAATCATGACTGGGATGCTTTTTTTTCTATACGGATGCCGATCTACTTCCCAGCAAGATTCACCCATTAAAATTGGTTCAAAAGATTTTACAGAAAACCTCATTGTTAGTGAAATATATGCCTTAGCCCTTGAAGACCACGGTTTAAAAGTCGAAAGGGTTCCTAATATTGCCAGTTCAATAATTCCTGAATCGATTCAGAAAGGAAAAATCGATTTATATCCAGAATATACCGGAACTGCTTTGCTATCCATTTTTAAACTGGCTTTAGAAACTAATCCGCAGAAAGAGGCAGCCACGGTTCATAAACATTACGAAGCTGGCGGTAAGTTAACGACTCTGAATTATGCTTTTGCTAACGACTCTCAGGGAATCGCAATCAAAACTAATGTTGCAAAAAAATATCAGATAAAAACCATTAGTGACCTTCAAAAAAATTCCACCAAAATTCGCTTTGCTTCCCAGGGGAATTTGATCAACGAGAAGATGGCTTGCTTGGATTAGAAAAGAAATATGGCAAATTCAAGTTTAAATCAACTGCCGTTTATGATAACAGTTTGAAATATCAAATATTAAAAAGCAATAAAGCAGACGCAACTCCTGCCTACACTACAGAAGGCCAACTTGCAAATTCTAAGGAATACACCGTTTTAAAAGATGATCGAAATTTTTGGCCGTCATATAATATTGTGCCGGTAATTCGCATAAAAACTCTAAAGTTACATCCTAAAGTTAAAGGACTGTTAAATAAGATCAACAAAAAGTTAACCACAAAAACAATAATTCGTTTAAATGCCGATGTTGATTCTCATGGAAAAAGTTATCAGAAAGTTGCCAAGAATTTTTATAAATCAATCAAATAAAAAAAGGACATTTATCAGTCCTCTTTTTTTTCGTTTTGATTTTCCTGCAGATAATTAGTTCCCCAGTCACTCATCGCATCAATAATTGGTCTGAGAGAATTTCCTAAATCACTTAATGAATACTCAACTTTTGGAGGAACTTGCGCATAAACTATTCTATTTACAATTCCGTCATTTTCCATTTGTCTTAAGTTCTCGGTTAAAACTTTTTGACTAATTCCATCAATTGCCCGATTCAGTTGATTAAAACGACAAGTCCCCTTTAGTAACTCTCTTAAAATCAAAAGTTTCCATTTATTACCAATTAAATCAACCGTTGTGGCAACTGGACAAACTGGCAATTCTTCTTTTTTTAACATCGCAATTCCTCAATTAAAACATGTTATATTCAAATTGTAACATGTATTTATAAAACAAAATAAGGATGAATATTTTGCAAACGTTAAGGCACATTCACTAAAGCATATGTTCTGCTGCATGAATTTCTAAAGAGGTGGTGTCGTATGGAAATACGGAACGATCTTTTAGAAAGGATTCGCAGTCAGCTTGACTGTTTTTCAAGCTATCTCGTTAATGATTTCATTTGGCTTGCTTGTTGCAGCCATCTTGAAACACAACGAAAAGTAACAAAAAACCCGTCCTATTCAACTTTGGCTAGTTATAGGATGGGTTAATCTAATTCTATTATTGCCACCGCCTTTAAAGCGGCTTACATCGAGCTGGTGTTGACGCACCGGCTCTTTTTATACTTAAATTATATAACGCAATTGATAATCGTTCAAGGTATATTAACTAAAGTGTACGTCACAGTTGCTTTATATTGACCAGGAGCTGGAATATCACTTGGCTTAGCCTTAAAACTTAGCTCCCAGGGAATCGATAATGTATCTTGATAACCCGTTCCCGCTGTGCCGTTATACACAGCTTGTGCAGTTGAAGTGAGATTTGTTGTTACCCCACCGCTATGATAATACAGTGGGTTGCCTATAATCTTCTTCGTAGAATCAGTATTCAATTCAAATTGTTTTGAAACTTCGGCGGTAATCTGCCACCTCTTCCCATTTCTTACATTCCGGTTATCGGTTAAGTTAAAGCTCTGGGAACTGCTGTTATACTCCTCATGCTGCAATGGTGCTTGATGTGATCCAAAGTCTATGCCGTTTGTTGCAGTGATCGTCTGTTTCCCAACCTGATCCCACACGTAAGTTCTCGTAGCTGTTGCGGTCTGTGATTCAGCGGCAATCTGCGCCGCCGTCTTTGCGTTCCCTGCAGGTTCATGTACCGTGCCATTCCCAACCTCCCGCCACTGAGGATTTGTGACGTAATACGTTACTCCTGCATCACTGATCTCCGTTTGTAATGCGGGATCTGTTAAGCCATTGTCACTAGCTAACTTCGTACTCCCTCCAAGAGTTAACTGCCACAGTTTGGGACTTCCCTCAAACATTGAAGTCATTGTAGTAACATTACTCGTATTGAAGCTGCTGAGGTCTAAATTTGGCAATACATTCATATGGGCAAACATCACTGTCATGTCTGTTGCACTTGTTGTATTAAAGCTTGTTACATTTAACTTTTTGAGCCCATGCATCTCATTGAACATGAAGCTGAAATCCTGTACCAGACCCGTGTTAAAGTTACTTAGATCTAATTCTGTAATATTCGTGCAGGCCTGAAACATTCCCCGCATACTAGTTACTTTATTCGTACCAAAACTGCTGACATTTAGACTGTTTAAGCTCGTACAGTAGTTAAACATACTGTTCATATCTGTAACATTAGCGGTGTTGAAATGACTCACATCAAGACTCGTTAAGCTCTGACAATGAGAAAACATCGCATTCATATCGGTAACATCGGATGTATTCAGAGCATCAAGACCTTCAACCGCCGTCGCGTTTGTGAGGTCCGTAAATAGATTATGCAGTGAGCCCCTTGCGGTTACTCCTGGTTTGATTACTACTTTTGTAATCTCCGCTGCCTGTCCATGCCACGGCCAAACCGACTGACCGGCAGTATCAAGTGCTCCATTTAGTTCATGAGGATAGATCGTCAGCACTTTGGTGATTGGATCAAGGTACCACCACCCTTGATCATTTAACGTCACTGAGTCAGTGACTGGTGCATAGTTTCCGGTATTATACACTGGATCTGTGCTAGACAGTGGCGCTTGATTATTACTTGAGTTATAAAAATATGAACCAAAGACTGGATCACCATTTTCATCAATTAGTTGGTTGGATTGATCATAAATAGAAACCTTTGAAACTATCTTCGTTAACGGAGCTGCATTGGGACTCACCGGAGTATTTGTTATTGTAATTTGACCTGCATCATCGGCAGTCAATTGCGCATTATTAGCCCCATTGTATTTCATTGTAACGGTATTATTTCCCGTCTCACCTAGTTTTAAATCATTGGTACTGCCAAGCTTTAAAGGAACATAAAGAAGTCCAGCCTTTTGAGTGACATCTACTGGCAAAGAACCAACCGGGGTAAACAAACCACCTAATGATTGAACTGCTGTGACCTTGGACCAAATCGGAATCACATTATTCTTCGCTGTATATTTAAAAGCAATATTATCTCCTGGTCTGATGGAAGCAGTTTTCAAAAAGGCTCCACTATTAACACTCATCTGAAGATCTGCTGTAACATCGGTGCTGTTAGCAGGTAATTCCTGCCGATAGACGTAATTCACAAAGGTAACTCCGCTAAAGTCAGTAGTTACCGTTGTATTATTGCCTGAATTAGTAACTGTTCCCCCGCTGCCGGGAGTTCCAAGACGTTTATTAAGCCGAGTCCCATTATCAAAGAAGGTCCCGTTAACTTGAGCTCGACGATAGGTTTTTCCATTTTTTACAATTATCGCCGGACTGCTGGTATCCACGAATTGAGTTGACCCGGGATGTTGAACCTGCCAATCTGATAAAATTGTTGACTTAACAGGCTGCAAATTATTACCATTTTCATCAACATAACGAGTTGTAATTACCGGGTCACCTGGGGTAAAAGTTCCTCGGACATTTTTGATTGTATTCCCTTCAACACCTAAACCAGTTGCACCCAAAATTGAAAACGCCCAATTTTTTCGATCCCTTAGAACCCTTCTCTCTCCAGTGGTTAAAATTTTATTCCAAACTGCCCCGCTAGTAGCAGGATCGCCAATTACTACCTTTAAAGTATACGTAGATGCAGAATAAGATATTGACATTGGATGCCAACTATTATCAACAACTTTCATAGATGTACCACTTACATTGCCAAAAGAATCATTTTTAGACGTTAACGGATAGCCATTTAAAGGAGCAGAATATTGTGACTTCCCAGAATAACCATTGCTATCTGTAGATATAAAAGCTCCATAACTATTATCAATTTGTTCAGGTGACCCTGAAGCAAAACGATCATCAGGTTCTAAAACTCCATTATAGGCATGCTGAGAGCTGCCATAGGGAGTGCCGGGAATATAATTTAAGCCTACTAAATTACTCCCATCGAGATATGTATCAATTTTAAAGGCAATGGCATTCATTAAATCACTAATTCCCAATTGGCTTCCACTATATCCAATTGAATGCAAATTCTGACCAATGTCTAAGTCACTTGAACTGGTAACAGATGATCCGTCAGAATGACGTCCGAAAATTGATGGTAAAATATAGTCAATTTTTTCAAGAGAATCGACTATTTTATCACCTGGTCTATATAACGGATGTAAAGAAAAACCTAATCCATCACACAGATAAGTCCAACTTGGTCGATCAATCTTTAGATCCCAACTAAAGTTAAAATCTTGACTCATATCGACTGTTGAGTTAAGAGTTACTGCTCCAACCTGCCATGATATTGGTTCGTTAATTAATATTGTATCCCAAGTACCATCATCATTGACTTTTGCAACAGCAGAACCAACCGTCGCAAAGAAATTTTGGCTGTCGCCTGACCCAATATTGATCGGGCTTAACCCGCTTCTTGGTTGAATTAATGATTTCTGTTGCAGCGGATCCCCCCAAACAGATTTAACAGGGTTAGCTAAATGCCCCCCCCCTGAAATCGCTACCATTATTTTCAATCGCTATATTCGTTGGAAAATCTGCTGCTTTACTCTGCTGTTTAAAGTTCAACGCAAAAGTCAAAACTAAAATTCCACTTAGTAGTACTGCAATATAGCCCAACTTCTTGACTAATTTCATGGTCATCTCCTCTTTCTGATCTTAAAGCGTAAATATTTATCGTTAGTATATCAAATAGCTTATAGAAATTATATTTATTTTTTGTAAAAAAAATAAACAAAAAAGCAACTGCTTAGACAGTTGCTGAACATCTGTTCTCTTTGTTATACTTAAAAAGTTAGAAGTTTTATGGGCGGTGGCTGCATGAATTTCCAAGGAGGTGGTGCTGTATGGAAATACGGAACAATCTTATTAGAAAGGATTCGCAGTCAGCTTGACTGTTTTTCAAGCTATCTCGTTGATGATTTCATTTGGCTTGGCTTTCAGCAACCATCTTGAAACATAACGAAAAGTAACAAAAAACCACCCTATTCAACTTTGACAAGGTTATAGGATGGATTACATTTTTCTATAATAACTGTCACCGCCTTTAAAGCGGCTTACATTGAGCTGGTGCTCCAACACCAGCTCTTTTTATGCTTAAATTATATACCGTATACGGTAATAATTCAAACTACGTCATCGCCTTTAATCATTGCTTCAATTCTAAAATTGAATTAAAAACTTCTTGGGATAAAGCTACGTTATTCTTTACTGCTTGGCGCTTATTAATGCTTTGCCGTCTCAGTAAATCTTGCTTTTTCGAAACACTCTTTTTTCCGCCTGAAACTGCGGCATTTTTCCTAAGCGGCGGAACATCAACTCTAGCAAGTGCCTTTCCTTCAACAACTGCCTGTACTGGCATCGGATAAAGAGTTCTTGGAACTGAGTATTTAAGTTTATGAACCAAATCTTGCGTTAAGCGCCCTGCATCTTCCCGATGCACAATAAACGATAAAGCATCGATTGGCGAATAATTAATATTAACTTCAACTTTCACCACATCAGCTTTTTGATAACCAGCATCTTCAGTATCTAAAGTTGCATATCCATGAGATACCGATTTCAGCTCATTAAAGAATTGATACGCTACCTCTGAAACCGGAATTTGATAAAGAAGTTCGGTATTTTTCGCCTTAGAATCCATATCAACTAAGAGTCCTTTATGCTGATCGGCTAACTTCATAACTGGACTGAGTAATTCATTAGGCACTTCGATCGTTGCATTAACCATTGGTTCTTCAACGTAATCAATATCGTTAAAATATGGAAACTGAGTTGGATTCGTGATCTCCTTAACTTCATTATTTTTCTTTAGATGAATGCGATAAGTTACGTTGGGAGCAGTGGTTAAAACTTCAAGACCATATTCATTTTTCAGTCGTTCTTGAATAATCTGCAGGTGAAACATGCCAAGAAATCCACAACGAAATCCTGGCCCCAATGCATCAGATACTTCTTCTCGATAATGAAATGATGGATCATTAAGTGCTAATTTTGCCAAAGAGTTTTTTAATTCTGGATAATCATTGTTTTTCGGATAAAATCCCGCAAATACTACTGATTGTGCTGCTTCGTATCCCGAAAGAGCATTTTCAGCAGAGTTATTTTTGAGCGTTAAAGTATCACCCACCCGAACTGATTGTGGGTCTTTTAATCCTGTCACTACATATCCAACGTCTCCGACAGACAACTGATTGGTTGTTTTCATTTCAGGGGTAAAAAAGCCAATTTCATGAGCTTGAAAACTGATCTTTTTGGCCATTAAAAGGGCTTGATCCTCAGATTTTAACTGTCCATCAAAAATTCTCACATAAGCAATAATTCCTAGAAAAGGATTATACAAATAATCAAAAACCAGAGCTTTAAGCGGCTTTTTTAAATCACCTTTAGGAGCTGGAATTCTAGTTCTAATTGCTTCTAGAACTTCTTTTACTCCCTGCCCGGTTTTAGCAGATATTTTTAAGATCTCTTCTTCTGCCAAACTATCATCTAACTGTATAATTTGTTCTTCAGTTTCTTCAACGTCAGCTGAAGGCATATCAACCTTATTAATCACGGGAATAATTGCCAAGTGATTCTTTTTAGCTAAGCGATAATTTGCCACGGTTTGAGCTTGAACTCCTTGGGTCGCATCAACTAATAAAATAGCTCCGTCACTTGCAGCAAGACTTTTAGATACTTCATAAGAAAAATCAACGTGCCCTGGCGTATCAATAAAATTATATTCATACTGATGTCCATCTTCTGCTTGGTAAACATTTCGCACCGTGCGTGATTTAACAGTAACTCCGTGTTCCTGTTCAACCTTTAAATCATCCAAAAGTTGCGCTTTTTCTTCTCGTTCATCGATCGTATTGGTCAACTCCATAATCCGATCAGCTAAAGTTGACTTCCCATGATCAATATGAGCAATAATTGAAAAATTACGAATATATTTTGGCTCCACTATTAATTTTCCTTTCTTATAAATACGCCCTGCAGGTAGTCGTCAAACATCTTTCTCGCTTGTTGATTTAAATCAATATGAAAATCGGTCATCGTTAAAGATAACTGTTGATGATTAAATTGATCTAACCCTACTAAATTCATTAAACCGCTAATAATTGCACTTTGAGCAAAAAAAAGTTCGTTAACTTCGTTTGAATTAAAATTTGGAATCTTATCAGCAATCATCTGATTAAGGCTCTGCGTAATTTCATATAATTTTTGTCTTCCACGCGCAGTCTGTTCTTTAATACTATCTTTTTCGAGCACTTGACCTCTTAGAGCATTTAAACGAACAACTACTGGTCGATTTTGGATTAATTCATCGGTTAAATCTAATAAAAAACATCTTAATTCCTGTAAACTAGAAATTTCACGTTCTTCAAAAAGTTGATGCGCTGATAAAAAATATTCCTGATATCCATGAAGTAAAAGATCCATAAAAATACTTTCTTTGTTAGGATAATAATTAAACAATGTCCCTTTTGCCACATGCGCTAATTGTGCAATTTGATTCATTGAAATTTCAAAATATGTTTGATTTTGAAAAAGTTCTAAAGCAGCGTCCGCAATCTGCTGAGTTTTAATTTCTTTTTGTTTTTCACTTTGAGCGTACATCTTTATCTCCCGAAAATGACCGGCGGTCAATTTAACCATAAAGCATTATAAATCGTTGACAAAATAACGTCAAATTAAAAGCAAAAAAATAACCAGCCGAAGCTGGTTTTAATTTAGTGAATAAAGTAAGGGATGATACCTAAGGCAAGACTTGTTATTCCCAAAATAATGGTCCCTGTGCGATCATGTCTTCCTCCATATTTCTTACTTAATTTAGAATAAGTAAACATCACGATTAAAAGTTGAATTAACGCCATAATTCCTTGAGTAATTTTCAAATCTAAGGTATTAGGAATAATAATTCCCAATAGATTACTGATAACAATCCCTAGAACTAATGACATAAATAGTGCCTGCGTACTTGACCTTGAAGACAAAAGTTTAAGCAATAGCCAATCAATTATGAAGAGAACTAAAAAGGTAATAATTGAAACCAAAGCTGCTAATCCTAATTGAAAATTTTTAAATTGTTCCGTCGAGAGCCCTAATTTTTCTTTAATAGCCAATAAGTTAGTGATTTCACCCAATGACTTACTGCTAAAAATATATACAATTATTTGCGATACCGGAACTAAAATAAAATAAATCAAATTGGTAAGCCATGAGACTTTTTCTTTTTTCATTATAAATTACCTCCATCTACTATCAATGATAACACTAAATAGATTAGAAATAACTTATTTAACTAAAAATCGAGTTTTAGTTTGTCTGACTGGATTCTTTCTTTGCTTTGATAAAATAATAAACAACAACCGCAAATATAGCTATATCAAAGGCTACAAAAAACGGAATAAAAGGTCCTGTACATTCTATTGCTATCATTGCCACAAGAATTAGCAAACCATTATAAGCTTGAGCTTTAGCTGGTATTTTAACCCCCAAATATCTATAAAGCAATAAAGTTATTGGTATTGAAGATAACATTATATTAGAAGAAGTTGTCGTGTTCCCCAACCAAATACATGCAATGAAAAGTGCTCCAATCAATAAAACATAAATGCCAACAATTTTCTTCACTTTTTCCGTATTTAGAAGATAACGACGAACAACGAATTCATAGACACCAATAAAAATTAAGATTCCTATTGTTAAAGGAATGGATTGTTTTGTTGAAGATCGAAACGAAGGTGTCTGATAAACAAAGATATCACTCAAAAATGTATTAACAATTATTAGTGAGGCTACTGAAATAAGGTAGTAGAATCCAAGTTTTTCTGATTTTATATTTTGAACATTATGATGCCTGAAAAATAGATACCCTCCAAAACCGACTAACATCAATATAAGTACAGGAGTTATTGACATATAAGTTGATTTATTCAACCATAACGCAACAATTAATGCGGCCCCAATAATTAATTGAAGTAATCCTGCTATTAATTTTGATTTAGATTTTGCTTTTATAAATTTATAAAGCATAAATTCGTTAATCCCAGTTAACACCAAGATTTCGATACTTGAAAAAATTAAGTCTTTTATTCTTACGTCCATCACATTTTCTCCACTTTTAAGATAGAAATATTATAGTTTGTTTTTTTACCAAAATATCAAATTCGATTAAACGTTAGTTTTTCCGTCATGAACGTTAAAAGCTATTTTAATATCTTGATTAACTCCCAAGATTTTCTAATCGATGCGTAGGCGACACTCCCGTTATTAAAATACAGCTCGCGTTTATGGTTATCGAAATGTTCAAGCTGATCTAAATTAACCAAATAACTTCGATCACTGCGAAAAAGCATTGGATACTTCTCTTCTAAATCGTTCAAATTGCCGATAAATTCGGTCTTTTTGTCTTAGTAATTAACGTCACACGATGCGGATTTAGTTTTGACGTACTCAAATAGATGATTTCAGAAATTGGAATGCTGTAATATTGCGTTCCAATGTGATAATTAAACATATTTTCTCTTTTGTATTCATCAGATTTCAAAAGATCATTCACCTTTAAAATATCTTCAATGATGTTTTGCTTAATATTATCAAGCCCTTTATCCTTTAAAATGTAGTCTAGAGGGGATACTTTGCGCTCAAGGGTCAAAATTGAAAGTTCATCATGAGTTGTAATAAAAACTATTTGAGCTCCTACAATCTGCTCACGAATCTTCATTGCCGTACTAAGCCCCTCATCTTTTTGTTTGCCGATTTGCATATCCAGAAAAAACAAACCCTGATGAGTTTGATCAACAAAATTCATCAACGTTTGCGAATTATCAGTTTCACAAATTAAGCCCATTGCGAGGTCATGAATCATAATTGTATTTTTAATTATTGCTGCAAAATTAGCTCGCTGTTTGGAATCATCTTCCAACAAATATATTGGAAACAAATCTTATTCTCCTGTAATCATTAATGTTGCTTGGAAATGCTGTTTTACAACTTCCGTTTCGAAAAACAAATTTTCATTCTGCTTTACAATTTTATCAACGTTATTTAACCCAAAGCCTGAATGCCCCGACTTAGTGGTATAGCCACTTTGAGAAATCTGGCTTAGATCTTCTAGATCATTAACAAAGTTATCAACTGTAATCACAATTTGATCGTTTGATTTAATTAAAGCACAAATTACTAATTTATTCTCTTCTTTTGTTGCCTGTTCAATTGCGTTATCTAACAATATTCCAATTACTCTAACAATTGATAAAATATCGTGATTTTTGATTTCAATCGATTCTGTAATTTCCAGCTCTAAATTAATTCCCAACTTTCTAGCATAGAAAAATTTTTCAATGATTAATCCTCTAATCGGTTCGTTTTTTAAATAATTAATGTTACTAATTGACTGATCTTCTAATTCACTTTGACTAGGCTGCTCCCTAACTAACTGCTCATAGTACTCTTTAAATTGTTTATGGTCTCCCTCTTTTACAAAACCTTCCAGAGCCAAAAGCATATTTTTATAATCATGTTTAAAATGACGTAGTTCTTGATATTGCTGTTCAATATTATCAAGGTAGTCTTTTAATTGCTTATTTTGCGCAAATTTTATTTCAGTATCTCTTCGATAATTAAATGCTCGCACGAATGACACAATTACAAAGAAAGTTAAAATTATAAAAATTGCGAAGATGCCCAACACTAAATAGTTGATAATATTCATCAAACCTACAAACTTACTAGAATCGAGATTTATATTTATTGTTTTTAAAAATTAATACTGAAAATTGTTCCAAAGATTTGGATAAAAGAAATTGCAAAAATTAAAAAAGCTAAGAAACTAAAGGTTCTAGATTCCAAATTAACCTCTTTAATATTTTGAACAAAAAACATTATTTTTTCACGATACTTATTAAGCAGCTTAATACTAATTATTAAAAGTGAAATCATTAACACAACTGTAAAGATGCCTAAAAATAAAGAACCCAAACCATTTGGAATTTTATTAAACAATGGCAAAAAAATCTGAGCACACACCGATGAAACAGTGGAACAAATCTGGATTACAAGGATCATCAAGATACGATTACTCATGTATTGATAATCAATCTTTTTATATCGCAGCTTTTGATAAATCCATGAAATAATTAGCCACAAAAGAAAAACGGGGATTCCAATTATACTGGCAGCAATCATAATAAAATTTTTAAAACCGTGCTTTTTGTTGTGAGAATCTTTCAAGAGAAAACTCGAATGTACTACCGCATAGACAAATACAGAAATAACTATACTTAATATGAAAGACGCTTGTAAGAAAAACGACAAAATGAAATTCAACACAAACGTAGACATCAATTTATTACTTAACATAAATTTCTTCCTTTTAAACAATTAATTTTATGATTTCATCTTAGCATTGGAAAAATAAAAAAAAATTTATTAATCTCAAACGTAAATATTTGCGTAATTAATGTGAACAAGGTTATTTACAGCGGCATATTTAAAAATTACTGTTGACGCAGATAAATGATTATGATTTAATGTAACCATTCAATAAACGAAAGGGAATCATTATGACACGCTGCATTTTAAATAAAGATTACTATTATGGCTTTGCTTATTTTAGCTAGCGTCCGTAATTCTTATTGGATACGGACGCCAGAAATTGTCCGTGTCTGAGCAGAGTCATTTTGATCCACCAGCTAGACACAATGTGATCTAGCTTGAGCCATATCATCATTAGCTTAAAAACCAGTTAGATTACAACAGTCTAGCTGGTTTTTTTTATTATTTTTAAGGAGAGAATATGAATAAACGTCAACTATCGCTTAGTTTATACCTAAACTATTTCATCCATGGCTTTGGATTAATTATCCTAACGCAAAATATGCAGGCCTTAAGTAATCATTGGCAGACCCCCATTGCTACAGTATCTTACGTCGTTTCAGGCGTTGGAATCGGTCGGCTGGTCGCTTACTTTATCCTGGGTAACTTATCTGACCACTTTGGACGGAAAATTTTCGTCAACGTTGGGATGCTCAGTTACTTTATCTTTTTTGTCGGAATGGCTTTTGTAAAAAATATCCAAGTGGCTTACATGCTGTCCATCTTAGCAGGAATTGCTAACTCTGCTCTTGATTCAGGTACTTATACTACTTTTATCGAGATGGGAAGTCCTCAAGGTTCCGCTAATGTTCTAATAAAAGCTTTTGTCTCATGCGGTGAATTTATCCTACCATTGGTAGTTGCGAACCTTGAATCTAATAAGCTCTGGTATGGTTGGTCATTCATGATTGCAGCAGTAATTTTAGTTTTCAATTTTGTTTTCTTAAATCGCCAAAAGTTCCCGCCCCGCAATCAAGACGATGTTGAAACTGAATCTGCCAGTCAAGAACTAACTGGCACAAAAAAAATAATAGTTTCCGTCAGTTTGATGGGCTACGGATATACAGCAATGGCCCTGATGATTTTATACACCCAGTGGATTACTCTTTTCGTTAGGAAAACTTTTAACTTTAGTATGTCTTTATCTCATTGGCTCTTATCTTTATACAGTATCGGTTCAATTACGGGAGTTATTATAATTTTCCTTTTACTACGCAAAGGCATTCCTGAAAACAAACTGTTATTAATGCTTAATATCATGTCCTTGCTGGCATTAGCCATCGTTTGTTACAGTCCAATTGCTATTATTTCCATGCTGGCAGCTTTTGCTTTTGGATTTTCTGCTGCCGGCGGAGTACTGCAAATGGGACTTAACCTTTTTATCAAACTCTATCCTCATGTCAAAGGTCGCATTACAGGAGTCTACTTTACCTTCGGCAGTCTGGCTTCATTTTCAATTCCGATTATTACCGGATGGCTGTCAAAACAAAGTACAGCAAGTGCCATGCGTTTTGATTTAATAATCGGGATCGCTGGGGTAATATTTACCGGTCTTACCCACTGGGCACTTACAACTTCCAAAACTAATTTACAAAAGGAGCAATAAATATGATTAATTACGTTACTGCTGGAGAATCTCACGGTCCGCAATTAACTGGCATTATCACTGGGATTCCGGCTGGTTTGAAATTAGACATTAAAGAAATTAATGATGCTTTAGCTGCTCGGCAGGGTGGGTTTGGCCGAGGAGACCGCCAAAAGATTGAACACGATTCAGTAGAAATCACTGGTGGTGTCCGTCATGATGTTACTCTTGGAAGTCCAATCTCTTTAACAATTCAAAATCGGGACTATTCCCATTGGAGTCAAATTATGGATCCCATTAGTCCAGCGACCCAAAGTAATACTTTACGCCAAATTACTCGTCCGAGACCTGGACATGCTGATTTGGTCGGTGGTATGAAATATGGTCAAAGTGATCTAAGAAATGTCTTAGAACGTTCTTCTGCCCGTGAAACAGCAATGCGGGTCGCACTGGGACAAATCTGCAAGCAATTATTAGCCCAGCTTGATATTAATTTGATTGGCTATGTTCAACAAATCGGCGCAAATAAGATTCCAGACCAAGATTTATCTGTTCAAGAAATTAACAACGCAATTGAACAAAATGACCTCCGAATTTTAGACTCGAATTTTGTTGAACAAATTCACAATTCAATCTTACAGGCAAAAAAAGACGGCGACACTCTTGGTGGAATTATTAAGGTCGTTGTCGAAAACGTACCTGCAGGTTTAGGAAGCTATATTAGTTGGGATACAAAACTAGACGGTCAATTAGCTGGAGCGGTTATGGGAATCAATGCGATGAAAGGTGTTGAAATCGGCGATGGCTTTGCTGCTGCTGGCAAACCCGGCAGCCAAGTCATGGACGAAATTGATTGGAATCCTGATACCGGCTGGAGTCGGATAACCAATCATCTCGGAGGTTTTGAAGGCGGCATGACTAACAGTATGCCGCTTGTTATCAAAGCAGCAATGAAACCAATCCCAACTCTTTATAAACCGCTGCAAACTGTGGACATCAAAACTAAAGAAAAGCAAAAAGCTCAAGTTGAACGATCAGATACTACGGCAATCGTGCCAGCCTCGATTGTAGTCGAAAGTGTGGTTGCAATTGAAATTGCGAAAGCTATTACCGCAACTTTTGAGGCAAGCAACTTAGATCGTCTAGAAAAAGAACTCCACAATTATCGGGAAGAATTGCTTCGATACTAAGGAGATTAAAATGAATGTCCATACCTTAGGTCCAAGTGATACTGATAGCTATGCAGCAGCAGCTGACTATAATTCCCACTATCAAAATAATCTTGCCCAAATTATCTGCCATAAAAGTTTTGAAGAGATCCTCACTAACTTGGCAGACTATTCAAAAGAGTATTTAATCATTCCAACAGCTTTTAAATCAAAGAGCTTACACGCAAGCTGGGGTGACGTTCATTATACCTTGCTGGATCAAATGAACTTAATTACTTCTTTTATCACCAAGCTAGATCCTTTAGTTGTGGTCAAAAGGATTAATGCAGCAAATAAAATTGGATATACTCATGCAGCAACCGCCCAACTTTTGAAACACACAATTAAAGACGTATCAGTTATAACTACCCCTAGTAAATATCTGGCGTACCAAGCTTATCAGAAAAATAAAGCTGCATATGTCTTAACGAATACCAAAAACATTAAACTAACCGCCAAAGAAACTATTATTAAAAGTTTTTCCCCCTCAATGGTGTGGTGTTTATATCAAATTAATTAGGTGAAATTATGAAATTAAAATCTTTTTCTAAAAATGGTCTTCACGGACAAATTAGTGTTCCCGGTGATAAAAGCATTTCTCACCGCGGACTAATTCTCGGAGCCATAAGTGACGGCACGACCCAACTGCATCACTTTTTAGCAGCCGATGACTGCTTATCGACTTTAAATGCGCTAAAAGACCTCGGGGTCCCCATTACCCGCAAAAATGATTTCCTTACAATCGAAGGTCAGGGATTAACTGGATTAAAAAGACCAACCAAAAGTTTAGACATGGGAAACGCAGGCACTGCAACTCGACTTCTAGCAGGCCTCTTAGCCGGACAATCATTTAATTCCACTTTAATCGGTGACTCCTCACTAAGCAAAAGACCCATGGGGAGAGTCCAGACGCCCCTTCAGCAGATGGGCGCCAAAATTGAATTAACTGACGGACATTTACCAATGACCATCACTGGCCAGAAGTTACACTCAATTGATTACCAAATGACGGTTGCAAGCGCCCAAGTTAAGAGTGCCCTAATTTTTGCAGCCTTACAGGCAGATGAAAAAAGTACCATTAAAGAATTCTTGCCGACCCGCGATCATACTGAACGCTTACTTAATAAATTTGGAGCTAACATAACTACAAGTGATGACGGATACACGATTACAGTCGAACCTCATCCTCATCTAGTCGGACAGGATTTAACTATTCCAGGTGACATGTCTTCGGCTGCATTCTTTATTACCGCCGCCAGTATTATCCCTAACTCTAAAATCACAATTTTAAATGTCGGAATTAATCCCACGCGTACTGGTTTATTAAAGATTTTAGAAAAAATGGGCGGAAAAGTTAAGATCATTAATCGTTCTCAATCAGACGGCGAGCCAACAGCCGATCTAGAAATTGAAAGTGCACAGTTAAAACCAATTAAAATCACTTCCAAAGATATCCCAGACGTAATTGATGAATTACCATTAGTTGCCCTTTTAGCAGCTGCTGCAAACGGCGTGAGTGAAGTTACGGGAGCTCTTGAATTAAGAGTAAAAGAAACCGATCGTATCTCAACTATTGTCACTGAATTACAAAAACTAGGCATTAAAATTACTGAGCTTACAGACGGATTTATTATTGATGGTCGAGATGATTGGCAGATTCAAGATTCAAAATTAGATAGTCACGGTGACCATCGGATTGGAATGATGTTAGCCATTGCAGCGTTGAGAGTAAAAGAACCTCTTACTTTAGAAAATGAAGATGCCATTAGTATTTCTTATCCTCAATTTTTCGACGATCTAAAGGAGATTGAAGATGCAGATTCTAATTAAAGGAATGGGATTAATTGGCAGTTCATTAGCTCTCGCAATTAAAGAAGATCATCCGGCTGCTAATTTAATTGGCATGGATCTTAATCAAGACAGCTTAAATTACGCTTTACGCCATGGAGTTGTAGACGGAATAACCGATAACTTTAACGAAACTGCCCAAAAAGCTGATGTCATTATTTTAGCCTGCCCCGTTCAAACCATCATTAAAGATTTAGCAGTTTTAGCTGAACTTCCACTTAAACCCAATGTTATCGTCACTGATGTCGGCAGCACTAAAGACAAAATCATGGATGCTGCGTTACCCCTTCAGCAAAAAGGAATAACTTTTATTGGCGGTCATCCAATGGCAGGATCACATAAATCGGGTGCCATTGCTGGCAGAGCTAATTTGTTTGAAAATGCTTTTTACTTTTTAGTTCCAGGGCACGCACCTAAAAAAACTGTTGATATGTTACAGGAATTACTCACTGCTGCTCATGTGAAATGGCTAATTATTGATTCTAAGGAACATGACCAAATTGTCGGACAGATCAGTCATCTACCGCATATTGTCGCAGCAGCTCTGGTAAATGAAACTCAAGTAACCCTTGCAGAATTCCCGCTTGGTTTAAGATTAGCTGCTGGAGGATTTAAAAGCATCACTCGCATTGCAAGTTCAGATCCACAAATGTGGACTGATATTTTATCTTCTAATTCTCCGATTCTTATTAATCAACTGGAAGATTATATTAATGAGCTTTCAGAGTTAAAAGAAGCTTTAGCTGACAAGAACCTAACAATTATTAAAAACTTTTTTGCTGCTGCCAAAGTTACTCGCGATCATTTAGGCCCAGATCAAATGGGTAGTTTGCCTAATTTCTTTGATTTATTCTTAAACATTCCTGATCGAGCGGGAGCCATTGCCAAAATTACTAAAATTTTAGCTGAAGAAAATCTAAGTTTAATTAATATTAATATTCTAGAAATGCGTGAAGAAATTGATGGAGTTCTGCAGTTAACATTCGGCGATCTAGCCACTCAAAAAAGAGCAGATTCAATTTTACAAAAAGCAGGATACCAAGTTATCAGGAGGAACTAAAATGAAAGCTATTTTGATTGGATTCATGGGAAGCGGTAAAACGACCGTTGGTCAATTACTTGCTGAACAATTGAAAACTAAGCATATTGATTTGGACAACTTAATCGTCGAAGAAGCAGGAGAATCAATTTCAGAAATTTTTGCAAAACATGGTGAGGCTTATTTTCGCAAACTGGAGCAGCAAATTCTAAGCAAAGCTTTAAAACTCCCCGGAATTTTATCGACCGGCGGAGGTACACCAACTATTTCTGCTAATGTATCAATGTTATTAGCTAATAAAGCTCCAATTATTTGGCTGGAAACCAGCAATCAAGCTACGATAAACCATCTAAAAAATGATACCAGCAGACCATTAATTAAAGACTTAGATCAAGAAGGACTATTAAAACTAAAAAATCAGCGATCTGAACAATACGAAAAAATCGCTGATTTAACTATCAAAACGGATTGCTTAACACCGCTGCAGATTATGCTGCAAATTAAAGACTGGTTACTCAGAAAGGACCTATAATGAACGAACGAATCGACGGACACACAATTTTAATTGGATTAATGGCATATCCCATTAGACACTCCATGTCACCTACTATGCACAACAATGCTTTTGCTAAACTGGGACTCAACTATGCATATTTAGCTTTTGAAATAACTAACGATAACCTACCGCAGGCAATTGATGCTATACGTACTCTTGATATGCGGGGATCAAATATCTCAATGCCCAATAAACAAAAGGTTATTCCCTTATTGGATAAACTTGATCCAGCCGCCGAAATGGTCGGAGCGGTTAATACAATCGTAAACGATCACGGAACGCTAACTGGTTATGTTACTGACGGTACTGGTTTTATGCAGGCTTTAAAAGATGAAAATTTAGATATTATTGGTGAAAAAATGACCCTTGCTGGAGGCGGCGGGGCTGGAACTGCAATTGCCATTCAAGCAGCAATTGATGGCGTCAAAGAAATTTCTATTTTTAATCGGCACGATGATTTATGGGAAAACGCTAAGCGTAATGTCGATATAATTAATGAAAATACTAATTGTAAAGCCACTCTCCATGAATTAGAAGACCAAGATGATTTTAAAAATGAAATTCAAGACTGTGCAATTTATTGCGATTCAACCGGTGTTGGAATGAAACCTTTAGAAGATCAGAGTCTGGTTAATGATCCAAGTTGGTTTAAAAAAGATATGATTGTCTACGATACCGTCTATGCTCCAAGAACTACTAAATTAATGAATATCGCTCAAGATGCAGGCGTGAAACATGTCTATAATGGGCTTTCGATGATGCTGGAACAAGGCGCCGAAGCCTTCAAACTTTGGACTAATCAAGAAATGCCCGTTGAGTATATCCGTGATTTATTATTTAGCGAGGAATAATCGTGTCAGGAACAACAAGAATCAGAAATATTACTTTAGGAGTTGGACGACCGAAAATTGCAGTGCCGATTATTGGTACTAATAAAGAAGAAATCATTACCCAAGCTGCAAAAGCAAAAGATACTCAACCAGATTTAATTGAGTGGCGCATTGATTATTTTGAACAAGTAATGAATTTCAGTGCGTTACAATCTGTCGGTCAAGAATTGCGCCAAACTATTGGCGATATCGCACTTCTTACAACTTTTAGAACTAAAAACGAAGGCGGACAGATAGAACTAGCTCACGTAGAGGATTACGCCGATATTTGTCAAAGCGTTTTACAAGGTAAGTTCACTGATGCCATTGATATCGAACGATTTTATCAAGACGATATTGTAAAACAAATCGTGCAGCTTGCCCATCAAGACAATGTTATTGTAATAATGAGCAATCATGATTTTGTTAAAACTCCAAGCGCCAAAGATATCAAACAACGACTTTTAGACATGATTGAATTTGGAGCCGACGCAGCAAAAATTGCTGTTATGCCTGAGTCTTTAGCTGATGTTTTAACACTAATGACCGCAACACAGGAAGCGTCAAAGATCGCTAATCGTCCTCTGATTACCATGTCCATGGGGGATATTGGTAAAGTTTCCCGCATTGCAGGAGAAGTCTTTGGTTCAACTGTAACTTTTGCAACTGTCGGGGCTGCATCTGCTCCCGGTCAAATCCCAATTGAACATTTACGACAAGATTTAATAGATTTACAGCTAGACCCTCATTGAATTGAGGGCTTTTTTAGTGTTAATTTAGACGATCGAGTAGGAGATACTAGTCCTCGCACCACCAAAGGAATACGGTTCAATGCCCTTAAAAGTCGGTAGATTTAGAATAGTAAGAGTTGCTCCACGATCTCTAATTTTTCCCATTATATTCTCAATGTCTTCAGTAGAACCGCTCAAGCGATCCAAACTGCTTACAACAATTTCATCACCATCACGCAAGTATCTCAAAATTTCAGCAAATGTTTTCTATTGACTAAGTTTTAATGAGAACCAGATTTATTTTCAGTAAAAATTTTCTCACATTCTTCTTTTTCAAGTTGCTCAATTTGGTGATCTAGATTTTGATCTTTAGAGCTAACTCTAATATATCCGATTTTCAAATTCTAATTCACCACTATACCATCACTTCTCATGCGTTGATTTTATTACTAGATCAAAGTGACAACAAGGATATACCCAAAACAACAACGATTTTCTAAAAGTAATCTTGTAATGGGCTGTCTAAATTATTTGTCTTTGCTTCAGTATTTGGAACGGTGGTATCCGGAGATGGCGTTTTGAGGTTCTGATTGACATATCCACCGTTATCAGCTTGCTCACCATCAGTGGTTCTTTCACTATTTTCCAGTTCGGGTGCACTAAAGTTTTTCTCACTAGGTTGATACCCCGTTTCCGTTTATGAGGTTGAATTATCTGGAGTTAGTGTATCTTCAAGCTGGGGTTCTGCTTTTTGCAATAATTCTTGTTTCAATTGCTCCTTGTCTTCATTTCTTTCTTGTTTAACTTGTAGAAGTGTTTTTTCAAAATACTGTAAACTAGAAAAGGAAACCAGTCTTTTTTCAATGGGTGTTCTATGCTCGTTACCCCTTTCAAAAACTGGGATAAAAGTTTCGAAAATGAATTTTTGGTATTTTTTATGAATAATGCTTTGGTCGGATTGAATAACTTTAGCTTCTGATAAAGAAATACCTGATTCTTTTACCAAATAACTTGAGAGCTTATTTTTTTCAATAATTAAGGATTTTGTGTAATCTAAACCACTTTTTCCTTGGTTATGTCTTTTAGTGATATAACCAAAGTTGTGTCTTAGATTTGTTCGTATCGGTATAAAAGCGAAATGTTTGCTCGTCAGAGGGACAGACACGTAGTAAGGGCGGTTGTCTTTTTGAATAATGTTTTTGTTATCAGCTTCAAGAAATATATTATTATCTTTAAGCACTTGTTTTACGTCTATCGTATATAAAAATTTTTTAATTGGCATGCATTATCCCTAATTCTTAAACAAAAAAAAGGTATTTACAACTGAAAAAATAATTCAGAAGAAAATACCTTAGTTTAAAGATTCATCTCGTCGCTTAGTTTTTTAATGTGGCTTAGACGTTTCAACCACTCAACACGTCGCTTAGTTTTTTAATGTGGCTTAGACGTTTCAACCACTCATCTTTTTCTTTACTCTTCTATTATAAAATATTTAAATGTACAAAACAAGGTAGAATCCCTCTTTTTTAGTTGATGTTATTGGGCATAAAGTTGATTGGCGGCGACCTTTATTATACTCATCGTTACTAACGATTAATGCTGGTCTTCTTTTTTTAATTTCATCTCCACGACTAGGATCAAACGTGATCTCTATTATATATCTCTCTAAAATTATTAATCAACATTTAAATTGCTTTCTGTAATTGGTGTACTTTTAGCCAGTCCATCGGGGTCCATGTTTTCTAGCTCTTCTTTCGTTGCCGTTTTATATAAATTAGGTAGCTTGGGCACTAAAGTGATAAAACCTAATTTATTTCTATATAAATACAACTCTTGCCCTTCCTTAAGATTTAATTTTTTAGTCAAGTTGATAGATAAAGAATTTCCTTGCTTTCTAACTTTCACATTGTCTATAGCCATCTGCATAGTTTTACCTCCATACATTCTTTTACAAATTGAACTAGTTATACCAATTTTACAAGCTATTACGAGTCATGACAAAATTTTTAATTAAATATCTTTAACATATTTCTTATGTCGAATATGGTGATAATTGTTGCTATTTTATACAAATAATCTATCGTTTGTATAAAATAGCAACAGAAAGGTGGGTAATTTGAAGCAGTCAGATAAGGTCCTAGAATTTCTTAGAAACAATGGCGGACAAATAACCTACGAGCAGGCAAAAAATATCGGCGTTTCGACAATAACTCTTTCGAGAATGAACAAACTAAACCAAATTGAAAAATTGATGCCAGGAGTTTATATCGACCCAATCGAACTTGGTGATGATTTTGCTGCTCTTCAATACCGTTTTTCTAAAGGTGTTTATTTTAGAGATAATGCTTTATTTTTATATGGAATGATTGATCGAACTCCCAGCAGATATGAAATGAATTTTCCTTTATCTTATTCTTATAGTCAGAAATTAAATGTTCCATTAAAGATTTTCAGGCAAAGAAATGACTTATACCAACTGGGTATAACAAAAATCCAGAGTCCAGGAGGGCATTGGGTTAACACATATTCAGTTGAGAGAACGTTGTGTGATATTTTAAGAATTAGGTCAGATCCCGAAACAATTAAACAGGCAATGAACAGCTACGTTCAGATGGAAGGAAGAGATTTACGCTCTTTATTAGATTTCGCTGAAATTTTTAATGTTAAAGACGAGATCATGAATTATATGAGCGTTCTATTGTGAACTTAGATTTTAAAGATAATGAAGTGCCTCACAATTGTTAGACAAATACTAACAATTGTGAGGCACTTCAAGTACAATAGGATTTTTTTCGAGGATTTCTTGGATAATATGGATATGGATACGGTAAGATCATATACTGAAGAATGCCATCAAAATTCCCCTCAAGTTTATTGCAACTTTTGGGTTCACGCATCATTTCAGCCTCTTTAAATATTCCAATGCTTTTGCAGGAACGTCATTAACAGAAATTGTTTCAAATCCTTTAACGTACTGTCCTTTTATCACAATTTTCAAATAATTGTCTTCTTTATTTTCTAACTTGTTACCAAATGAAGTAAGACTAATCTTTCGCCGATGTCCTTTATTATCGTAGGTTTCTATCTTATAAGTGTAATCAATTTTGCCATCAGTACTGTCTTTATAACTCCCAGACTCTTTAGTCGGGATTTTTGCATAGACGGTTTGTTTGGTAACTACCGGATTAAGCATGTCAGCAATATAAGCCCAAGTGGAATCGTTATTCTTAGTAACCTGTCCCAAGCCAAACAAAACTACAATAATTAAAACGAGCGAGATAATTATAACTTGTACTGTTTTCTTCATTTCTAACGCCTCCTAATTAAAACTTTAAGCGTTAATTCTGAAGAAATAATAAAGATCTATAAATTATTTAACGTATTTAATAATATCTCCCGGCTGGCAATCTAGTGCTTCACAGATTTTTTCTAAAGTACTGAAACGAATCCCTTTAGCTTTGCCATTTTTTAAAATTGATAGATTAGCTGGCGTGATATCAATTAATTGAGCTAATTCCTTTGAGCTCATTTTTTTCTTGAGCATTTCCATGTCGAGCGTTATTTCAATCATTAATTTTGCTCCATTAAATTAAACTATCAGAATCTTCTTGCAGTTCCACTCCTCGCTTGAATACTAGGTAAATTACATAAATACCTAGAAACACTAAGGCAGAAACAAATATCTCCGACCATGAAGTGTAAAAGATATTCAAATGAACTATATCAAATACTATTTTGGATAAGACATCAAGAATTAGAAAGAAAGCTGCTGAATACATAATCCATCTAATATTTTTGAGGTTATCAAAATTAAAATAAATCTCATGTTTAAGATTCTTAACGATTCTCCTGATAAAAACTGTAATTTCGAAAAAAATAATAATGGATACCAAAATAGAAATCAACAACACGAGGACCGAAAACATAGAAGTGGATTTTATGCCTGGATCCACAGATTTTGATATAAAGTCCGATATAAACTCCTTATATAAAGTCCCTACTCTGAAAATTTTTTCTAGTCCAATAACTATCAATCCAACAGTTGCAATGGCAAATATTCCAGAAAAAATATACGTCACGATTTCAAGAAAGGATAGTAAAATCGAATTAATTTTTTTATTCATGTCATATTCCTTTTTTTAATTTTTATTGTAAAACGATAATTTATTTTTGTCAAACAACAATTAATTATAAAGAAATAATAACTTTTCGACCGCCTAAATCTTGTGAGCGTCCGAAAATAATCTTGCCGTGATGTTTCTTTACAATGCTTTTTGCTATCTCTAAACCCATGCCAAAGTGATTAGGATTTAAGCGTTCTTCTTCCTTTGATCCGCTATCTTCAATTACAAACTGCAGCTCGTCTGATTCTTTTATCACTGAAAATTTAATTACGCCATTTATCGGACAGAAATCCACTGCGTTACTAATAATATTGACGATTACCTGACGCATTTCCTTTGGTACACTTGCATCTTGGACTACTCTATTTATTTTAAAATCTATTTTCTTTAACTTAGTTAAAGGGGTGATTTCTCCTAAAACTTTATTCATAAAATCTGTTAAAGAAACGATGTCTTGCTTTTTAGCTGCCTGCTTATTTTTGGCTAGTAAAATTAACTGATTTAAATCTTGTTCAATGATCTCTGCACTTGCGATTAAATCATCAAGCTCATTAATCTGATCTTCAGTTAAATCATCTTCTTTTAACAGCTCTGCATTTCCTAAAATTACCGTAAGTGGCGTTCTTAAATCATGAGACAAAGCGGCAATCTTGCTGCGTTCTTCAGCCTCAGCATTCCACTGACTGATTAATGATTCTTTGAGCGAATTTTTCATCGTCTCAATTGACTGCAGCACTTGGTTAATCTCTTTAATTGAAGCTGAGCCAACGTCGAAATCAAGGTTCTGATTTTCAATTTGAGTAATTGCTGCTTCAAGAGGAATTAGCTGCTTTTTTATTTTACGGGCAAAAAGGCGAACATTTATTAAACAAGCGGCAATAAACATTAAAGCCGTTATTAATAGCTGCAGCATCTCAGGCGGCAATAGCCAACGATTTAATGAGCGATTAGTATATGCTGCTTGAATTTTATAATACAAAATTATTGTTCTTGAGCCTTTTTTCGTGATTAAGAAATAATTGGGAACTTTAGTCGCAGAATCTTTTTCATATTTAGATGCTTCTGTTAACAATTGAGAATTTAAATTAGTTTTCTCTAATTTATGATTATTAAAAACTGCATAATTTAGATCATCAGAAATCATTTGATCTGAAAAGCGCTCCGCACGATTAATTTTCTGAATTGTCTGATTTGCGCGAATCTCTGCCTGATTAGCGTTACTAAACAGATTTAATTTAAGACCTGAATAGAATAGAAACAAATTTAAAATCACAACGAAAACAACCGAACCAATAAGAGATAAAATAAATTGAATTAAAACTCGATTTAAAGTTAATTGCCGCTTTGCCATAAATAACCAACACCCCACGAAGTTTGAATTGGACAATTCTGCACTGAAAGTTTCTGACGAATATTCTTTATATGCGTTACGATGGAATTGCTGTCACCATCACTTTCAATTCCGAAAACCTGTTCATAAATTTGATCTTTGGAGAATACAAACCCTTTATTTTTTGCCAAAAATTCACAAATTGCATACTCTCCTTTTGTCAAAGACACTTTTTGATTTCGATAAAACATGACCTTTTTATTTAAGTCGAAAGTAAAATCCCCTGCTTTGAAAACGTGCCGATGAGGTCTTTCTTCTCGGCGAAGATGAGCTTTAACCCTTGCTCTTAACTCTCTTGAACGAAATGGCTTTACAATATAATCATCTGCTCCAAGACCAAGACCCAATAGAATGTCGGCTTCCTGATTTTTGGCAGTTAAAAAAATAATCGGGCAATCCAATTCTTCACGATGCTTCTGCACGAATTCAAATCCACTAATCCCAGGCATCATTACATCTAAAATCATTAAATTGTAAGAACTTAATTGATTAAAATTTAACGAAGCTAAACTTTGAGCTGTATCGACTAAGTAGCCATCTTTTTCTAAACTTGTTTTTAACAGCCGCAAAATTGAAGGCTCATCATCAACTACTAATATTTTTTCCATATCTATTCTTTCATTTACTAGGACCTGTCTTAATAATATAATAAAAAGCTGCTGATTATCCGAATAAAATATCTAGCGGAAGATGAGCAGCTTGATTACGAATAAAACAGTGAATTTCATATTTTTGCATCTACTAAAACTTGGAATCGATCAGAAAATTTGTCCCTTACTTTTTTGACGTATTAAAGCAACTGGGATAGTGTAGAATTAAATAGATTATTTATTAGGAGGAAAGTTCGTTTGTCAAAAAAGTATCGCAGCCGAAATGGTTCGCTTCATACATATGAGTTTTATAAAGAACGTAGGGATGACCCGAGTTGGGAGGATGATTTCTTAAGAATTCGGGCGATTCGGCAGCGAAATTTCCTAATTGCAATAGTCGCCGTCATTGCAGTTGTAATTATCGGTGGATTCATTTACGAAGAAGGACAAAAAGGAAAGTCTCAAAACACAGCTGTTGAATCCAGTTCAAGTAGTTCTACAGCGTCATCTAAAAGCAAAGTTAGTGAATCTAGTTCTTCTGAAAGTTCAAAAGTGGAACAAAGTTCAAAACCAACTGAAAATAAAACTTCCAATAATGCTGAGCAGATTAAGAAGTTTCTTATTGGCAAAACGTACAAAGTAGTTCCATTTCTTTATGATGGAATCAATGCCAATCAGGCGGCTCATACCAACAAAGCACCACAGAATTTTGTGAAGGACAACATTACGATTCTGCATTTTATCGATTCTTCAACTGTCACTCAAAATGGCGTAAACGGTAACAACCAACAAAAAAATGAAAACTATCAAACATCCGATTCTACGATCACAATCGGAGCACTTAAAATTCCTTATCAAATGAACAATGGTGCAGCTGAATTTCATTCTTGGAATACTGAAGATCAAAATGGTCATAAAGTTACTTGGAAGATCGAGCCTTACCATGAAAATAACAATCAAGATGAAGATCATCACGATCATAATAATGACGACGACCATCATCACTAAACAGCCAGCCTAAATCTTAATTGATTTGGCTGGTTTTTTTGATTCTAATAATTTACGGCTAAGAAGCAAAATCAAAATTATTAGAAGGGAAACTCCGCCTAAAATCACAAAGGCCTGATTAACTGAGTTATGTTTAAAAATCTTAATCACTGTATCCTGACTATTTATAAAAGAATAAGTGCGAAGCATCTTAGAGACTTGAGAAATGACAACCGATCCAATCACTCCTACTAATAACACCTTCTCCGACTTCAATCTTAGTTTGGATAAACCTAAAACGATCAGAAGAAATATAAACACCCCGACAAAAAGAAGCATCCAAGATAATAGACAATATTGATAAAATGGTAGACTAGCCAAAGTCGAACCACGATACGTGAACTTCATTGGATAATTTAAACTTCCCAGATGTCCAGTTAATACTAATCCCGTTAGAAAAGCAGCTAAGATAACAACAAAAGTCGTAATAATCATTAATAGTAGTCCGACAATTAATTTGCTTAGTTCGATTTTTTGATACAAAAACGGCAGAGTTTTCAGCCAAGATTTATTATTTCTTTCGACCTCTCTGATAAAAAGATCATAAAACAGAAAGACAAAGAACAAAAAGCCATAAACTGAAAAAACAAACGGACTAATCTGCCGCATGAAATACAATGCCGACACACCGTAAACGCTGCTGTCTGGTTTAATATCGTGGCTCAAGTAAAACTTATTTTTATCTTGTGCCTTTTTTGTCGCCCAAGAAATCCCTGTCGGTTCTGTTTGGTCAATTTTCATAACTTGGTCGATTAGAATATTCTCTTGTTTAAGTGCTTTGCGCCAATTATGCGTATTGATTCCATCTACTTCTTTTTCGACTGCCGTAATCGCACGGCTGAAATACGGCAATAATTCTGGATCAGCTTTTTCTTTACCCGCAGAACTTGATTGTCCGATTAAGCCATTATAAATATCATCATATTCTTGAGCTTTTTTCTGGTAGTCCGAAGCCATTTGGCTATTTTGTTGTACACAAAAAAGTATCGTCACTAACACGACCAAGCCAATTAAAACCAAATTTTTGGTGTTGGCGAAAAACTTCTTAAGCTCAAACGTAATTGTAGCCATCACGATAATCCTCAAATAAATCGAAATAAAGCTGTTCTAAAGGAGGCAGTTCTTTCTCGTAATCTAAAACGTCAGAACCTGTGAGCCTAATAATCTCCGCCATTTCTTCACTGCTGCACTTAATCTTACCTTTATGCGCTGTTTCAATTTCGATCGGCTGTTTGATCTTGTCAGCAAATTCTTCAATATCATTAACAACTACCGTATAGGTGTTAATCGACTGATCGATAATCTCTTTACATGAAACTAACTGTTTATTTTTTAAAAAGTAAATGTCATCTGTCAGCTTATCAATCTGATCAAGGTTATGCGAAGAAAATAAAATCGTCGTACCCGCTTTGAATAAATCTTTTAATGTTTCTCTCACTCGAGCAACGCTTGCTGGATCTAACCCGTTTAAAGGCTCGTCCATTAATAACAGCTTCGGTTTAGGCAAAATCACCATCGCAAAAAGCAAATGCTGCTTCATTCCAAGCGAATAGTTTTGAACTTTTTTGTTCATGTAATAATTCATTTTAAGATCAGTGAGTACTTCTTCCACTCGTTCATCACTTAAATTATGTGCCGCCTGCACAAATTTAATATGATCCATCCCTGTCAATTCAGTATACAAAACACTGTTGTCCTGCATGTAAGTCACATCATAAAAAATTTCCTGCATATGATTAGTGACCCCTTCGATTTTAACTGAACCTGTATCAGGGCGCTCCAGATTACAAATGATATTTAACAAAGTTGTTTTGCCAGAGCCGTTAGGAGCAACCAAAGCAATCAGCCGTGGCTCTTCAATTGATAGATTAATTCCATCGAGCACCAATTGCTTTTTAAAAGATTTTGTAAGGTCTTTTAATTCTAAAATCATCGAATTCCTTTCTATACCTCAAACCGGTAAATAAGAAATGTACAAACTGCAAATAAAATTAACGAATACAAGAGCAAGATGAATGGCAAAAGCACTAGATCAATACTTTGAGTTTTCTTAGCCAATGACTGGTTGGCATAATAGTAAGGATTTTCCATCACGTTACCATTAAACGGAACTGCTGCTGGTGGAACGGTAGAAACTTTTTCTGTTCGAGAATTTATATATTGGCTCTCAAGAATATCTTCGATATGATCTGTACTTTTAATATTCTTACATAATTTTTCAACATTGAGATAACTCATTGGATTAACTGCGTCAAGGGTTTGCGAATTATTAACGACCAAGACATTCCAACCTACACAAATAAAAATTGCTAAAAAGACTGCCGCCATTACTTTTTTGGAAATTAAAACTAAGAAATAGATCATAAAATAAATAAAAGTGCCGACAAAAAAGAAGGCGATTAACAATATTAATAGATATAGATAAATCGGGACAATTTGTGACGTTCCAAGTAGTGTTAATCGGACGGGATACAACAAGCTACACTTGCGGCTAATGGCAAATGAAGTCATAAAAGAGATCGCAACCGTTAAACCCAAAACTGTGAGCAAGTTTTTCAGATACAAATAATAATCTTCTACTACTATCTTAATACGGGGTGCAGGCTGAGTTAAAATTAGCCTGATTCTTCCATCTTCAAACTTTTTGAAATAACTGATCGGAAACAACAAAAACAATAGCAGAAAAAATAACGGCGTATTTAAAAATTCCAAAACATTCATCGTAAATATTGCACTATCGGTGCTGTAGTTGAGTGATTCCAAGCGCTCATGATGTTTAATAAGATAGTTGTTGACTGTCTTTTTGCCCAAGTTATAACTAGGCAGATCGAGATTATTAAACGACGTATGTTCCACAAACTTGCTATCGATAAGAGATTCTTTTTCCGCTTTCAGAAATATTTCCTGATTGTCCGACTTGAGCGACTGATATTTTTTGATAAAATAATCTGATTCTTCTTCATCCTTCTTCAAATCCCAATCACGAATTTCTTTTGACTTATATTTATAAGAGCGATCTTCTGCTAAAACCTTTTCTTTGTCTTTCTTGGTAAAGCGAAAGGACGTTAAATAGAGATTGTTAATTTTCCTCTCTTTAACGGATGTAAAGAGCAAAAATAAACCGATCGAAAAAACAATCGCAACCAGCAAAAATAACTTATTTGGGATCTGTTCAGCTTTGTTTAAGAAGGTATTCATCGTCAATCCTTATTGGCTATAAGTGTTATTTCGTAATTTTAGCATAAAAATAAGATCTCTTCGTAAAAGAGATCTTAAAGATTAGAGCCAAGATCGATTACTCGGTCATATTTTTTCAAATCGGCTGGTTCATAGTGATGAATGACTTCAATAAAAGTTAGGGTTGAATCATATAGATATTGATGAATGTCATGATCCGTCTGGCGGTCAAGCGATGCATTAATTTCATCTAACAATAAAACTGGCCGATGAGCTAAAATGGCTCGTGCTAATTCAATTCGAGCTAACTGGCCGCCAGAGAGCTGATCTGCGTTATCTCCCAAAGAATAATCATAGCCTTTAGATTTCACAATTTCGCTTAAATCAAGCTTCTCACAAATCTGATTAACTTCTTCTTTTGAAATATCAGAACCTAATGTTAGGTTAAACCATAAATTATCGGCAAATATGATTGGCTTTTGACTGGCGTAAGCAAAAATCGAACTGAAAGTTCCCGGATTTTGAACAGTTCCGTTAAGTTCGATTACTTGAGTTTCTCCATATTTGCCTGCCATTAAAAACTGCATTAAGGTGGACTTCCCTGAACCGGAAGGACCAATAACTGCAACTTTTTCGCCTGATTCAATTTCAAGATTAATGCCTGCTGCCAACACTTGATCTTTTCGTTTTAAAGTTAAATCATTGACCAACAATTTTTTAAAATCTGTTACTGAAGAATCTTCTAACTGATCTGCCTGAGTTAAATACTCATTGACCTTTCTAACGATATTTTTAGTCGTCGAAAGATTATTTCTCTCATTTAAGACCGTTAAAATTGGATTAACAAACGAGTTGGATAACTGAACAATTCCAAACAAAGCGCCAATTGTCGTAAATCCTTTTAAGATTAATAAAATCCCAATTAAAAACGGCAGTAAAAATGTCGAAATATACGCTACAAACATGACCGCTGAATTAACATTCAAGTTTATCAGATTCATTTTACCCAAAGTATTTTCTAAAACATTGATCGTTTTAGAATTTCTAGCTACTGCTTGATCCTGCTTTTGATAAAGCCGAAAAGTATCAGTCCCTGCTAGAAAATTCTTAGTTTGATTAACATATTTAGTGTTTGCTTTTGACCAATTCTCAGAAGATTTTTGAATCGGTTTTTGAAAAATGCTGGAAACAATCATTGGAATACAAGAACCAATAATAAAAATTATTGTAATCAGCCAATTAAGATAAATCCCATAGCCTAAAGCCAGAATCATCGTATAAAGATTAATGAAAATAGAAATTTCAGCCCCAAAACGATTAGTTTCGAGTAATTTGAAATCGTTGGTTAAAAATCCTAGTGCTTCTGCATTATCCTCAGTCGTTGCGTTAAGCATGCCTTTAAGAACTTTGGAACGCAAATAAGTATTAGTTGTTTTAATCGCATCTGTTTTCAAGTAATTAAACATTAACTGTGAAGCAAACGTAATTAAAAAAGCTACCAGAGTAATCGTAATAACTCTAGGAATTGATTGATATGTTCCTTTAGTTGCAATATCTGTTAAGTTACCCACCATAAAAGCAAGCACTATGCCTTCAGCACTTGAGATCAATCCAAATATATTAAGCAGGATAAATTTAAAACGGGAATAATATTTGTAAATCATCTTGTTTTGCCATTTCTAAAATCCCAAGACTGATAACTATGAAATTTTAATAATAAATTATTTCTAAATAAATTAAGTGTTGTTTTATACTTTAACATAAACCATAGTTAAAAAGCCAAGATTTCTCTCGGCTTCAGCGGTGAATTAGATCATTAATCTTCTGATTCATCAAAGCATCATCATCTAATTCAGAAGTATTTTGAGGTTGAGATCCTCCTCCTCCACCTGTTGGCTTGGGTTCAGCAGTCCGCAAATACTGTCCTTTACTGTTAGCAATAAAGATGCTTTTGCCTCCAACAATTGACTGATAATATTTTTCTTTTCCTTGCGACTTCTTCAATACCAGAGCTACCTTTTGACCAACTCTAAGTAACGGTGAATTGATGTATTCGATTGTCTGAACTTCAGACGTCTTTTTATTAGCAAGATTCCCGCCCAAAAAGCGAAGATTAATATATTTATTCAACAAATTCCGATTGCCAGCTAAAACCTTATTGATATAAACTTTTGCCATCGTAAAAGGAAGCACCGGTGTTTCCGATTGATATTCAGTATTATCGGTCAAATCAGTAACAGTTCCTTGAATTACAAGATCACTTTCTTTTAACATCTCAGAAAATGTCATCGGGTAATTAATACGGGATTCTGCAACGCCCGCTTTTTGAATTGGCTCATGATAGTAATTCTTTTTTGCCTGATTAATTACTATTTTGCTTGAAGATTTTGACTTCGTTATTTCTTTTGCTGCAGGCACTTTTGATTTCGACTCATAGATATTAACTCCGACTGCTAACGCCAAAACTGCCAGACAACTTATCAAAATACCCCATAATAGTTTAGCTTTTTTCACAAATTCTCCTAATCAAAACGCAAAACGATATTCATTTTCGTCGTTTTAAGCTCGACTTTACTTTTCGGATCGGCATAGAATGTTACCCTTGCCTGCATCGGGTTCATGAAATGTGAGCGAGGCTTCTTGACTGGTTCAATAACTCCAACAATTTGATTTATTGTTTCTCCGGGCTGAGTCATTTTCCCATTATTGGCGATTTCTCTTACTTGAGAATCATGAACATTTTGATCCATTCCATTATATGGAGCAGTTACTCGATAAAAATTAATCCTTGACGCTGAGCTTTTAGTACCGAGAATTTTAAGTTCCTGCACTTTCATCAACGATTGCAAAACCTTAATTCCATCTTGTGGTTTTTTCGTGGTGTTTTTATAAACAAAACTGACCTGAAAACCTTGCTCTGTTAATTTCTTGCCCGTTGAATCAGTGGAAAATGTGATTTCTGGTTCAGCCAAACTGAAAATTCCAGCGGATGTTTTCATGTGATAGGGATGAATCCAGTCTTGGGTTTTCGCAAATGAATACGTGCCGTTTTGGACTTTTGCCTGTATCCCTTCATCATATTTCTTTTGTTTGGCTAACTTCGAACTTTTAGCTTTAGCTGCCGCATCACTAGAACCTGTTTCTTTTTGATTGCATCCGGCAAGAAAAATTGTAGCGATCAGAATCACAGTCCCAACTTTAAGGTGATTTTTCATTTAGTGCCCTCACTTAATCAATTCGCATTCCAATTGGCAAGTTAATGGTTTTAAGTTCTACTTTACTCTTAGGATCAGCCAAAAATTGGAGTAAGACATGATCTTTAGTCGGATCAAGCTTATTTTTACCTTTAAAAGACGGCGTTTTAGTAACAAAACTAATTATGTATTTTCCCATTCCTTGTACTGGCGTTAGATATTCATTGTTTGCCACTCGTCCAGTTTCAGATATTTTATGATTTTCATCCATCCCGCGATATGGTTCGGTAACTAGATGAACCTGAAGTTGGTTAACTGCAAAATCATGTTTACCTAGCACCAATTTCTTTATTTTTAAAATTGATTCAAGTGCTTTAATTCCGTTTTGCGCCTGATTCGTATTATTTCGATAATCAAAAAGAAACTTAAATCCTATAAGATCTTTTTTGGAATTCTTTGGAGCAGCAATTCCATATAATTCGGGTTCATAAATTGTAAAATTACCTACTGAGGTTTTAAGCTCATGAATCGGCCGCCCAGCGTATAACTCCTTAAGTTTCACGTATGAATAAGTACCCGCTTTGATTTTATCCTTAACAGCCTCATCATACTTTTCTTGTTTCAGATCCCTCGTGCTTTTAGATTTAGAGACCTTTGACCGTGAAATGACACTGCTCGACTTTGAAGAATCTTTTTGTTGATTACAGCCGGTAAGGACAACTGAAGAAGCAGCAATAACTAGTGCACCCTTAATTATTTTTTTGATGTTCATCTTTTCTCCTTAATCGATCCCATTTTTGGGAAATATTCCTGTCTTGACCATTTCATTTACGGAATTTTCAGATTTTTGATCTTCTTCTCTCATCTTCTTATAGGAATTAATTCTTCCTTGCGAGGTTTCATTTTTTCTAAGCTGATAGTGATGCAGTAAAAACTTCTGTTGCCCTTTTTGACGATAAAAAACATTGGAAAGGGGTCCAACACCGAAACATTTTGCTAACTTGTTAACTGGCATCGTCAAAATTATTTCATCGCCCGGTGCAGAAGGGTCATAAGAATTGCTTTGAACCAACGTATACTGATTTAACTGAGCAGGTGTTAATTTTTCATTTTGGGGAATAAAACTTTTTTCTTGTAAATCTCTATAATAAACTGAATTTTTAATTTTACCGCCTTCAGCTTCAATATTTGAAAATGTTCCTTCTTTAGATCGATCGCCATCATAAACTTTTTCGATAAAAACTCGATAATGCGTTCTAGGTAAAGTATCGTCAACGGTATAACTTGTATTTGTAATCAGGCCCCGAAAAGTAATCATTGAAATCTTTTTATCTGGGGGCATTGAAATTCCACAAACGTCTTCTTTCATTAATCCGCCGCCTTGACGCGTGACCCCTTTTAAATCCTCTTCAAATTTAGGTCGATTCTTTTTGGCTTCCGCCTTAGCATCATTAAGCTTACCTGCTAGAATTTCTTCTTTAGTCGGGGCTTTTTTAACAACCTTTGAGGTCTGATCGGCTTTCGATTGTTGGGCACCAGCCTCCTAAAAATAGAATCGGTAAAATCAAACTTACAGTGAGCTTTTTAGTTGCTTTCATCATTTCACTCCTTTGCAATCAAGCGATTAATCTCAGCGGTAATTTCTTGATCGCCTGCTGAATTGGTTTTCACTGGCAATTCTTGCGCTTGTTGACCTTCAATATAATTTTCATTTACGAGTTTATATTGACCGCCTTCATTTTTAACCCACATGCTCTTTTCTCCCTCTCGCAGTGAGTAGCTTTTGGCTCGATCAATGACTTTTTCACCTTTAGGCATCGAGTGCTTACTTACTTTACTGAGATTCAAGACGACTTCGGTCCCGATCCGTGCAACCCGAAAATCTAAGCGTTCAGAGAAGATTTCTTGATTTAACTGTTGTTCAGATAAAGCGCTGCTCATTCCATTTAACAGATTTCTCCGAGTGATGTAACCACCTTGTTGGTACACGTAAATCGTTTTGCCTGCTAAATGCTTACTTTTGGCGGTTAAACCTCGGTATACGTAAATTGAAAGAATCGTGACTGCGGTGTTTTTTGCATTGGGTACCTTCGTCCAAGCTGTAACTACTCCTGCAACAGTCGCTGATGATTTCTGGTCCATCTCCGCAAAATTCTTAAAGCTGCTAATCCTTATTTCTGACGCCTTATTATAAGTTTGTTGCGGTGTCTTATCCATTTCAAGTGCTTGCTTTAGACCAGATTTCCGAGCTCTCGTCAAAACTGCGAGATATTTAGTTCTGGCGGGGGTAACTCCCCGTTTCACCATCTGATTAATCTTCTTCTCTTCATTTTGATCAATTTGTTTTTCGGACAAGCCTAAATCAGCGGGACGATGCAGCGTAAATTGTTTGGCATTGGGAGTGCGATAGAAAATGCTGCGATCCTCCACCGTGAATTTCTCACTATTGGCATACTCTGGGATCTTAACAACAACTTCGGTGCCCGGTACCGCAGGATCATACCCGTTAATTTGGACAATTGAATTATTCAGCTTGCCTCCCGAGGTTTTAATTGTAACCGTTTTTCCTTCGTCGGACGGGTCACCATCATAAACTTTTTCAACAAAAACTTGATAAATCGTCATGGGTTGATTGTTTTCCGATGCAAAACTCGTCTTCGTGATTAAGCCTTTAAAGTAATCAAATCGGATTGAAACGACTGCCATTGAAACGGCGGTCAACGAATTATCATTATTACTTGAAGTTCTTTCTTTCCTCTTCGTACTTGAATTTATGTGGCTAAGACCTTTTAGTTCTTGCTCGTAGACAATTTTGTTCCGTGCTGCCCGTGCTTTTGCTTTTTCAAGCGGAGTCTTTGGCTTCTTTTTTACGACTTGAGCTACTGGCTTTTTAACTAAATAATTGTTTTTAACAAAAGTTGCTCCCGTAATTACTAGAAGGATAGTTGCTGCTAAGATAAACCAGCGCTTAAGTTTAAATCCCCGCTTCGGCTGAATTTTACTTTGTACGCTCGCTTGAATCTGCTGTTGATCCTGATTTGAAAACGGCTGATTAATCTCTTGCAAAAATTCATCTAATTGTTGGTCATTCAATTTAGTTAATGGAAGTTCAAAGTTTGACTTTTCATTCATCGCAGTAAGTCCTCCCTTTCCATCAATTGCTGCATAATTGGTTTAATTTTCTTTTTGCCCTGATAGAGACGATTGTTGACTTCATTAAGACTTAAATTCAAATTCTTACTGATGACAGCAGGTTTTAGTTCCATAAAGAAGCGCTCAAAACAAATTCTCTTCGTTGGTTCCTTTAATGTTTCAATTGCAGTAAATAAGGTCTGCCAGATTAAATCGTTATCAGCTTTTGGTGCTGGAATCATCTCCCAAATAAATTCATCAGTTTCAGTTGGATCTTTTTGATCTCTGATTTTATTTAACGCTAAACTTTTAGTCATCAAAGCTAGATAATTTTTTAACGAGCCACGCGTTTCTATGTATTTTTCGGGGTGCTGCCAAAAGCGCCAAAATACATCACTGACTATTTCTTTAACATCAAAAGAACTAGCAGTTTGTCCCATCACTGAATAAGCCACTGCCCACAATAGCTTAGAATACTTCGTTACCAAATCATTAAAGACTGACTCATCTCGATTACTTACGGCCGCCGCAATCTCTTGGTCATTCATGGAATTAATCCTTCTGATTTATTTTTACAAGCTTGAAAAATGAGTGCACCTCTTTTTCGCTATATATACACAAAATTTACCAGAAATACTTAAAAATTCATAAAAAAATACCAGACTTTTTTGTCTGGTAAATCTTGTTAAGGTAATTTCAACCATCGATATTGATTAGAATTCAGATCATCAGGGGCACGTCCTGCTGAATCAAACTGTAAAAACGGCTTGTAATCCATTGGATTAATTACAACATATCCATATTTAAAAGTTTTACTTGTATGCGGCTCAATCGTTCCAGATGATTTATTATAATCTTTCTGTCCTGACCCAATTCCACGCGGTAATACATAATTTGGATAGTTCTCAAAATTATTATAAGGAGAAGTGTAAACATCCATGTCTAAAACTAAATTATTTCCCTTTGGTTCTAATAAATATAGACGAGGAGCATTGAAGTCGTAATGTGAAATTGGTTTAGATGAATCATTAGTGATTTTAACAGTAACTTCATAAAACTTCGGCTGGACTGTTACATTCTTGATCTTACGATCAATAGTATTTTTCCCATCACCACGTTTATGGACCTCTCCCTCAAATGGTTTGAGCACTCCTTTATCGGCAATTATCCGATCCAAAAACTTTTCATCAATGATATTAACATCTTTTTTCAAATCAAATTCTTTAGAAATTTCGTTACCAACGTTAACACTTAAAGGTTCAATCTTTATTTGATCCTTCTCACCCACTTCTTGAGTGAAACTGGTTTTAAACTGCTTAATTGTTGAACTATCAGCTCGCAAAGTCTGGGACTTAACATTATCGTTAGAAGTGTGTGATTCATTTGCCGGAGACTCAAATGTTGCAAGTTTTGCCGAAGTTGCCTTCAACGATAGACCACCAACAATTTTTTCAATACTTTCTTTGGTTACTTTTGGTCCAAAATATAATTGAACTATTCGATGTTCTTTTTCAAATGCAACAAAAACATTAGAACTTTCTCCATCTCCGCCAGCATGATCTACAAAGTAAACAACATTATTATTAATGATTTTTTTGGTCGTTTTACCAGAGTTTGGCACTTGCAATTTTGCATCATTTTTTGGTTTATAAAAAACCGTCGATAATGAATAATCTTCATCTTTCGGATCGTAGTATTTGAGCCCGTCCGTATGCGCCATCGGTTTTAAATTACTTGGTAAATACCCATAATTCACTTTGTAATGACTATTATCCTGCGAGCCATTTTTAAACACCAGAGTCGTCAAGAAGCCATCTTTATGGGTCACTGCTTCCCAAAGTCCATTTGCAGCTAATGCTGTTCCAGGGACTAAGATGACTAACGCAGCTGCCGCAACTAACCATTTGGTCGCTCGTGGAAGCGATATTGGACGTTTGTGCATTTTTTTATGTAGACGATCGTGAATGTTTTTTTGGTTCTTTGAATTAAAAGAGGTGTCCATTTCTTCGATCAGTTTATCTAGTTCTTGATCTGATAATTTAGTCACTGGCTGTTCAACATTTTTCATAATTCCTCCTCCATCAATTTTTGTAAAATTGGCTTAAGTTTTTTCTTCCCTTGATATAGACGATTGTTGATTTCTGTCACGTTTAGCTCTAAATTCTCGCTGATCGCTGCTGGTTTTAATTCCAGAAAAAATCGTTCAAAGCAGATTCTTTTAGTGGGCTCAGATAGCGATTCAATTGCTGTAAATAACAAATGCCAAAAAGTTTGATTAGTTTCTGTGTGATCTGGTAAATTTTCTAAAATAAAGTCTTGGTCCGATTCAATCGGATCGTGCTTTACTTGTAATTTATTGATCGCCATACTTCTTGTTAGTAATGATAAATAATTTTTTAGTGAACCACGGCTGGGGTCATATTTTTCCGGGTACTGCCAAAATCGCCAGAAAACATCACTGACCAATTCTTCAACATCAGATTCGCTGGTCTGTTTTCCAATGATGGAAAAAGCAATCACCCACAGCAGTTTGGAATATTGATTTACTACATCGTCGAAAACCGCTTCGTCTTTGTTTTTAACCGCTGATGCAATTTGTTGGTCATCCATTCTCTCACCTTCCTTTCACTAATAAATACAAGATTAGAAATAAAAACTCTTAATTTTGAGCAAAAAAAAAACGTAGAATTTTATTTTCCAGATCCTAATTTAACATGGCAGAATGGGACAAATAAAAACACTATCTGAGATCTTTCATAATGAGGTGTTGCGCTTAATTTGACAAGTCAAAATAGAATAATCCTCTTGAAATGAACGATTTTCGTTTTTCAAGAGGATTATATGTCACGCCTCATTTTTTGAGACACGTCTAATAGTTGATCAATGTACTCATTTATTTTATTATTACAGTTTTTATCTTTTTGCAAACATTTTTTTACATGAGTGCTTTTATTTTCTTCTAATATGGCAACTACCTTAAATGATGTAAGTGTATCTATAACTGATAAGTTTAATAAAGATAACGGAAAATTAACGCCATTACTATCATTATCAACAGCTATACCCAAAATATTAGCTTTAGTCCTTAACAAACTATTGTAATGAATTCTGGCCATACTATTTCCAATAGATACTGCTGTATCCAAAGTATCAAGCAAGTTAATTTTGTCTATAACTTCTAATTTCTGAAAAGTGCTGCCATCTTCTTTTAAATATAAATTTTGTAAGTTTAATTTTTTTCTTTCTAAATCCTTAATAAATCCCCTAGGACCTGTAGAATACTTCACGCCACATAAGTGCATGAAATGCCTACTTTGAAAAGTGATTGGTAAAGAACATATTTCTCTATCATTTACCACATAAATATAAATTTTAACTTTTCCAATAAAATGGTCTTTAGTATCGCGTAGAGCTTTTTGGATACTGGGAAGATATTTTTTAAAAGAATTTGTTTCCGAAAGTGTTATTTTATGATAATCACGATCATTACTGAGCAACGATTCTTTAGTCATTTAAGTGTCCTTCCAAAGAAAAAACCGATAACTAGTAAGCTACCGGTTTTAACCAAGTTTTTCTGTTGCCAGCCAACCATCTAGGATATGCCTAGCATAATATATCTGATTTTTCTGTTGTCAGCCAACTATCTGGGATATGCCCAGCTTAATATATCTGGTTTTTAAGTTGCTTGATCAACTAAAAGAAAGTACGTTTCTTTCGACATTATAATAGCATGAGTTTTCATAATTATCAATGAGAAAGTGATTTTTCACCTATTGAAGTATACCTATTTTTATTCCTAATGTACATACTTTACGTTGTAATATGTGTAAATTTGGAACAAAGATGTTGTGTTAATTACGATATAATCTCGTTAAATAAGAATAAATTTAAAAAACCTGTAACACCAAAAGTTGAAATAAACTTAAGGGATATTTTTATTTCTGTAATTTACAATAAATTATTTTTTATCTGAAGAGGAAAATTCGGGTGCAGAATCAAAAGAAATACTATGAACTATTACTTTTGATCTCTCACCTTTTGCAAACTTTTTTAATTCATTAATACTATCCATCAATGTTTTATCTGACATTGTAATCACACTCCTCTAATTTTTATTCAATAAAAGAAGATCTCTTCAATAATCTTCTTGGTTAAGACGTGCGTTTTGGGATTAGTTTTTTTAACTTCAATCAAGCCCTGCTGAACTAAATCATCTAACATTTTATTGAGCTTATAGCGAGTTAAGTTAAACATCATACTGAGATCTGAATCTGTAATCGCGCTCAACCGGCGACCAAATATTTCTTTTTGGCACAAGACAAATAAAATTTCTTTATTGATTTCAGTTAAATTATGTTGATCGAGCACCTTACGAGACTTGTGAAGCAGATGGATCCCTTCATCAAGTTGTTCAATGACATCAATCTGTCCTGCTTTTAGTAACTTCATCATACTAATTACAAAGTTGGTGCCTTCACCCTGATTGTACTGATTACTCATTTCATTGAATGCCTTGTAGTACGACTGACGCTGCTTAGCAATTGAAGTAGAAAATTGAATTGCTGACATCCGGTCTAGTTTTCTCGCGAGATAAGCACAGACAATAAACCTGCCGACCCGCCCATTACCATCATAAAATGTATGAATGTACTCAAAGTAATAATGAGCCAGAAAACACTTGGGAAGATAGGGTAAATCTTCATTATTCATTTCGGCAATCAACCGATTGAGATCGGTAATAATCGCCTGTTCATCTTCATCTCCCCGATGAATGATCTTATCTCCTGAAACGATTTTCACCGCTGATTTTCTAAAAAGTTCGCCGTCTGGCTGATCTTCTGGCGCTACTTCAGAACTGACTAACTCATTCCAGATTTCTCTAAAGTCTTTAACATTATGAATGGAGCTGTACTTTTCCTTTTGAAAGTTCTCATACAGCTTCACTAATCCCGCAAATCTTACGCTTCCGACATCATTTCTTTTCAGACGATCAACAGTATCGCTGATTTCCTGCCTTGAGCTTCTAACCCCTTCAATATCATTGGTACTGTAAAGTTCTTCGATTAAACTGTTATAAAAAAGCTGATCTTGAGCAAATTCAGTTAATTGCTTTAATCGGATTTCAATATCTAAAGAAATTGAATAAATTTCTTCTGATAATTTTAAAATCTGTGGTGCTGGCAGCAAAAAGATCTCGTATTGTACATGGTTGCGAAATTCTCTGACTAAAGGCGACATTATGAGTCCCGTGTGCATTGCCAATTCATTATCTTGTCGTTTTTCGACCAGTGCTTGATAATCTGCAGGATCTCTATATTTGTAGTAATAACTTTTTAATCCATGGTACTTTTCCATTATTGCGCCTCTTAATTTATTAAAAACGGATATTTTTTGAATCTTACTAACGGAAATACTACTTCTATTTATTAAAAAAAGCAATTTCTACAAAAATTATTAAATGCTAAAATAAATAAAAGATGCAAACGAGGTACATGATGAAGATCGTTGAATTTGGCAGGGACAATCCGAACGTAATAATTCTGCTTCATGGCGGAGGACTTTCTTGGTGGAATTTTAGGGAAGAAGCCGAGATTTTGGCGCAAAAATACCATGTGATTTTACCGATTCTTGATGGACACGCTGGAAGCGACCATAATTTTCAAAGCATCCAGGCAAACGCTCAAAGAATTATTAACTTTATTGATCAAAACTACCAAGGTCAAGTCTTGCTCATTGGTGGACTATCGCTGGGCGCGCAGATTTTAGTTGAAATTCTTTGTTTAAGAAGTGATATTTGCCAATACGCAATCATTGAAAGCGCCAATCTGATCCCATCTAAAATAACTAACGCCATGATGCCTTTTGCCATTAATCTTAGTTACGGATTAATTCAAAAAGAGTGGTTTTCTAAACTCCAATTTAAAAGCCTTAAGATGAATGAGCATTTTTATCCTGAATATTATCGGGATACTTGCCTAATCACTAAGGAAAACATGATTTCTTTTTTAAAGGCAAATACGAGTTTTCAAGCTGACCCAACCCTTAAAGATTGTCAGGTTAAAACACGAATTATCGTTGGAGCAAAAGAAAACGGGGCGATGAAACGCTCCGCGAATATTCTGCACGAGATGTTGCCTCACAGCACTTTAGAAGTTAAAGAAGGACTCTACCACGGTCAATACTCTTTAAATTATCCAGAAGAATATGTGCAGGATTTAAAACGGTCCTACAAATAGAATTTGTATTACTCTTTCTTCTACGGAACCATATTAGGTTCTTTATCTTTCCAGCTGCAGTTTAATTATTTAACCACCGATGCTTTAATGTGTTAATATCATCAATCTCTTCACTGGAATCTTCAATTAAACCAAATTCCTCTGCTTTAGCAATCAACATAGATTTTTCAATCTCATATGGGAGAACCATGACGTCACGATTAATCGGATAACTATTATTAAATTGGGTAATCATCATTTTAATTGCTTCTGATACACTAAGTCCAATTGCTTTCGCATTTTTTTCTAGATCTCGTTTTTCCTGATCTTCTAGACTAATTTCAATTTTTGATGTTGACATAGTTGCCACCTCCGTTTCATACCTAAACACATTAACGTATATGTTATCTTTGATATAGCTATACAATGTAAAAATATAATAGAATTATATAAGTTATAAATCATGGAGGTGAAAATGACATTAAGATTAACTCAAAACGACTTTAAAAAGCATACCAATAAATACCTAGACAAAGTGAGCGATCAAGATGAAACCTTATATGTTTCTCGATCCAAAGGACGCTCAGTTACTGTCATTTCACAACAAAAAATGAATTACATTGAAACTGCTCTAAGAGCTAAAGAAGAATCTCTTGACTACGCGATTCCAAAAGATCAATTAATCAAACGAGGGTTCTTACCTGATGATGAAATCGTTCAATCAAACGATAAATATTGGGACTAATTTAAATAATGGAACATTTAAATCTGATTTTACTTAATTATTCAACTTACTTCTTTAAAATGTATATCTTATCAGAATCATTATTTTCAAATGCCTGATAAGCTGGCGTCATTTCAAACGATTTGCCATTATCATTTGATTCTGCAACGGCTAACCTGCTGACACCAGTATCTGAATTATCATCAATATTTTCTTTTGTTTGCCAATTCTCTTTAACTTTAATCCCGGCAGGAGCTAGTAAAAGGCTTCGATACTTTATTATTTTTCCATTATCCTGTTGACTATCTTCTTTACCATGAATATTAATAACAAGGCTCCCGTCAGGGTGTTTCAGAACTTTATCAATTGAGTCATAAATTTGTTCCTCAAATCCTTGGATAATGACGGATCTTTGCTGAAAATTAATTGTATAGGGATGCCCGAATAGATCATATTTGCCATTTAAATAATCAAATTGCTCAAGATCAGTTACTTCCACCGTGGACTGATCGTTTTCTTCTGCTTTAGTATGACTTTTTGATTCAGTTTCCTTCTTTTCAGTCTCTGCTGACGACTTATCCCTGCTTATTGAATCCTCTTTTTGACTAAACGAGCTTTCTTCTTGTTTAATTTTGTCATCAGCTTGCTGATTTTGAGTTTTCAATAATTTTATTGTTAAAAATAAGATCAGAACGACTAATATAAAAATCAAAGTTATCGATATTGAAGTATAAGGGAAATGTTTTTCTTCTTTTTTTCTGCGATACATAATTATGTTTCTAACTCGTCTTTCAATAAATCATCTCGCATAATTTTGCTCAACTCCGGCATGCCTAACAGCGAAAAGTAATCGATCGCCATTTTGCAGGTATCCATGTCTTTTGCATTCTGTACTCATTAAATTATCCTAAGGATTATGTTCAGGATTTTAATTGAATTATTATAGCTTGTTCGTTAGCATTGACTTAAAGTGATTTAAACCCTACCTATATGTCAATTACCATCTTTTCGCAAAAAAATTGAATGAATAACGATCAACCAGCTTTTAATTTTTATTAAAAAATATTTTTAGCTCTGAAGATTAACTCACTTAAAAGATCTTGACTGACTTGACCAATTATTTTTCCGTGTCGAGCTTGATAATCAAAATTTGGAATTTGATAGGTAATAATAGATCCTTTTATTTGGGGTTGATTGTTTGAAATAGGCAAATAAAGTCGTTGATCATTTTTGAACTTTGAAGTTACCATCATTCCAACAACCATTCCGGTTGATTTATTATATCCTTTATTAGAAAGTACGACCATTAGTCTTCTAATATTCCCATTATGACCACCCTCTTCACGACCAGCATGTGGCTCGGCATCAATATAAATTAAATCCCCTTGATTAGGAAATATCAATCAATTATCTCCTTACCACGCGGCTTTTCAACCCCATAATTACCGACATCCGCCATTTCTTTTTTAAAATCAATATCAGCAAATTCTCCATTAAGCCAAGGATTATTTTCAGCAGTACGATATTCAAGCGTCCCATCTTTTTTTAAAAATAAAATGTATTTTCTACCGGCTGGAATTTGAGCTTTTTTAGGAACCGTTAAAACTACAGAATTACCAGTTTGACGCGTAGAAAATTCTCCCAAAATTCTTTCATTTTTTTCCATTTTTTTGCCTCCGTCCGTAAATACAAGTATATATCAGCGAAATCAAGATTACGATCAGCAAAATTTCAATTAAATTTATCAGTTCAAATCCTGATTAAGTAAAAAATGGATCATATCATCTCTCAACTAACTCGTCTTTCAATAAATCATCTCGCATGCTATTACTAAACTCCGGCATGCCTAACAATGAAAAATAATCGATCGCCATTTTGCAGACAGCCAGATCTTTTGCCTCATGAGTTTTATGGTATTCGATCAAACTTTTATACACTAATACAACATTTTTGTAGAAAAACAACTGTGGTTTAGTTGTAATTTGGTCAGCTGCTTCAATAAAAAGACTTGTTTCACTTTCCCTTTTGTCTTTAATACAAAAACTCAATAAATTGCAAATGATTCCTAACACTGCTTCTTGAATATTTTTATCAGGGTTGTCTTTAAATTTTTCAACCATCTTTTTCGCTAAAATAAGATTACTGTCAAGATCATAAAAGTACATACAATTACAGTAAAGTTCTAGTTTAGTTTGATCAAAATCTGCTGCATTGAAAATTTTCTCTTTTAAAGCAGTTTTGTCGGCTTCCGTTAATTCGTTGGGATTATTATCTAATAACGCAATAAAAACTTTAATCATCAGAATTTGTTCATCACGATTGGGATCATCTCCCTCAACAAAAATTTTCTGAATTTTTTTAAGCTCTCTGGCATCTCCGTGATAATAAGCCTCAATAATAATATTATCTATTTTTGTTTTAATATCATGATGCTTTTGATCTTGATAATTGTATTCTTTAAAAAAATCGATGATTGAAACATTATTTTTTCGAAGGATCTCAACTAAATCTTCGGCCGTGATGCGATGCTGATTCTTCTCGACTTTTGCATAATAAGAAGGACTAACAACACCATTAGCCCATTCTTTTTGTGTTCTAAGTTTTGAAATCCGATACTGCTTTAACAATTCACCAATCGTCATAGTTTCTCCAATTTTTATTAAAATAAGTATATATTAAGTTTTTGAGGGCTCAAAGTGATTTTTAAGAAAAAAAACCCGAACCACTACAAAGCAGTTCGAGCAATTGTTATTAGCTACGACGATTAACTAAGTTTTTCTCAAAATTAAAATTTTCTAACGTATTTTTAGTCTTAACGATTAGTGACGTCTAAGACTTTATCGCCTTCGGAAATTTCATGATCGTTAAATTCAGAAACTTTTTCAATTGCATCCATATTAGTTACCGCAGTAATAACTGTTGCTTCTTTAGATGCCTCAGAAATTTGTTTAAGATCCATGATTCCCAACTGCTGTCCAGCTTCAACGTGCTTACCTGCTTGAACGTCAAAGCTAAAAGGTTTGCCGCCAAGTTCTACTGTATCGATTCCTAAATGAACCAAAATTTCGAGACCTGTATCAGTCTTTAAAGTAAAAGCATGCTTTGTATCAGTAATCGTAATAATTGTTCCGCTTGCAGGTGCTACAATTGTTTCCATTGTCGGTTCAACCGCAAAACCATCGCCTAACATTTTTTGAGAGAACACGTCATCTTTAACCTCTTCTAACTGAATCAATTTACCAGAAACAGGAGCGACTAACGGTGTAACAGCTTTAGAAACGGGTGCTGCATTCATAACATCATTAAGTGATTGTGTCTGTTCACTAGAACTATCAGTTGGCATATCAAGAAGGTTGCCATTAACATCTTTGGCAACCATTGCTGTTTTCGGAGTTCCAAAGAAGTAAGTTAAAACAAATCCTCCTGCATATGCTGCTAATAATCCAAAAACGTAGCTCAGCCATTTACCATTAGCAATTAATGGGATCAAGGCAACTCCTGAAGGTCCAATTGAAGTTGCCCCAACATGAAATGCTCCAATGACAGCTCCACCGATACCTCCGCCAAAACATGCAGTGATGAATGGTCGGCCTAATGGGAGAGAAACTCCATATATAAGCGGTTCACCTACTCCTAAAATTCCAACAGGTAATGCTCCTTTAATCATGCCTGTTAACTGCTGATTCTTGCGGCAGCGAACCCAAAGTGCGATTGCAGAACCAACCTGTCCCGCACCAGCCATTGCTAGTATTGGAAGCAAAGGAGTGTAACCCATTGTTTTAATCATTTCCAAATGAATTGGGGTTAAGATCTGATGAAGTCCCAACATTACCATTGGAAGAAATACAGTTCCCAAGATGAATCCGGCGAATGCTCCGCCAATTTTCAAAACCCAATTAATTCCGCCAACTAATGAACCAGAAAGCCATCCGGCAGCCGGCATGATTAAGAAAATTGTAAAGCAGCCCATGATTAAAAGGCTCAAAAATGGCGTAAAAATAATATCAATGGCATCTGGAATGACTTTATGGAACCATTTTTCAACATAAGACAAAATCCAGACCGCAAACAAAACTCCTAAAACACCACCTGAACCTGCAACTAATGGTTTACCTGTAAAAATATTTGGCAGCGTAACAGGAGGAACTACTCCCGGGAGATAAATTAATCCAGCGACAATTCCTCCCAAACCTGGTGTTGCCCCAAATTCTTTAGCTGTATTAATACCGACATAAATGTTTAAATAGGTAAACAAACCGCCATTAATAACTTTTAAAACTGTGATTGCAGTAGTCCAGCTGGCACCAATAGTTCCAGCCACCTGCATATTGCTCAATATTCCTGCAATCCCTGATATAAGGCCGGCCCCAACAAAAGCTGGAATCAACGGAATAAATACTGCACTAATATGTTTTAAGGCCGCTCTCCACCACGTCTGCTTCAACTTAGCTTTTTGTTCTGCATGAACTTGGGCTGCTTTTGCTTCTACTGCACTTTTACCATCGAAAGTTGTAGGAAACGGTTCTCCTAACTCAACTCCCACTTGGTCGACCATTGCTTTGGATACTTTATCGACAACACCTGGTCCAACAATTACTTGAAGCGTATCTTCTTTAACAACACCCAATACTCCAGGAACTTGTTTAAGTCCTTCCATATCAACTTTTGAATAATCTCTAATTGTAATTCGTACTCGCGTCATACAGTGAATCAACTTTTCAACGTTGTCTGGTCCACCAATATGATCGTAAATACCTTTACTGATAGCTAAATACTTATCTTCCGCCATTATTTTCCTCCTTCTAAAAACCTTTACGCATTGCTTTTTTGTACTTTTGAATAACTTTTCTGGATTTTTTCAATCTTTCATTTGACTGCTCATAATACTTGCTGACAAATGAATAATAAATAATATCAACCAGCATAAATTGCGTATGCAAAGACTGAGTTGCTGCAATTCTAAAATCAGCTTCCATTGGCTGCGAAGTCTGAATATTAAAATCACCCAGAGAGTTCAAAGTATTTGCTCCTAATTTAGTGGTTGTAATCACCGTCACACCAGCTTCTTTTGCAAATTTTGCAGCCAAAATGACTTCTGGTGATTCTCCACTATTAGAAATCACCCATAATACACTGTCGTGATCACTTTTTTTGCTTGTTACAATTAATGGCAGCAATTGGTTTAGATCATCACTAACCACGCAAGCATACCCAATGCGGGTCCATTTCTGACCGATATTTTTAGCAGTTAAAAATGATGCTCCAACCCCAAAAAGCAGTATTTGTTTTGATTGATGAATTAATGAAACAATCTGATTTACCTCATGATCATTAATCTGAGCAACAGTCTCTTCTAGTGAACGTTTAGAGTTGTTTAATAACTTCTCTTTAATTACCGAAAGGCTCTCATTAGCTTTAATATCTGAATATAAAGCTTTGTCAATGTCTCGATTGCTTAAATCTGCCGATAATTGTAATTTCAATTCATTATATCCACTAAAATTTAAACTCTTTACAAAACGGCTTACCGTTGCTGCACTAGTACCAGCAGCATTCGAAAGCTGTTGAACATTCATTTCTAGAATCAAATTGGGATTTTCTAAAACATAATTTGCAATTTTAAGCTCTTGATCTGTTAGATCATTTTTTACACTTTCAATATTTCCTTTAACACTCATCTAAGCGCCTCATAATCTCTCATATTTATACCAATATCACCCCTTATTAAAACTTGTTTCATGCTATTATCATTTATTTTATGAAAAAATATATCGTCAAATTAATAAAAAACTTGAAATACCATTTCATTACAGGTAAACTATACAAGAGAAAGGGTTTTCAGTCAAGCGCTATTTTGTTTTAAAATATTGAATGGAGTTTACATACATGCTTGGATTTTCAATTTATTTGCACCAAGAAATAGATACTGAAGTTAAAACTAGAATTAAAGAGATGACTGATGCCGGATTTAAAGGAGTTTTTTCCTCGCTTAATTTACCAGAAGATGATCCACAATATTTATTAAAAAGACTTTTTACTTTGGGTAACATCTGCCAAGAAAATGATCTTTTGTTAACCGTTGATATTTCTCAATCTGCACTAAAAAGGCTCGAATTTAACATAGATGATTTATCGAACTTATTAGATTATGGTATATCTCAATTACGGCTTGATGATGGATTTTCGATGGAAGAAGTCGCAGAATTATCAAAAAATATTAAAATTGCTTTAAACGCCAGTACTATTAGCGAAAATGACTTTGAAATATTAAGGAAGAATGATGCCGATTTTAATAATATTGAGGCATGGCATAATTTTTATCCTCGCAAAAATACTGGTCTTGACCAAAAATGGTTTATAGATCGTAATCGATGGTTAATTCAACATGATCTTCAAGTAATGGCTTTCGTCCCAGGTGATGGTAAACTGCGTGGTCCAGTTTTTTCCACTCTCCCAACTTTAGAAAGTGATCGATATCAACGGCCGCTTGCACCAGCGATTAAAATGCTGAATCAAGGTATCAGTAAAGTATATATTGGAGACGAATCTTTAAGTGATGCTTCCCTCAAACAATTTGAAGCATACACAAAACATGATACGATTCTTTTAAATGTAAAATGCTGTGATGTAGTTCCAACTTATTTCGGACAAGTTTTACATCAAAGACCAGACCTTGCTCGTGATGCAATTAGAATTATTGAAGGAAGAAATCTTAAGGAAGGGACTGTTACTCCCGACGCCATGCCTCAAAATCGATCTCGAGGAAGTATTACTATTGATAATATCGATGCTAAACGTTACGAAGGTGAACTTCAGTTTATCAAAAATGATCTGCCAGCTGATAAAACAGTTAATGTAGTTGGCCAGGTTGTAAAAGAGGACTTGAATTTATTAGATGTTTTCAAACCCAACCAAGCAGTCAAATTAGTTGAAAATTAACATTTGAAAGGATATTTTAAAATTGGATCTCAAAAAATTAGAAAGTTTATCAACCGAAAAAAGTAACCCGAAAACATCTGAATTGGACAAAATGTCAGCTCTTGAAATTGTTACAATAATGAACGAAGAAGATCAAAACGTACCAAAAGCTATTCAAAATGTTTTACCTGAAATAGCACAAGCTGTTGATTTAATCGTTAAAGGGTTTAACGCTGGCGGAAGACTATTTTATATCGGTGCTGGTACTAGCGGTCGCTTAGGGGTACTAGACGCTGCTGAATGCGTTCCAACATTTGGCACGGAACCTGAAATGGTTCAAGGTTTAATTGCCGGTGGCATGAAAGCAATGACCATTGCGGTAGAAGGTGCCGAAGACGATATAGATCTTGGAAGACAAGACTTAATTGATCATCAATTAACTGAAAATGACACCGTTGTGGGGATTGCTGCCAGCGGTCGAACTCCATACGTAATTGGGGGGCTTGAATATGCAAAAGAAATTAACGCAGGGACTATTGCCCTATCTTGCAACCACAATTCCGAAATCAGCAAACACGCAGAAGTCGGTATTGAAGTCGTTGCTGGACCCGAAGTTTTGTCAGGCTCAACTAGATTAAAAGCAGGAACAAGTCAAAAGTTAGTTTTAAATATGCTGTCAACGGCTTCCATGGTTAGAATCGGCAAAACCTACGGAAACCTAATGGTTGATGTTCGACCTACTAATGAAAAATTAGTTGAAAGAGCTAAGAAAATGATTATCACCGTCACTGGTGTCGATGAAAAGACAGCTGAATCAGCCCTCAAGGAATCAAACAATTCTGTCAAAGTTGCGATTGTGATGATTCTTAACCAAGTAAGTGCTAAAGAAGCAAAAAAAGAACTTACTGTTGCGAATGGATTCATTCGAAAAGCGCTTGGAAAATAAACAAATAGAGGCTGTGACTTTATGTCACCAGCCTCCTTTTAAAGTTCCCATTTTCGGTAGGGAAACACCTGACTTTTAAAGCTCCCATTCACGGTAGGGAAACACCCGACTTTTAAAGTTCCCATTCACGGTAGGGAAACACCCGACTTTCACAAAATAATAATATATTTTTTTAAGTGCTGTCAACATGTAAATTGTAAAACAAATTACAACTTGTTTTCTTCGTAACCTCATATTCCCTACGTAGTTATAAAACGATAAAATTGTGGTACGGAGGTTAACTAAAAATGACTGAAAAAATAATCAAGCCATTTAAAATAGGAGATTCTTTGTATTTAAGAATCAGTGAAAAAGACTGTAAACTATTAGGCCTTTACGAAAACACCTTATTAAAAAAGGAAATATCAGCTGATGGGAAATCAATAACATTCAGCAAGGAAAATGACATTGATAAATTTATCAATCAGTTTTACCAATATCACGGCGAATTAATGACTGATTTAGAGAACAAAAAGAACCCAGAAAACACATATGGGTTCTTTTTATTTGTTTTCAAAAATAAATTTTTTTAAATCTTTTCCAAAATCGTTCATTCCCAATAATTCAAAATCACTAACTTCTCTTTCACAAAGTTCAAAGTCTGCGGGATCCACCAGTTCTGTGATAATCAATCAATTTTTTCATTACAAAAAAGCATTTCTTCACAAAAAGAAGCTCCTGCCGAGTTTTAATTTGATCTGCGAATTGAATAAAAACTGATGCTTCATCTTCTCTTTTGTTTTCAATACATGAAGACAGGAGGTTATCGATTATTGTCAGTAAAGCTTCTTGAATCTTTAAATCTTGATTATCCTTAAATTTCTTAATAATTCTTTTTGAAATAATCAGATTGTCTTCTAAATCATAAATACTCATGCAATTGGCATATAACCCAAGGCTCGTTGTATCAAGTCCTGAATAGTTAAAAATTTTCTCTTTAATTTCAGCTTTCTCAGCTTCTGATAACTTTTCGGTACTTTCATCCATCTCAGAAACATAAATCTTAATCAGCAATAGTAAGATATCGTGGCTATATATCACTCTCTTCAACCATTCTTTTAATTTTCTTCAGCTCTTTAACATCATGCCGATAAGTCGCTTCAGCAATCAAATGTTGAATGACCTCATTATCATCTTGATCTTTTTTATCTTCATAATTCAGTTCACTAAAAAATCCGAGTACTAACACGTCATTTTTACGAAGAATTTCCAGCAGATCCTCAGGCTGTTATGCGATGCTGATTCTTCTCAACTTTTGCATAATAAGAAGGACTTACGACGTCTTTTGCCCACTCTCCTTGGGTCTTAACATTTTAAATTCGATACTTTTTTAACAGTTCGCCAATCGTCATATTTCCTCCCAATTGTCGAATACGCCATTTTCTGCCGACCAACATTCATTCGCGATTTAATAATTACATCAATTAATTATACACGGAGGAATTAAATTATGAATATTTTTGCAAAAGCCCCTTTTAAAAAACGTTTGAATCAAAACCCATTTCATGGTCACTTCTGTTATCACAGTTATCGCGAGTCTCAATTAAGAGCCGAAATGATAAAGTCTAATCGCATTTTTCCAAAGTATTTATAAAAATGGCTGAAGGAGAACAAAATCATGAATATCTTCATTAAAAACAAAAACTTTCGCAAATTTTCTTTAGCCAGTATGTTATCAAGTGCTGGAGATATCTTGTTTTATCTAGCTTTAATGACCTACGCCAGCAAGTTAAAAAACTACTCGCTTGCGTTATCACTAATTGCCATCTCTGAATCAATTCCGAAAATTCTTGATAGCGTTGGTGGGTATCTTGCCGATCGAACCAAAAACAAATTTAAGAATTTAGTCTTATTCGCCGTCATCAGATTTCTTTTATACCTGACAGTTGGAATCTTATTTGCTCAAAACATCAATGGCTGGAACTTAGTCATGATTGTCATTGTTATCAACTTCATCTCAGATTTAATTGGTTCTTATTCTGGCGGTTTACAAACTCCCGTAATTGTAAACATCGTCGGAGTTGACGAAGTAGCTGAGGCCAACGGTTTTACCGGCGGGGTTAATCAAATTATCTCGATGATTGCCCAATTCGTTGGCTCAGGATTACTTTTGTTCATGTCCTATTCATCCCTTGCAATTGTTAACGCCTTTACATTCCTTGCAGCAGGAATGCTCTTTGGACTCGTGGGACTTCAAACCAAAAAAGATATAGCTATCACCGAACAGCCTACGATAAACCAACAGGGCTATTTTTCCACCATGCTTGACGCTTTTAAACAAGTAAAAAAGGCCAAAGGATTAATGACCACGGTCTTAACCCTTGCCCTTCTAAATGGAATTCTTGGCAGTATTGAACCCTTAATCTCAATAGTTACAGCCGGCAGCCGCAAAACGATGATTGTTTTTAATTATAGTTTTACAATTGCCTTAATCGGTGCAACTCTTGCTTGCGGCATGGCTCTCGGGAGTATCGTTGGCCCTCAAGTATTTAAAAAGACTTCCCTCATCATGCTATCAGTAGTAGCTAGTGTAATTTGTATTATTACTGCAATCGTCGTTCTATTAAAAAATATTTTCTTTATTATGCCCGTTCTATTTGTTTTAGGAGTGACTGTCGGAACAATTAATCCAAAATTAACTCAATGGTTAGTAACTACTGTTGATCGAACCATCCTCTCGTCATCAATTGGACTTCTAAATACAATTTTATTAATCATTACCCCGATCATGACCACAATTTTTACCACTATCTCAGGCATCTTTAATATTAACTATGCGCTATATGCTGTACTGTTTACTGCCTGCATCATTTTATTAATTACTTTAAATCTACTTCGCCAAAAAAAAGAAGCCATTTAATGCTTCTTTATTTTCGTTTAAAAAGAATTTGGGTGGATTTAAAAGAAATTACCGCTAAATTTTTTGTTGTTTTTAATAGAACCTTCCTTAATTCTGGATCGACATCTTTAAGATTGTTCAAGACCGAAATGGCTTTGGAAAACCAATTTTTCTTTAATTCTGTCATTGAAGTGCTATCAGTGGAAGTTATCAGTTCATAAAGCGCATTGATAAAGATCTCTTTGTTGTCATCCTCGATCAAATCCACAATTTCACTTGTCGCACCACTTACATACTGAGAAAACTCATCCGGCGCATCAAGTCTAACGAAACTCCTGCCTGTTACTTGCCAAGTGAATAAGTTATGCTGTCGAAATCCTTTCGCATCGCTTTTAACAACTTGAAATTTATTATCCGGATCAAGCAGCCTTCCTACAATTGAAGACTGCGGGATAAACTTGAAAATTTTATCATTAATTTTAATCGAACTTTTATCCTTGCCAAAACCCGGACCGTCAAAATTAAAAATCTTTTCAATGAGTTGTTGAAGCTCTTCTTCAGCGTGTACCCCTGCATAAACTGCAACGTTGCCGCCTTTAGAATGCCCGCCAAGAAAAAATGTACCTGAATACTTTTGACTGATTTTTTTAAAATATTTCAAACCCGATATCTGCGAAGGCACGGTCTTTTGATAAGACATATTGAGATCTTCTTTAAGCCCAAGAATTGAAGAGTCTGTTCCTCCAAAAGCCAAAAAATACAAATCTGGACTTAATTGAAAAGTTATTGCCGAGAACTGCTGCTCAGTTTTTTTATTCACCAAATTAAGGTAATCAGACCACGAAATCTGACCATACCTTTTACTCCCAGCAACATCAGATACCAATTGTTCGCTGTCAACTGGAAACCAGGTATCTTCAGCTGCCGCTTTAATTAAATCTTCCTGACCTTTTAAATCAGAGAACTGCGAAAATTCATTTTTCGTAAACTGAGTAAAATCTAAATACGATATCTGCGATAAAATTGCAGCATCTAATTCATTAAACGGTTCATCAACAAAAGTTTTATCTCCATAACTTGTAAGGTAAGAAATAATATTTGACATTTTACATGCGTCCTCAAGAATGATTAAATCTATTGTCACACAAATTTTCTGATCATGAAAAAAATTAAAGAATAATTATAAATAATTTTCTACTTTTTAAAAATAATCGATAAAAAATGTTTATATTACACTTTCGGGTCAAAAATATCTCTTAAACCATCAGCAGCAAAATTGAATGCCAGCATTAACACACACAACACCAAAGCTGGCTCCCACATCTGATAAGGAAGGAAACGAAAAGCCTTCTGCCCGTCTGACAAAAGTGTCCCTAAAGAAGCATTTGGTGCAGGAATACCGATTCCAATAAAGCTTAGAAATGCTTCAAAGAAAATTGCACTCGGAATTGAGAACATCGTTTGAATAATAATCGTTGAAGAAAGATTAGGAATCAGATGTTTAAAAGTAAGTCGAAGCGGCGAGATTCCCATAGTTAGAGCAGCCTGCAGGTACTCCTGCTGCCTTAAATGAAGCGTCTGACCACGAATCAATCGTGCCATCGGAATCCAGCCGGTAAAAACAATCGATAGAATTATTGAACTTAGTCCCGGTTTCAAAACTAACATCAATAAAATAGCAATAATCATTTTAGGAACTGCTGAAATAATTTCAATCAGTCGCTGTAAAACGATATCAACAGTTCCACCCAACCAACCGGAAATAATTCCATAAGGCAGACCGATCGCCAGATCAACAAGTGCCGCTAAAAAAGCAATTATTAAAGATAATCTTGTACCATAAAGAATTCGAGCAAATAGATCACGACCCAGATAGTCAGTTCCTAAAATGTAAGTTCTGTTCTTGGGTATTTTATTTTCTTTGTATGCATCAACTACCTTGCCATTTGCATTTTTCATTTTTCCTCGAAACCCCGGAATATTAACGCCTGCAATTCTGGGTGGTAAATTGGAATTGTCAGGATTTTGCTGATTCGGATCACGAGGAGAAATAATGGGTGCTGCAAAAGCCAAGCAGATCATTATTACTAAAACTATCAGAGCAATAAGTGCTCCTTTATTTTGTTTTATCCTTGAAAAGGATGTCGTTGAAGAAGGAATGTTTTGGTCAAATGAAGCAAAAGAAAAATCTTCTGCATTTATTTTCTTATCCGACACTTTCGATTCCTCCTGTATCACCTAATCGTATCCGTGGATCTGCAAGCGAATAAAGAACATCTGTGATCAGCAGCATACTCATAAATATTACAGAATACAAAATGGTTAGCCCCATTATCGTCGGATAATCATTGGTCATAATTGATTTAACGAATTGTTCCCCGATCCCGGGAATCGAAAAGATATTTTCTACCACCATTGAGCCTGTTAGGATATTGGCAGTTAATGGCCCGATGATTGTTATTACTGGAATCAACGAATTTCTAAGCGCATGTTTTGTCACGACCTGCCAGTTGCTATCACCTTTTGCAACCGCTAATTCAAGGTAGTCACTTTTTAAAACATCAACCATTTCAGTTCGAGTAAACCGAGCAATATGAGCGAGCGGTGAAACTGCTAATGCTAACGATGGCAAAACGCTTGAGCGCCAACCCTCCCATAAAGCAATTGGAAATATTTTCATTTTAAAAGCTAAATAAAACTGTAGGATAACACCCAAAACAAAACTAGGAACCGAAATTCCCAAAATTGAAATAAAAGTTGCAAGTCGATCGACCCAAGTATTGTAATGAATGGCCGCTAGCGAACCCAAAATAATTCCAAGAACTGAACCAATGATTAACGCTTGTGCTCCAATTAACAGTGACGGTTGCAGACGTGAACTTATCAAAGAAATAACGGGCTGATTCTCAAATTGAAAAGATGTTCCAAAATCTCCATGCAGTAAATTCGACAGATAAGTTAAATATTGCTGCCAAACAGGCTGATCTAAGCCATACTGCTTTTTCATGATTGTTAACTGGGCTGCTGTTAACTTTTCTTGATTAGTAAAAGGCGTCCCCGGCAGCATTTTCATCATAAAAAACGTCACAGTAATAACAATGAATAGTGCTAAAAGCAGGTACAAAATGCGTTTAGCAAGATATTTAGCCATATCGACCCCTTAAATTATTTACTTGCCTCTACACTCGCCATGTCATAGACACTATTAGGACTAAGTGTAAAACCAGTCATTCCTTTCTTCGTCAGCCATGCACCAGCTGGTTGAAAAAGCGAGATTACTGGCTGTTCTTCATTCAATAAATCTTGTGCTGCCAATAAATCTTTCCAACGAGCGGTCGGATTATTCGCATCTTCCGACGAACTCTTTTTGACTAAAGCATCATATTTTGAATTACTCCACTTGCCATAATTAAATGAAGAATTTGTCGTTAACAAATCCAAGAAATTGATTGGATCGGGAAAATCAGCAGCAGTTGGAGCTGCCACAATATCAAAATCACCAGAATTTTGGCGCATCATCCGGCTCTTGGTTGGAACATTGCGTAAGGTAATTTTTAATCCTTGCAATTGTTCCAACTGGTTCTGCAAAAATTCACTCTGAGCTTTAAACATCCCCATATCATCTGCTAAAAGTTCAATATTAATCGTTTTACCTTGATTACCAGTCTCTTTTAATCCTTCCTGCCAAAGTTTCTTCGCTTTAGTAGGGTTATATTTTCCGTATTTAGCAGCCGATGAACTAGTTTCTGATGCAAAATCTTTTGAAGGATTTTTCGGATCAAATGACATTCCTTTTGGCGTAAAAGAGTAAGTTAACCCTGAACCGCCACCAAGTACCTTATCTACTAATTGCTTGCGGTTAATAGATAAAGAGAGTGCTTGGCGGATTTTTGTATTTTTCAACAACGGTACTTTTTTAAGATTAGGCGTAAGGTAATAAGTTGCATTTTTCTTCGCTAATTCAAAATCTGGAGAATCCTTCATTTGACGAATCAGACTGCCTGAAATCATCACTCGATCCAAATTATTGTTCTGATAAAGATTTAGAGATGTCGTTGGATCTTTAACTACTTGATACTGAATCTTATCAGTTTTGACATTTTTAGCATTCCAATAACGGTTATTCTTTTGCTCAGTCCATGTATTATCCGATCCGTTCCAAGAATTTAAAACATAAGGTCCATTAAATAAAATAGTTTTTGAACTTGTCCCATATTGATTACCCCATTTTTTAACCATTTTTTGATTCTGAGGATAAAACGGAACGCAAGCCAGTAATTGATTAAAATATGGAAGAGGTTTTTCTAATGTAACTTGTAAAGTTCGTTGATTGAGTGCTTTGATCCCTAAAGAAGTAACTGGCTTTTTACCCGCAGTAATTTCAGCAGCATTTTTAATTCCATTATAAAGATAAGCATTTTGTGATTTAGCTTCTGGATCGACCGCCTTTCTCCATGCTCCAACAAAATCAGACGAAGTGACTGCTTCTCCATTACTCCATCTCGCATTTTTACGAATTTTAAAAGTATAAGTCAATCCTTTATTGGTGGGTTTAACAATTTTTTCAGCCATTGCCGGTTTTAAAGTTGTCGTTTCATAACGATATAAACCATCCATTGTATTAGTTAAATTCTGAGTGGCAACTGGCCCCACACTATGAACAGAATCCATCGTTGGAATTTCATCACGCTCTGCAATCCGAATCATCTCTTTTACTTTTAGCTTAACTTTAGCCGATTTGGCAGTCGAACTGCTTTTAGTAGTTGAAGATTTTGGACTGCAGCCCGTTAAGAATCCAATACTCAACAAGACGCTCATTCCAGCGATCATCACTTTTTTGAACTTCATTACATTTCACCTCTTTTTCATCATGTTTTAATCAGCATAACGAAATTAGAGTTTAATGTACATCGCTTACATTCGATTTAAACTTTTCTTATCTTATTGAGTTTTTATGAAATAAAATTAAACAGTGATAATTAATTAACAAAAAAGCAATTAACTATCATTATTCTGATGTTAATTGCTTCCACTATTTATTAAGGTGTATCATTCACTAATGTGAACATCACTATCGCACCGTATGTCCCAAAACTTGGGATATCACTTGGTTTTGATTTAAAGCTTAACGTCCATGGATAATTCTTAGTGTCCGGCTGGTTATCACTTCTGGTCCCGCTGTAAATGGTCTGCCCTGTTGGCGTCAAATGTGTCGTTGTCCCTGCTGTTGTATCGTGATAATATAACGGATTCCCCCTAATCATTTTTGTCGAATCTGTTGTTAACGTGAACGGCTTCGTTACTGCTGCTTCAATATGCCACTGCTTTGAAATATTGCTGTTGCGGTTGTCGGTTTTCCTTATATTCTGGGCCGTACTCACATACTCCTGATTCTTCAAATACCCCGCATGTGTCCCGAGATCTATGCTCCCAGGAGTCGCTTCTAAAGTCTGAGTTCCTACCTGATCCCACACATACGTCCTCGTATCAGTTCTTGTTGACGATTCATTCATCATTTTAGTTACTGTTGCTTCCGCTCCTTTTGGTTCGTGCGGTGAACCTGCTCCAACCTCACGCCACTGCGGATTAGTTACATAATATACTGGGGTCGGATTATCAACATCATTGATCGCAGCACCAACAGACGGGTTTGATAACATATCCGTGCTGACATAATCTTCAAGAATAAAGTTTGGACCAAATGTAAGCTTCCACAGCTTCGGCGTATTCGCTAACATCCCTTTGCGGTAGCTGCTGTACACCCGCTTCGTGTTGAATTTCGTTAAGTCCAAACTCGTTAACTTGCTGCACCCACTGAACATTGAATTAAAGTTCGCAACTTTTTCGGTGTCAAAATTGCTTACGTTTAACCTTGTGATCTCAGCACAGGACCCAAACATCCCATTCATATTCGTTACATTACCTGTCTTAAAGAAACTGACATCAATAACTGGCAGTACAGTACAGCGATTGAACATATTATCCATTGCCGTTACCTGACTTGTATCAAACTTCACTGGATCCATCTTGAGATCTGTTAATGACCGGCAGTAGTAAAACATCCCTGACATACTGGTAACCTTACTCGTATCGAAATTCCTTAAATCCAGCGATGTTAAAGCAGTACTAAAACCAAACATTGAATGCATGTCTAACACATTGCTGGTAACGAAACTGCTCACATCTATTGTCGGAAGCAGACTGCATTCAAAGAACATTAAACTCATATCCGTTACCTGACTCGTATTGAAGTGGGTCACATCTATACTTGGCAGCTTCTTACAGCTCGTAAACATTGCTGCCATATTGGTTACTTTGCTGGTATCAAAGTTAGTCACATCTAGATTTGTTAAGTTATTGCATTCCTTAAACATTGCTGACATGGTTTCTACTTTACTGGTGTCAAAGTGAGTCACATCTAAATTAGGCAGCTGGCTGCAGTAGGAAAACATACTTGACATATCTGTCACTTTGCTGGTATTAAAGTGAGTTACGTCTACTATCGGCAGTGATGAACATTGTGAAAACATTGAACTCATGTTGGTTACTTGACTGGTATCAAGCTGGGAGAGGCCTTCGATTGAGGTCATTGCACTCATTCTGCTGAAAAGTCCAAAAAGTGAATTCTTGGCTGTTACCCCAGGAGAAATAACTGTTTTGACGATCTGACTGTCATTTTGATACCAAGGCCAATCAGATACAACTTTTCCATCGACGTCAACGTAACTAACATGATCTACATCAAAGTTCAATTCATGCGGATAGATTGTCAATACTCCTAAATTATATCTCCACCAGTAAGTACCCCAAACATATGTGGATTTTGCTGCCCCCGTTCGATACCTAGTCATAATTTCATTCGCCGAAATTAAGGGACCGTTGGGACTTGTTTCACTACCTGTTCCAACTTCCTGCCAAGAAGTAGTTGGATTTTGTGAAGTATTACCAGCTGCTGCCGGTAAATCACCTGATTGTGGGAATTTTGTATATGGGCCTAAAGTTAGAACGTTTAGCGCTGTATCCCCGCTAAAGATATGATCAGTTTTAGTAGCATAAAACATGTTTAAAAGGCTTAAATCCAAAGTTGCTAGACTCGTACAGTTTTCAAAAAGATGACTAAAATCTTGACACGAGGCAGTGACAACATTCTGCAAGCCGGACACTGAGGTTAGATAAGGCATGTTTGCAAACATGTAAGACATTGATCTAGCAATTACCCCAGAATTAATAACAACACTTTTAACCTCATTTCGCCTTGAATCCCACGGCCAGCCTGCTGCATTTGTTGGTAAAAAGTCAATATTATGTGCATATATAATTAATGTTCCTTGGCTATTTATTTCCCACCAATTACTCTCAGTTAAAGTAACATTATTAGTCTTTGGAACATAGTTGGCTGTATTATAAACGAGATCAGTGCTCGCTAAAGGAGAGTTAGAATTAGTACTATTGTAAAAATACGATCCCCACGTAGGGTTCCCTGCATCATCAATTAATTGATTAGACTGATCATAAATTGAAACACCAGAAACAATTTGTGAACTTCCCGGAGTAGAAGAATTACCAGGAACTTTAGTGACTACAATTTGCCCCTGATCATTTACCGTTAGATTTGCTTTATCTGCGCCTTGATAGGTCATCGTTACGGTGTTAGTACCCATATAACCCGGACTCAAGTTATTACTGGTTCCATATTTTAAAGGAACATAAAGTAATCCATCTTTTTGAGTAACTCCTAAGGGTAATGGGCTATCCGGTTGAAAAATTCCTGCTAAAGACTGTACTGCCGTTACATTTGACCAGATTCCTGAAATATATAAACTGCGAGCAGAGTAACTAAAAGTAACTTTATCGCCTGGATTAATTGCTGATGATGTTGTTAAAGTCCCTCCATTAACTCTCATTTGAAGATTTGCGTATGGATCAGAAGCAATTCTTGGAATTTTACGATAAACATAGTTAAGGAAAATAATATTTCCAAAGTTAGTTTTAACTGTTACATTAGAGCCAACATTAGTTACCGTTGCCCCACTACCAACTGATCCCAATCGTTTATTAATCCGACCATTATTTTGATAAAAAGTTCCATTAACTTGTGCTCTTTGATATGTATACCCATCTTTAACAATGGTTGGAGTTGAACTAGTATCAACAAATTCTGTCGAACCTGGATGCGTCCTCTGCCAATCAGATTGTAAAGTAGTTACTGGCGTTTTTAAATCAGTACCATTTTCGTCAACATAACGAGTGGTAATAATTTCGTCGCCTGGGGTAAAAGTTCCTTGGATATTTTTAATTGTATTAGTTTCATAAGTATCTCCAGTTGAACCTAGAATCGAAAAAGCCCAGTTACTGCGATCTGCAATTACATTCCTTTCATCAGCATTTAAAACTTTTACCCAAGTTACTTTACGATCAAGATCTACTGTTAAGCGATAGGTACTTGCATCGTAAGAAATGGTCATATGGTGCCAAGCACGATCAATCATCTGAAGTCTTGCGGTCCCACTTACTGTCCCTTCTGTATTGCTTTTAGAAGTTACAGTCATCCCGTTTAGTGGAGCAGAAAGAATAGAAGCATAACCATAACCATTACTATCAGTACTAATAAAGGCTCCATAAGTATTATCATCAATATTATTATATACAAAGCGATCATCTGGTTTTGAATACTGATCGAGCAAATGATACGTGGGATCTCCATAAGCTGTGCTCTGCATAGAAGGATACATTGGCAAATAATCTAATCCGTTAAAATGCGTATCAACTTTAAAAGCCAACGCATTCATTAAATCACTTACCCCCAAACATCCACCGCGTAATCCAAGTGAATGAACAGTCTGCCCATTATCTGGATCACTAGCAGATGTAACTGAGCTTTGAGTCGAATCTGCATGACGTCCAAAAACGCTAGGCAAGATATAAGAACTCATTCCATGGGTCCCTGTTATTCGATCGCGTGGTCGATAGATTGGGTGGAAAACAAATCCTAGCCCATCCGCACCAGTTGTAGCCCCTGGAATGATTTGTAAATCCCAATTAAAGTTAAAATTCTTGGTCATATCAACCGTCGCATTTAGAGACACTGCTCCTAACTGCTTTACGGAGTTCGTAATTACTACGGTACCCCAAGTTCCATCAGAGTTAACATTAACTCTCGCACTACCTACAGGAGCAAAGAAGTTTTGGCTATCTCCGACACCAATTGTTACTGGACTTATGTCTCCAACACCAAATGGGACTATATTAAAATTTTGCTTGTTTTGAGGGAGTGATGTTTGTTGAAGCGGGTCTATAAAACCGGAATTTAATTGATTATTAAAGTCCCCAGAAGCGCTAACATTGTTTTCATTTAATTGACTTTGCGGAGAGCTGAACGCCTTGTTTTCTTGCTTATTACTTAAAACAAGCCCAATAACTGCAATACTTAATAACGATACTATTAAATACCCTAATCTTTTTATTAACCCGTTCATAAATTCACTCCCTAAATCAATTTATTTATACAAAGTTAAATTTATTATATCAAAAAGCGTGTTTTATAAATTCTATTTTAAATAAATTTTTTTTAAAAAAAGCAACTAACTCACAATTTACTTGCTGTTAGCTGCTTAATATATTTTTAAGGAGTGTCATTCACTAACGTAAATGTTACCGTCGCATTATATCTCCCTGCTTTCGGGATATCACTCGGACTTGCTTTAAAGCTTAATGTCCATGGATAATTCTTCACATCTTGATACAAACTAGTCGCTACCTCGCTGTAAAGTGTTTGTGCTGTTGGAAGCAGATGTGTTACTGTTCCCGTAGTTGTATCGTGATAATAAAGGGGATCTCCTCGGATTACCTTCGTTGGGTCAGACGAAAGTTTAAATGGATTTGTGACGGATGCTTCAATTCGCCAACGTCTGCCAGCTCGATCATTTCTGTTATCAGTAACTTTCAAATTTTGCCCTGAACTATTATATTCCCGATTTCTTAAATAACCCGAATGGGTCCCAAAATCGATACTTCCTGGAGTCGCTTCTAGAGTTTGACTCCCCACCTGGTCCCAGACATAAGTGTGAGCAGACGTATTTGTTAACGAATCTGTTGCAATCTGAGCTGCAGTTTTTGCTGCTCCCGTTGGAGCATGAACCGTTGTTGGAGTTAATGCCTCCCGCCATTGCGCATTGGTCGCATAATATTGTGGATTTGGCGGAACTGGATTCGCTATATCATTAATTGCCGTTCCAGGTTTCGGATTAGGGAGTAAAGTTTGACTTCCTAACTTAGTTCCCGATCCCAATGTCAACTTCCACAGCGCTGAGGTTCGATTAGGTTCAGTTACACTAGGTGGAGCTAGATTAAACATATTCAAGGTGTTAGCCGTTGGCTTAATGTTGAAACTTGATAGATCAAGTTCTGTTAAACCTGAACTATTTTCAAATAAGTACGACATATCTGTCACATTTGAAACATCAAACTTACTAAGATCCAAATGAGTGATCAATGGACAACCGGAGAACATTGACTGCATATTAGTTAAACTGGTCGTTATAAAGCCAGACGTATTAAGCTCCTTGAGCTTAAAACAGTTCAAAAACATCCAATTTGCATTTGTCACATGGCTCATATCGAAATGACTGACGTCAATTGCTTCTAACGATTCACACATCGAAAACATCGCATATGTGTTCTCTGCCTTACTTGTATCAAAGTGGCTGACATCGAGATCAGTTAAACTTTTATCTCCTTCAAACATTCCTGAAAAATCATCAACATTACTCGTAATGAAATTTGGACCGAATGTTACTCTCTTTAAATTTGTACACTTTTGAACTAATCGATACATTATCGTTACATTCGGTGTATTAAAAGTCGAGAGGTCTAAAGATTCAATGCTTGAACATCCAGCAAACAAACTATTTAAGTCGGTCGCATTCGTTAAATCAAGATTATTTAACCCCACAAATTCAGTTACTGCACTTAGACCGTTAAACAAATGAGAAACTGAACCGCTGGAAGTTACCCCTGGATTAATCACTACTTTGGTAATATCTGCTGAGTACTGTTTCCAAGGCCAGTCTACATCTGGAAAGTTAGGAATATTTGTTGGAGTTACGACCGCATCATTATATGCATTTAAGGTGTGCGGATAAAGTGTTAAAACTCCGTTCTTGTATGTCCACCAAGGTGATCCGTCTAAATTCAAGATGTCAGATGAAGGAACATAATTGCTAGTTTTGTATGTTGGATCTAAACCAGCGAGTGGCGATTTATCATTTCTGGCATCATAAAAGTATGATCCCCAAACTGGATTTCCCGCTTCATCTATTAACTGATTTGACTGGTCATAAATCGAAACCTTCATTTGAATTTTAGAAATCGTTGGTGAACTTGCAGTTTCTGGAACAGTAGTAACCGCTATTGACCCCGCATCATTTGCTGTTATATGAGCATTTTCTCCACCTGTATATTTCAAGGTAACCGTGTTTGTTCCAGTTGCTCCTGGTATTAAATCATTACTAGCACCGTTATTTAGCGGTACATACATATAACCACTATCTACTGATACTCCTGTCGGCAACGGGGCTGGGGTCTCAAACAAACCACCACCTAAAGGTTGAACGGCTGTTACTTTATTCCAGATCCCTGGCACATTATTGTTTTTTACATTGTAAATAAAAGTTACTCGATCACCATTATTAACATTTCCAGAGGTAACTGCCGGTCCATTGTTAATTTTAAACTTAATATCAGTTTGGATATCTGTATTGCTTGCAGTCATGTTCCTACGATAGACATAATTTAAAAACATAACGTTATTGAATTGGGTTGTTGAAACTAGATTATTACCGTTTGCTGTAACTGTCGTCCCACTCGAAACTGTTCCTAAACGCTTATTTATTCTCGTATTATTTGCAAAGATGGTTCCATTTACTTGCGCTCTTACATAAGTATTCCCGTCTTTACCAACAATTGTAGGCTGAGTGTTAGTATCAACAAAATTTGGATCACCTGGGTGCATCTTCTGCCAATCTTCATAAGTTGTTGTTACAGGCGTCTGAAGGTCGGTCCCATTTTCATCAATATAACGAGTTGTAATAACTGGATCTCCAGGCGTAAACGTTCCATTAATATTTTTTACGGAATGCCCCTCATAATAAGCTCCTGTTGAAGCTAAAATGGCAAAACCCCAGTTACTCCGATCTTGAATAACACTCTTCTCTCCTGCCGTCAGTGTTTTCTTCCAAGTAACTTGTCCGCTGCCGGTAGCATCATGTAAAATAACCGTCATCGTATAGGTACTAGCATCATATGAAATTGTCATATTCCGCCATTGATGATCACCGACCTTCATAGCAGTCCCACTCACACTGCCTTCTGAAGTTGTCTTTGAAGTCACTGCACTCCCATTCAATGGTGCACTTAAAGGTGCCCTCTTAACAAAACCATTGTTACTTGTCATTGAAAATGAACCGAAACTGTTATCAGAAGTCACTTGACCTTCAACCCCATTAGGGCTTGGATAAGCATCGTCCACAACGTGATACCACTGGCTATGATGAATATTGTCTCCATAAGCATGACCTGGAGATTCTGGATCACCATAATTGTTATAATATGTATCCAGCTTAAAGCCCCAAGCGTTCATCATGTCCCCGATCCCAAGGCTTCCACCTGTTCTCCCAATTGAGCGGATCGTTTGACCGTTATAACGGCTAGTTGGACTTGTTACAGGATCATCACCATTTTCTCTTCCAAAAACAGCTGGAAGTGTATACGGTGCTTCACCTTGAGAACCTACAATTCTCTCACCTGGCTTATATAACGGATGAAACACAAAACCAATCCCATCTGCCATTCTAGAATCAGAAACTGGGTCAATTTTTACATCCCAACTAAAGTTGAAATTCTTAGTCATATCAACTGTCGCATTTAATGTAACAGCTCCAACATAATAGGTATGCGGTTTGTTTAATAAGATATTATCCCATGTACCATTTTCATTAACCGTGACTTCTGCTCCTTGAACTGGTGCAAAGAAGTTCTGAGAATCTCCTGCTCCAATTGTAATTGGAGTTAGGTTTCCGTCTCTATTAAGATTTAAAAAATTGTTTGTAGAATTGAAAGTGTTTGAAACAGGGATTAAATTGTTAGCTAAACGCCCCCCCCCTGAAAACGCTACCATTATTTTCAATTGCTACATTATGCGGAAAATCCGCTGCTTTATCTTCCTGTTTATTGCTTAACCCAACCTTAACAGTAATAATACTTACGATCACTAGTACTAAATAACCTAATTGTTTTATTAATTTGTTCATAAAACCACTCCCTAAATTCATCAATTTCTACAAAGTTAAATTAATTATAACAAAAAGTGTGTTTTATAAATCCTATTTTAAATAAATTTTTTTCAAATTAAAACTATCCTTTGTTTTACAGGTAACTAGGAAGATATTTATAAGTAAATTTTATCCAACACATTATCTTTTATTAATATTTACGTTTCTTAAGGCACTGCATCCAACAGAGTAAATGTAATTTGACCGCTGTAACTTCCAGCTTCTGGGATATTGTTAGCTGTCGTTTTGAAAAGTAAATCCCAGGCCTCTTCCCACGTATCTTCATATGTCACACCAGGGATCACTTTGTCTGCCAAAAGCGTTGCCACCGGCGTCAGATTCGTTTCCACTCCTGAACTATTGCGGTGATGCAAAGGATTGCCCGTAATTCTCTTTGTTCCTTTAGTTAGAGGCTGTGTCATTGCTCCTTCAATCCGCCACTTCTTGTTCTTACGAGAGTTACGGTTGTCGGTAACTTTAAACTTGTGATCTGTACTTTCGTAGTTATGATTCCGAACTGATCCTCGATTCGTTCCAAAATCAATCGCAATCGGTGCTTCAAGCTGGACACGTCCACGCTGATCCCAAACGTAAGTTCGAACATCATTGCGAGTTGCTGATTCACTCATAATCTGGGATGCCGTCTTAACATCACCTTTGGGTTCATGATCACTTCCACCAACCCCGATCTCTCGCCACTTAGCATCAGTTGCAAAGTATTGCGGATTAGGCGGAACAGGTTTATCTAAATCAATTATTGGCGTTCTAGGATTCGGATTTGCTAAACCTGTCGTACTTGATAACTTTGTATTTACTCCTAACGTTAATTTCCATAAATTTGTTGTCCCATTTAAAGAATCATCCATATTCATGGTATTGGGATTCGTTGTGAAACTTGAAAGATCTAAACTACTCAAAGAACTGCAGTTCTCAAATGCATGATTCATTGTTGTTACATTTGTTGTGTTAAAATTTTCTCCAAACGTGATCTTTTTTAGATTCGTGTCTTCCATAAACATATATGCCATTGTTGTAAGACTTGCAGTATTAAAATTACTCAGATCTATCTCGGATAGATTATTATCAAATTCAAACAACCAATTCATATTTTTTACATTCGAGGTGTTTAGACGACTTACATCTAAAGTTTTTAAACTTCGACAAACTGCAAACATTGCTTGCATATCCAGCGCACTGCTTGTATCAATATGATCCATATCAATACTCTCTATACTCTGCATCCCTTCAAAGAAGCCGCCAAAGTTAGTCACATTTGACGTTATAAAATTAGGCCCAAACTTTAGATCAGTTACACTTGAACAATTTCTCAAAAATCGGAACATATTATACGCTTTTAATGTATTAAAGCCTGACAGATCAATTGCCGTAAGATTCTTACAATCATTAAACATCCAGCTATAGTCCGTTACTTCTGTGGTGTTAAGATTAGTTAGCCCTACAATTTCCGTCATTGCTGTAAAACCTTTGAAAAGTTGAGCAATACTCGCTTTTGCGCTTACTCCTGGACTTATTACAGTTTTAGTAATTTGAGTTTTATACTGATCCCAAGGCCAAGTAACTGTTGGATTAATTGGATCAACTGAAGAATCTATCACTGCATCTACTAAGGCATTCAACTCATGCGGATAGATGGTCAGAACCTTGGTGGTTGAATCAAAATACCACCATACATAGTCATTGAGGTTTATGTGTTTGACCTCTGAAACATTATTTGAATTATCCACCGCCACAATATGGAGATATTTATTTAAACTCGCTGGCAGGGATAAACTTAGATTAGCCGACGGATCAGTTGTTGAAGTGGCGGATAAATTAATATTAGTTACTTCACCAGTAGATGGATTCTTAGTTACTGCCGGCGTACTTGTCGGTGAACTGTCTAAAGTGTAGACATACCCTTTTACCCCGCTCTCTACCGAAGTTTTAATCACATCTGAATATTTATCTCTTAATGCAGTTTTGGCTTTTACTCGATAGTAGTAGTCGGTCGGATTGTCATTAGTATTTACTTTTAAATTAAGTTGGCTTACATTCGTTCCCGTAAGCGTTGTACTTGGTGCATCTGGCGCTGCCAGATCTTTAACGGTAAAGTCTTCGCCATGACGTGTTGTATTCAAAGTACTTGTATAATAGACCATATTAGCAATAATTTTTGCCTCATCAGGGGTACACTGACCAGTTGTATGACCAGTCTGAATCATTGCGTAATTTCCTTTAGTAAGTAAATACCAGTTATCATCGCCAATAACTCTACCTGAATAATCGTATGCATGGTTAGTGTAGTTAGTAAAATCGATATCATTAACAGAGTTGGGCGGGTATCCTCCCTCATACTGCATCCACCTAGTAGCGCTATCATCATACATATAAAACTGAGCAAGTGAATGAGAAACAGAAATATTATATGTAACAGTTGGATCAAGATAATAAGGATACTGATTCAACATCCCATTAGAAGTAAATGAAACATGATTTGCCCCACGCCACTTATAACTATCAACTCTGCCTCCTTGATTTTCAATATCACTAGGAAACATCCAGCCTAATTTTGGAGCAAATCTATTGAAATAATGGTGTGATCCCATATAAATGCCAGCCAACGTGTCATGTCCTAAAATAATTGATCTCCCTGTATTAGCAAAAGATTCCACAATAGGTTGTGACGTTGCCGTTAAATCATTAACTCCTGGAGTCCACCCACCATTACTATCCGAAGAACCAAAATAAATTCCGTCATACCGATAATTGCCATCAACATCTTTCAAATATCCATCAGGATTAGCATTAAAATCAGATAAAGAAATTTCATCAACGTCAATTAAATTCATAGAAACAGGTTGCCCAGATCCATTATTCTGATTCATCCATGCTTTTAAAAATCGACCATCAGGAGGATAAACGTTTAGAATCTTAATTTTTTTACCGTAGTTAGTTGGAGCTGTTTCCCACGCTGTATCATTATCAGAAATTATGTTGCTTGTTGATCTCTGCACAATATAACCATCAGAAATATCAGAAACAATATCCCAATCTAAAGAAATCGAGGCCTGATTCCCCACAAATTTACTCTCGCCTCTTAAACCAAATTCTCCGTTCTTAACTATTGTTGAAGGCGAACGCAGATTAATCCTTGGATTGATCTTCGGAGTTCGCGGAAATTGTAAAGGATCCGCGAAAACAACTTCCGAGGGTCTATCTAAGCGCCCCCCCCCTGAAATCGCTACCATTAGTTTCAATTGCTACGTTGTGAGAAAAATCTGCGGCTTTATTCTCTTCTTTATTGGTTAATCCAATTCCAACAGCTGTGATACTTATTACTGCGATCAGAAAAGTTCCCATTAATTTTATATACTTGTTCATTAAACTCATTACTCCCGTCTGATTTGATGAATGTTTTCTAAGTATAACAAAATTGCTATTAATTTTATATTTATTTTTACGAATTTTTTTTACAAAATAAGCAACCAACTGTTATTTCACTAGCAATCAGCTGCTCTTCTTATAAGTTAAATATTATTTAAGCCACTTATTTTTCTTAGCAATCTTTACAGCCTCCATCCGGCTATGAACCCCTAACTTACTAAAGATTGCAGATAAATAATTTCGCACCGTCCCAACAGACAAAAATAATGTAGTCGCAATTTGTTTTGAAGACATCCCATCGGAAGCAGCGGCTAATACTGCTAGTTCTCGCTTAGTTAAGGGATTTTGATCAGAGCTCACCATATTTATTACCAGTTCTGGTGAATAACGCGTCAGACCCGCCATAACTTGCCGAATTGTGTCAATTAACTCGTCACTTGGACTATCTTTTAATAAATAACCAGCAACTTCTGCCCTCACAGCTCGTTCGAAATAAGCTCTCTGGGCAAAAGTCGTTAAAATTATTACTTTAGTGGTCAAGTCACTTGTGTGGATCTGATCAGCTACATCGAGTCCTGTCATCTCTGGCATTTCAATATCTAAAATTGCCACATCCGGCTTAAAAGCTTGAATTCCTTCCCAAGCAATGACCCCGTTACTCGCCGTTCCAACTACCTCCAGATCATCTTCTAAATCTAGTAATTGGCTCAGAGCCGACTGTAAAATGCTTTGATCTTCTGCTAAAAAAACTTTTATCATTGCTGTTCCTTAAAAATTTCAAATTGAACTTGAGTGCCATGGCTTCCGTGACTGATCTCAAAATTACCGTCTGCTTCTGACATCCGGCTTTCCATTCCAGTGATCCCATGAGATCCTGACCGTATAAAATCCTTAGCTCTTCCATCATCTAAAACAATAATTTGATAACGATCCTTAAATTCAGCAAAATTAATTTGAACTTCATGTGCATGCGCATGACGAATTATATTGGTAATTGCTTCCGGCAACACTTCAGCAAAATGATTCTGCACCGAGGTCGGCCACTCAGCAGCTTCTGATTCACCTTTAGTGTTTAATATTAGGTCTGCCGCAGCTAAATTTTTTCCTTGTTCTAACAAAACTTCCGTCAATGACTTTTGGTGTAAATCACTAACAATATTACGCACAAGCTGCAGATTTTTCCGACTCGCTGCTGCAATATCTGATAATTCACTTTCCACTTGTTCTGGTCTTTTGACCAATAATTTTTGTGCAAGCTCAGCCTTAACGGTAATCATTGAAAAGCTTTGACCTAAAGTATCATGTAAGTCTCTGGCAATTCGATCCCGCTCTCCTTGGCGGACAATTGCTTCAAGCCGTCGATTATCTTGACGAAGTTGATATCTTCTAAGCCACGCATGCGAAAGTCCATATGCCAGCATTGGAGAAAAGAAAACGAAAACTAACATGTAAAGAACACTGGCTAAGTCGAAATTATTATGCTTAATTGTGAGCAAATGAATAATTCCACCGCCAAGACAAAGATAATAAACTAAACAAAACCAATTAAAATACTTTTTCGGATAATGGCCAAGCGTATACGGCAGCTGCCAGCCCGAAAAAATGATTATGTAAAAGTTCATTTCAAAGACGCAAAAAGCGCCGGTTATTAACAACTCGATTGGAATTGTAAAACGACGCCATGCGCTTTTTTCAAAAACTAAAACGTAATCTGCCAAGAAAATCACGATTGCCAAAAGCCAAAAAACATCATGCCAGCTCCTAACTGGTAGATAAAACGACATCGTCATTGGCAGATAAACCAGCCAAATATAATTCATCCAAGCATCAGGCCGCGAAAAAATTTTACGCATTACTAGTTACAACACCTTTTTTACCAATTAGTTTAGTTATGAAAACCACTAAAATCAATCCTAAAACGATCCAAATTGCGATTCCACCAAAATCAGTCAGTTTTATTTTTTGATCTATTAAAATTTTGCTTAAAATATTGTTAGCGAAATAAGTCGGCATCAATTTACCAATTTTCTGAACCCAATCGGGCATCATCGTAAGCGGCCACCACAGACCACTGATAATTGCCATCGGAAATGTAACCAAATTACTTACAACACTGAGTGTTTCATGACGAGTTATATTAGACATCGCAAGCCCAATTAAGAGCAGCGGAATTTGACCAATCATTGGAATAATTAATAAAGCAATAAACTGACCAATCGTTAATTTAACTCCGTTAAAAATAATCGCTGTAATTGTTAAAACCAAAATCGAAAACAAGCTCAGCATAATCATCCAAAATCCAAGTGAAAAATAATAAGGAAGTTTCCCCTTAGGAGATAAACCTAAGAAGTCCACAAAGCCTTGATCGCGGTCACCGCGCATAATCTGCGCAAAGCCAAAAATTGCACTGATTAACACACTATAAATGATCATGCTGCCCAAATATGACTTATTAAATATTTTCATTTCGGCTGCATTTCCAACCGTAAATATCTTCGTAAATAAAAGATAGAAAGCCAGTGGCATCAGTGTCGTAAAAAATTGATATGAATAATCACGAAACACTAATCGTTTACCATCAAATTTCAACTGGGTCATAAAAGTCTTCATCGTGTCTCCTCCTTAGCGGTCATTTTCACAAATATTTCTTCTAGTGACTGCCGCTCCACTCTGATCTCTTTAATTCGATCAAACATCGGAACTAAAGACTTGATAGTCAAATCGCCATCACTGCTTGTTAATTCAATTTGCTCTTCATGCTGTGCAACTTTTTCGACTGCTGATACAGTTTGAAAAAGAGCTGGCTGCAGGTCAGTTTTAAAAATGATTGTTGTCTCATGGTGCTGCGCTTGTAATTCAGCAAGTGTTCCCTGAAAACTAAAAACTCCGTCTTGCAGGATCAAAAGCCTTGAAGCTGCCTGCTGAATTTCTTCCAAATAATGACTGGTGATGACAATTGTTTTGCCTTGCATCTTTAGATCATTTATCATCTGCCAAAACTCTTGTCGAGCGCTTGCGTCCATGCCTGCCGTTGGTTCATCAAGAAATAAAAGTTCTGGATCACCAATCAAAGCGATGCCAAAAGTCACGCGCCGCATTTGACCGCCCGAAAGGCTCGTGAGCATCTGTTTTCGCTGGTCACTAAGTCCAATGATGTCTAGGACGCGATCGACTGGAAGAGAATTTTCGTGTTGTGCGGCGGCTTCTGTTAACATTTCTTCAACGCTAACTTTTTTAATCCGCATATCGCCTTGAAGCATTGATCCAATTTTTTCTTTATTGATCAAAACTCCCGGCCTTGTATTAAAGACTTCTGCTTCACCACGGCCTCGTAAAACTCCTAGCAGAATATTGAGAAACGTTGATTTCCCAGCACCGTTTTCACCAATTAGGCCGATGATTTCACCTTTGGCAACTTTAAGATTAAGACCTTTTAGAACTTCTTTTTTCCCATAACTAAATTTTAAATTATGAGTTTCAATGATATTATCCACTTCGTTCACCTCGATATTTATTATCTATGAGTGAACGTATTAGAAGTAGTTCTCTTTGTCATCAGTTGACTGTGACTTTTGTCACAGATGAACATATAAATTATTGATAATCTACACGCATAGGCGTATTATTTATTTAGGAGGTATAAAGGAGTGACTGAAATAAAAGCCGGTGATGTTTTGAAGTTCCTAAAGAGTAATGGCTTAAAGAATTAAAAAGCCGAACTAACGGAGATCATCACCGTTTCATAGACGACAAAGGACACAAAGTAACTGTACCCTTTACATCAAAAAAAGATACGATTTCAAAAAAACGTATAATTCAGTTCTTAAACAAGCTGGGGTTAAATAAACCTTTGTTTGTTGCACTCCTTAACTAAAAACATGAATAAAACAGATTATCTAATTTATCCTGCTATTTTTGATAATATCGACAATGGGGGTTATTATACTGTAACTTTCCCAGATGTTCCGGATACTGTATCCCAGGGAAAAACATTAGAAGAAGCTTTTAAAAATGCTCCTTATGCTTTAGCTGTTGCACTTCCAGATTATGATCCCTACCCAACACCTACACCAATTGAAGAGGTTATGAAAGATAACCCCGGTTTGATTGTTAACTATGTTGGAATCGATTTAAAAATTGTTCGGAGATACGCTAAAGATACGACGGTTAGAAAGAATGTAACCATCCCTCAATCATTAGCAAAATGGGCTGAAGAACAGCACATTAATTTTAGTCAAGCTTTAACAAATACGCTTGAATATATGAGAGAAAGCTAACGAATCCTAAGACGCTAAAAAGCGTCTATTTTTTTTACTCTAAATAATTCTACAAATATTCTCTTTGATTTTATCCAACTTTAAGGAGATGCTGTGATAAGTCACAAATTCTATAGAAACCTGAGGAGTTTATATATTCATTTTTATACCTTAATTATAGAATACCAACAAGTGTCACTGTTTAATCCTTATTTATTTTCATTTGCTAATTTCTGTGCATTTGGATCACCAACCATTTGCCAGGTAATTTCGTGAGTCTCTCCTTTACCGCTACCGCTAAAATCATAGTCCTTCCACGTTTGAAAATAGACAGCGTCACCTTTTATTTCATAAGGAATCGTATAACTAATCGTATTAATCATTAAACTTGAGCCAATAACATCAAAACCCTTACGATGAGGCTCTTGATCATCACCCATCCCCTTAACAATTACATGACCTTTATCAGCAAAATATACTAGTTTAGTTCCATCTTCAATTAGATTCGCGGGAACTTTTTCTTCGGAAATTGCCTGACTGACACTTTCATCATCATAAAGAGCCGGTTCAATTCGGTAGCCTTTGCCTACAATATAATTTTTAAAGGCCTTCTCTTTTACTGTATCTAAACTATTATCTGCATCTGCAGAATCATAAGATGATTTACTCATACTCTCTGTTTGTTTAACTCCAAATAAAGAAGCAGCGTAACTGATAGGATCATGGGTCTTGTGATATTTTGAAGCTACATAGCCTCCATACAGCCAAATTCCAATGTTAGCTATTATAAATAAAAGGATTCCCATAATGATCATGTCACGTCGAACAATTTTTTGTGCTTCAATAAAACCATCATGCCATTTTGGATCATTCCGCCTTTTCTTTAAAAATTCATAGGTATGCCAAGTATTCGTCTTAGGATTTAAAAAAGTTCTCTGCACCTTATATTCCCCAATTTTTTACTGTTTAAACTGCTCACTGACATACTGCTTATATAACGCATGTGTCTTAAGTAACTCTTCATGCGTTCCTGAACCCGTGATCTTTCCGTGTTCCACAAAATAGATATTATTAGAATCAACAATCGTTGCTAATCTGTGGGCAATGACTAAAGTTGTTCGTCCCTTCATTAACTCATTGAGCGCAACTTGAATTTTGGCTTCTGACTCTGAATCTAGACTAGCTGTTGCTTCATCTAACATTAAAATTTTAGGATCTCTTAAAAAAGCCCGTGCAATTGCAATTCGCTGTCTTTGACCACCAGAAAGAGTAACCCCTCGTTCACCAACTTCTGTATTCAACTGCCTTGGCATTGCACTCACAAATTGATCTGCATAAGCTAATTTTAAAATTTCCCAAAGTTTATGATCTGAATAGCTGCCTTTTAAACCATAAATTAAATTATCTCGAATGGTTCCGGCCATTAATGGTGAATCTTGGCCAACAATCCCAATTTGTTCCCGCCAATTTTCTAAATTAATTTCATTAATGTTATGCTCCCCAATCAAAATTTCTCCTGTGTCTACGTCATAGAAGCGTTCAATCAATGAAAAAATGGTTGATTTACCACCGCCTGATGGTCCGACAAAAGCAATAATCGTATTGGGTTTCGCTTCAAAGGAAATATTGTTAATCACAGGTTCATTTTTAAGATAAGAAAATGTAATGTTCTTGGCTGCTAAAATTTCACCGTCAATATCAAATTTTAATCCTTGTTCAAACTCTTCAGAAGTTTCTTCCAAAATATTACTAATCCGATCAGTCGATCCCGCAACCTTTGCCGTCTGAGAAAACAGATTTGTAACCACTGGGATCGATGCAACAAAATTACACAAATATAAAACAAAAGAAGTTAGCATTCCAAAAGTCATCGTTCCCTTAGACACCCGATGAACCCCGTAAACCATGATTCCTAAGATCAAAAACATCAAGACTGTAGTCAGAAATGGTGGAAAAATCGAATCATAAACTGCTTCTTGTCGTCCAATTTTATTAAGGTCATCGACCATTTTATCGCCTTTTGTTCGTTCTTCGTTCTCAGCGTTAGAAGACTTCACCAACCTAATCTCACTCATTGACTCACTAACCGCTGCATTAAAATCAGCTAACTTACTCTGACGAAGACGTCCAATTTGCTGTCCAAAATGAATTAACGGAAGCAAAACTAACAAAAGTATCGGCAGACAAAAGAAAATAATAATTGTCATTTTCCAATCCATAATTAACATCATGACGATTGATCCCAAAATCAAGAGCATTGATGAGAATGCACTAGGAAAAGTATTGGCAATTAAATCTTTCACTTGCGTCGTATCGTTAGATAATCGTGAAGCTAAATCCCCCGATTTAACAAGATCAAAATATTTAACCGGCAGATTAATAACTTTTTTCCACAATTCTTTTCTTAAATTAGCAACAACATTTTCCCCAAAAATTCCTAAAATTGTCCCTGATGCCGCTGATAGTATTGCAGTTACAACAAGCATCCCGACAATTCCAACAATTAACCAATAATCAATATGATGTTTAAAACTATTAATTAAGAACTGTGCTAGGATTGGAATTAATAATTGAACTCCTGAAGAAATCATGCCGAATACGATGCCAATTAAAAGATGAAAGTATTGTGGATGGGCAAAAACTATTAATTTTCTGAAATTTTTTAGATTAAATTGAAATATTTTCGTATTTGACTTTACTTTTGCATTCAATGTCTTAAGACCCGTCTCCACTTTTAAAATAATTTACAAAAACAACTTTTTATATTTTACCATTAATAAATTAATATAAAAAAAATACCAGGTTTTTCCTGGTATTTTTTTAAATTATACTTTGACTTCGCTTTCGACGTTTTGACTTACAAAAACTAACTTCTTATTGTCAAGTTCAGCTGTCACCTTAGTATCTGGTAAAACCTTACCTGCTATAATTTCTTTCGCAAGTGGAGTTTCAACGTTATTCTTAATAAATCTTTGAATTGGTCGGGCACCATAACTTGGCTCATATGAGCTCTTACCGATCCATTCCAAAACAGCGGGCTGAATTTCAAGATTGATTCTTTGATCAACAAGTCGATCTTTAAGATCCTGCATATCAATATTTACGATTCTTACCACATCATCTTCAGTTAAAGCATTAAATTGCAAGATTGCATCCACTCGGTTAAGAAATTCTGGTTTGAAGTGGGCTCGAACGACATTCATTAATTGTTGGTGCAATTCTTCCTTTGTCTCTTTTTGCTGCTCATCTAAGATTAAATCTGCACCTAAGTTACTAGTCATAATGATTAAAGTATTCTTAAAATCAACCGTTTGACCTTTTCCGTCAGTCAAGCGTCCATCATCCAATACTTGCAGTAAGATGTTGAATACATCCGGGTGCGCCTTCTCAATTTCGTCTAACAAAATGATCGAATACGGATTTCTGCGAACTGCTTCTGTTAATTGTCCACCTTCTTCATATCCAATGTAACCTGGAGCAGCCCCAATCAAACGAGAAACTGATTCTTTCTCCATATATTCACTCATATCGATTCTGACCATATGTTTTTCTGAATCAAACAAAAGCTCTGCTAAACTCTTAGCCAATTGAGTTTTCCCAACTCCCGTTGGTCCTAAGAAGATGAAGCTGCCTAATGGACGATTTGGATCTTGAATCCCTGCTCTTGAACGAATAATTGCATCTGAAACAACTTTAATTGCCTCATCCTGACCAACGACACTCTTCTTTAAATCATCTTCAAGATGCAGCAATTTATCGCGGTCACTTTGAACTAATTTAGAAATTGGAATCCCAGTTTGACGACTAATTACTTCAGCAATCTCATTTTCGGTTACCGATTCATCAACCATCCAATCAGCATGACCTTTTGAGCTTCCTTCTGCCTCTTGTAATTCGTGTTCTAAATCAGGTAAAGTTCCGTGCTGAATTTTAGCTGCCGTTTCAAAATCAGAACGATTTTGCGCTTCTTGTAAATCATGCCGCGCTTTTTCAATTGCTTTTTTCTTTTCGTTTAAAGAATTGATTGATTTTAATTCTTCATTCCAACGAGCTTTTAAGCGATTATTTTCTTCTTTGGCTTCAGCGATTTCTTTCTTGGTATCTTCTAATCTAATCTTTGAAGCTTTATCAGTTTCTTTTTTAAGAGATTCTTCTTCAATTTGCAGCTGCACTAATTTTCGATTGCTCTCATCAAGTTCTTCTGGCACTGAGTGCATCTCAACGTTAATATTAGCGCTGGCTTCATCGACTAAATCAATCGCCTTATCCGGCAAAAATCGATCCGTAATATATCGATTAGATAAAGTAGCAGCGGCAACTAATGCACTATCATGAATTCGTACTCCATGATAAACTTCAAATCTTTCTCTAAGACCCCGCAAAATACTGATGGTATCTTCAACAGTTGGTTCATTAATCATTACTCGCTGGAAACGACGTTCTAAGGCTTTATCTTTTTCGATATACATTCTGTATTCATCAAGCGTTGTTGCCCCAATTAACCGCAGTTCTCCTCGTGCCAGCATTGGTTTTAGTAAGTTCCCGGCATCCATACTGCCTTCAGTTTTACCTGCACCAACGATATTGTGAATTTCATCGATGAAAAGAACAATTCTGCCTTCAGATTTCTTAACTTCTTTCAACACGGCCTGCAGACGTTCTTCGAACTCTCCCCGATATTTAGCGCCGGCAATTAAAGCACCCATATCTAAGTTATAAACAACTTTATCTTTTAAATTGTCAGGTACATCGCCGTTAACAATTCGCTGAACTAAACCTTCGACAACGGCTGTCTTTCCAACCCCTGGATCTCCTATTAAAATTGGGTTATTCTTCGTCTTACGCGAAAGAACTCGAATGACATTCATAATCTCTGCATCACGGCCGATAACTGGATCTGCATTACCTTTTCTGGCTTCTGCCACCATGTTAGTGCCATACTTCTCTAATGCTTTATAGTTCTTTTCTGCATCTTGACTCGTAATTTTACCGCCGCCGCGTAGATCTTCAACTATTTTACGCATTTTAGTTTTGTTAAGCCCACGGCTTTGGAGAAATTTCGTAATTGCTAATTGCTCATGATCGAACAAAGCTAAAAGAATCGTATCAATCGCAACAAATTCATCACCGTTACTTTTGGCAATTTTCTGCGCAGTTGTAAAAAGGTTTAGTAAGTCACGAGAAATTGATTGTCCATTATTGCCGCCTGTAACTTTTGGCAAATTGGCAATTTCCTGCGTTAATTCTGCTGTTAAAACATCATTGGGAATATTTTGCCCTTCAAAAAGTGTCTTGCCCAATGAATCATCTTGATCCATAATTCCTTTGATCAAATGAGGAACGTCAATTTCATAATTTTGATTTTCGATTGCTATTTGTTGTGCTGTTTGAATTGCTTCATTTAATGTGTTAGTAAATTTATTCTGATCCATAATTATTACCTCGAAATTGGTTTAAATATATTATAGTCAGGATTGGTCAAAAAGTCAAAAACAATTTTAAAAATTTTGTTATAATATTTTCAGGTTAAAAAAATGATAAAAACAAATAATAATTATCCCAACTTTAATTGGATTCAAGTGATTGATCCAACTGATGAAGAACTAATTGAAATTAGTGATAAATATAAATTAAATCTAGAAATGATTGAGTATGCAACTGATAAGTTTGAGTCTCCACGCTTTGAACACGATGGTGATACCGACTTGATAATCATGGATGGTATTGCTGAACATTCAGATAAAAAAGCAGTAATCCAACCAATTTCTTTTTTTGTACAAAAAAATGATCGTTTGATTACTTTTACTAATCACGGAACCAGTCAAATGTTAGACGAAACGATGCAAAAATCACCTAAGAGTTTTTTAAGCAGCATCACTAATGAAAAAACCAAACCGTTAGACCTCGTTTTAAATGCATTCTTTAATTTAACAGCTAATTATTTAGATGCCCTGTCAGAAGTCGAACGTCAGCATAATCTTCTTCAAAAAGAAATCTATGTGCATCGCAATAGTGAGTATTTGAGTGAGCTTCTAAACGTTAAAGTAAATCTAATTTATTATCTCAATGCTTTAGAACGAAACAAAGCAACGTTGGACCAATTTCGAAACGACAACCAACAAAAAATCGATATCTCCGAAGATGAATTTCTCGAAGATATCGAAATTGAAATGAAACAAGCTTTAGATATGGCAAATATTTCGACCAAAATCATGAATTTATTGTCTGATGCCTATGAAAATATTGTTACGAATAACACTAACCGTTCAATGAGTATTTTAACAGTTGCTTCAATCGTTCTTGCAATTCCCGCAATTGTAGTGGGCTTTTTCGGAATGAATGTCCATTTGCCAATGACCGACGGAACTTTCTCATGGATTCTTATAACTTTTGGAACGACAATTATTATGGTCTGGGTTTACCAAATCCTTAAAAGACATGGATTTTTTAATTAACTATTTCTTATTGAAAACTACTCCCGATAAGTAATCGCCTACCCGTGGCGCAAATGGATATAATTTAGCAGCAGCTTCCATATACCACGGCAAATTCACTTCTCGCTTATAGCGCTCCAACAAGAGTGCTATTTTTTTGGCAACGGCCGTAGAATTCAAAAGATAGTTTTGTACTGAATTCGAATAATTACCTGTTTTATCTGCTTTATTAAGAAAAGGGGTTTCAACTGGCCCGGTGTTTACTGTCGATACCAAAACGTGATAGGGTCTCATTTCTAAGCGCAGACCATTTGAAAAAGCAATTACTGCTGCTTTCGAACTTCCATAAACTGCAGCTTTTGGAGTTGTCAATTTTCCCGCCATCGATGCCACATTAATAATGTGACCAAAACCTTGTTTAACCATCAATTGCGCAACATATTTTGTTAAATAAATCAAACCCAAAGCATTCGTCTGAAAAGTCTGAGCAATTTCTTCATCAGTTGAATCAATCGTATTTTTAAAATACCCTACTCCCGCTGCATTAACTAAACCGTGAATTGGCATTTGGCTTTGGCGAATTATATTAACAGTCTGGCGAATAGAAGCTAACTGACTCAAATCACAGCTTAAAATCTTTGTTGTTTCCCTCATTGGATCAAGTGAATTCTGAACTTCTAAGAGACGCGATGAATTGCGCCCAAGCATAATTACATAATAATTCTGTTCAACTAAAATACGACTTACTTCTCGGCCAATTCCTGAATTAGCCCCGGTTACAATAACTGTCTTTTTCATTTTACTCTCCCTTTTTTTGAGGAATGTCATAAGTGCTAAAATCATTTGCAACGCGTACTTGAGGGAAAATCTTCTCAGCCTGCTTTTGTAAAATCATTGCCGTTTTTCCCAAATAACGAGCAGAAATATGAGTCAAAATTAAATATTTAACGTTAGCGTCTTTCGCTAATTGAGCAACTTGGCTGCTAGCTGAATGATAATACTGTCTTGCAATATCTCGATCTTGATGGGCAAAAGTACTTTCGTGAACTAGTAGATCAGCATCTTGGGCTAAAAATTGGTGATTCTTACTGATTCTTGTATCTCCAAAAATCGAGACAATCCGACCGGGAATCCTCGGTCCAACATAATCTTTACTGAATAAAGTTCTTCCATCCGGCAAAGTAACATCTTCACCATTTTTCAGCTGTCCATAAATTGGGCCTGATGGTACATTTTGTTCTCTTAATTTATCAACTAAAAGTTCACCTGGCTTAGAAGATTCAGTAATTCGAAAACCATAACTCGCGATTCGGTGATCTAAAATTGCATATTCCACCCGAAAATTCTCATTAAAAAATAGAACTCCTTGGTCTTTTTTGATTTCGTGAAAATTAATCCGATATCCCAAATGAGTTCCTGATAATTTTAAGCTCATCATGACATAGTCTTTTATTCCAAGTGGTCCATAAATATCAACTGGTTCATCTCCATTTTGAAAAGAGCGGCTCGACAAAAAGCCCGGTAAACCGAAAATATGGTCACCATGCATGTGAGTAATAAATATTTTTGTAATCTTTCTCGGCTTAATCGTGGTTTTTAATATTTGATGCTGAGTTGCTTCTCCGACATCAAAAAGCCAAATTTCGTTAATTTCATCCAACAATTTTAAAGCCAGACTAGAAACATTACGGCTTTTTGATGGTGCTCCTGCACCCGTTCCTAAAAATTCAATTTCCATATACTATACAATCATTTCTTTTCCAAAGTTTTAAGAATATTCTTCGCGATAAAAGTTCCATATTGAACCGAGCCTTCCTGATTAGGATGGGTTAAATCTGCATAAAGCCATTCATTATGAGAATTTACAAATTTATGCCATTCAATTATATGCATATTATTATATTTATGTGATTCTTGGACAAGCACTGCATTGTTAGAATCTTGCCATGAACGAGTTGGAACGTGATCAGTAATCCAGAAAACATCTCTTTGAGTCGTCGCAATCTTCATTGTTTCATCAATAATATTAGGGGTAAGAATCCCGTTTGTTCCAAGTCCGATTACAATTGTATCAGCAATAATGCCTTGATCGGCCTTTTGTTTTAAAAGATCTGGCAATTCTGAGGCCTGGCGGCTAACTACCGCATCAATAACAATTTTCGGAAAAATTTTCGTCAAAACTGGCTGTCCATCGACCATCACACTATCACCAATTGCCGTTAATCCGATGTGCTGACCCATCTGAAGTTCAAACTGGGTCAGGCCATATTTTTCATATTCCTGATTAACCGGATGCTTTTTGGCCAAGACTTCATATTTCTTGTGTTGAGATTTACTAAACGAGCGAGATAAGGATTTATTCTTTTCAAGCTTTCGAGATTCCTTATTTGCAATTAATGCCTTTTTTTCTGCTAGTTTATTATGGGCTTTTTGAAGTTTAGTGTTAGCTTTTATTTTCCGAGCTAACGGCGTGTCATTAGGATTTTGCCCTTTTGCAAATACTGACAAGACATTACTTGATAAGCCTAGAATTAAAATTGGGACTAAAGCCATCATACCAATTTTAGATTGAGGTTTATTTTTAAGTTCAAAGATCTGTTTAAAATCGTCTTTTAAACTCGACCAAGTAACTTTCGCAAAATATTGTTCAATAAAGTAATAAGAAAAAGTACTGATCCCTATAATAATTATAATTTCGATCACTGGATAAATTATGGGATGTTTAGAAATCAGCTTCACTTTATTTTCAAAAAAAATCATTACTGGAAACTGGTAGATATAAATCCCGTAACTAATTTTGCCAATAAAACTAAAGATTGGATTGGTAAGGATTCGATTGAAACTTCCGCCCGGATGAGAAACTGCAGCTATTAAAATTGTCGCAAAAGCTGAAAAAATCAACATTCCATAACGATACAGTCCGCTTGATTGATCTCGGACTGTAAAAATCATGATCAACATGACCAGTGCTGAAATTCCTCCACATGAATCAATTAGAATTCGACTTTCTCGATTTAAATGTCGATTTAATCTGCTAACCGGCCAAACAAACGCCAAGGCGCATCCTAAAAGAATTGATACAGATCTCGTATCAGTCCCATAATACACTCGATTAATATTAGCAGGCGAGTAAAGTACAGCCATTTCAAAAGCTGAAATGAGTGCTAAAACTAAAACAATCCGTGACCTTTTTTGATTTGATTTAACAAACTTATAAAGCAAGAAAAAAACAAACGGCCAAATTAAATAAAATTGGCCTTCGATTGAAAGAGTCCAAAGATGAGTAAAAGGAGATTCATTATCAGCAAATCTTTCAAAATAGGACTGACCATTAAAAATTTGCCACCAATTATACAAATAAGTAAGATTGGATAAAACAATCTGCCATAATTTATCTAATAAATTGCGTTGAAACAACAAAATATAGCTGCTTGTTGCAAACAGCATTGTGACTAACGCTGGATATAGGCGCTTGGCCCGACGACTAAAAAAAGAACGATAATCAATCTTTCCTTTTTGCCTAACTTCCCGCATTAGCGAACAAGTAATTAAATATCCTGAGATTACCATAAATATAGGAACCCCAAAATAACCGCCTGGAAATAGTTCCGGGTTGATATGATAAAAAATAACTAACAATACTCCGATTGCTCTTAAGCCATCGAAGCCAGTTATATAATTAGAAGAACTTGAATTTTCTTTGACTGTTCCCCTTGAACCACGAACCATTCTTATTCCCTAAACTCCAACTCAAAATCATCAATTAAAACGGTATCACCATCTTGAACCCCAAAATTACGAAGTGCTTCATCAACTCCCATTTTTCTCAAAGCCCGCGCAAAGCGCATAATCCCATCTTGGTAATTAAGATTGCTTTTTTCTAATAAATGATCAACTTTTTCACTTTCAAGCACGTAGCGTCCATCATCAATTTTTGTAATTTTAAAGCCATCATCTGGATTAAATTTATAATCAACATGCTTAACTGCGTCTATCTTCTCACTTATTGGTTTTGGAGCTTTGGCTAACTCTTTAAAGCTAGCATCAACCAATTCATCAACTCCTTGATGTGTCGTATTGGAAATTGCATAAACTGGAAAGCGCCCCGGATATTTAGCAGCTAATTTCTTTTTAAACTCTGCTAATTTCTCGTCAGCTCCAATTAAATCTGACTTTGTTCCAACTACAACGGTTGGTTTACTAACAACTTCTTCACCGTAAGTCTTTAATTCATTCATAATTGTTTCAAAATCGTCAAAAGCATCGCGCCCGTTATTTGGATCCAAATCTACTAGATGCAAAAGAATCCTTGTCCGTTCAATATGGCGTAAAAAAACTAATCCTAGTCCAACACCAGTGGATGCTCCCTCAATAATCCCTGGTAAATCAGCTATCACTAGTTCACGTCCATCTTTTAATCGCAAAACTCCTAAATTAGGCTTTAAAGTTGTAAAAGCATAGGATGCAATTTTGGGCTTAGCACTTGTAACCACGGAAAGAAATGTCGATTTACCAACCGAAGGGAACCCGACTAATCCTACATCAGCGATCATCTTCATTTCTAAGTAAATTTCTCGCTCTTCGCCCGGATCCCCATTTTCAGCAATTTCTGGAGCTTGATGGGTTGACGTTGCAAAATGAATGTTGCCCCGTCCTCCTCGGCCGCCTGATGCTACAACAAATTTTTGGTCAGGAGTCGTCAAATCTGCCAATACCTGCTTAGTATTGGCATCTTTAATTGTTGTGCCTAACGGAACTTTCAAAATTAAATCTTTGCCGCCATGACCGTACATCGATTTAATTTGACCATCTTCACCTCTTTCAGCTTTAAACTGACGATGATACTTAAAATCCATCAAAGTTTTTAGTCCTGAATCGGCAACCACGACAACATTACCGCCTTTGCCGCCATCTCCCCCAGCAGGTCCACCATTGGGAACATATTTTTCATGTCGGAATGCAACCATCCCGTTGCCCCCGTTACCTGCCTTAACCTTCACATACGCTTCATCTACAAACATCTATAAACCTCTTATTAGTACGATATCTTATTTGGGAGTAAACATCAATTAATAAATAAGTAATAAATTATCAAAAAGAATAATTAATTACCTTTTCTACTGAAAACTCTTTGGAATAATTTTACAAACTCAACAATTACGACCATTAATATTCCACCAAGAACTACTACACCCCACTGTGACAAATTAAGTTGAGTTACATGAAACATTTGGTTAAATCCGGGAACTAAAATCGTAACTCCTAAAAGAATCAACGAGACAACTATTGCCCAGTTAAAGGTCTTGTTGGCAAAAATATTCTGTTGAAAAATTGATTTACTGAATGATTTAACATTAAACGCGTGGAAAAGCTGAATTAATCCTAAAGTAACATAAGCCATCGTTTGAGCATCATGATGAATCATTGCATAGTCAGTATGAACTGGGAAATTCAAGGCCCAATAGTAAACTCCTAAAGTAATCAATCCTTCAATAATTCCTTGGTAAATAATTGCAGGAAATACTCCGCCAGAAAAGAAAGTAGAATTACGGCCTCTCGGCTTTTCTTTCATAATTCCTTTTTCTGTCGGTTCTACGCCAAGGGCAATTGCCGGAAATGTATCAGTTACAAGATTGATCCATAATAGCTGAACTGGAGCTAAAATATCCCAACCCATTATTGTCAAGACAAAAAGGGTAAGAACTTCTCCCAGGTTAGCTGACATTAAATACTGGATCGACTTTTGAATATTAGCAAAAACTTTTCGTCCTTCTTTGATTGCATGAACAATCGTTGCAAAGTTGTCATCTGCTAACACCATATCACTGGCATTTTTTGAAACTTCGGTCCCATTAATCCCCATGCCAATTCCAATATCAGCCGCTTTTAAAGCCGGAGCATCATTAACCCCATCACCAGTCATTGCAACAACTTTATTTTTACTCTGCCAAGCTTTAACAATTCGAACTTTATCAGCTGGATTTACTCGCGCGTAAACAGAGTATTGTTCAACATTTTGATCTAATTCCTCATCGCTCATTTGGCTCAACTGACTACCCGAAATAACCGCTTCATTAGCATTTTCTGAAATAATTCCCAATCTCGTTGCAATTGCTTGGGCGGTAACCTGATGGTCGCCGGTAATCATAATTGTCCGGATGCCTGCCTGTTTAGCTTCTGCAACGGCTGCTTTTGCTTCTGGGCGTTCGGGATCAATCATTCCTACCATACCAGCAAAAACGAGATCATTTTCAATCGTATCAGAATTAATCGGCGAAGGCATTTCGTCAATTACTTTATAGGCAAATCCTAAAACTCTTAAAGCTTGTTTCGCTAAATCATTATTAACGTCTAAAATATCTTTTTGATCTTCTTCTGTTAAGTCATGGAGTTCATTACCTTGGAGATACTGATTACACCGTTTTAAAATTTCATCCGGCGCCCCTTTAGTCATCACTAAGTAAGCATTGTCGCCAAATTGATTAATTGAAGTCATCATTTTCCGATCAGAATCAAACGGCAAATCATTAACTCTTGGAGTTATCTTTAATTCATCTTGAATAAAAAAGTCATTTTTCTGGCCAAACTTAATCAAAGCCGTCTCAGTCGGATCACCTAACAAAGTTCCGTCAGCTTGAATTTGAGAATCGTTAGCAAAATTCATAATTCTTAAAGTCATATCCTGCTGATCTAAGCCAACATCACTATCAAGCAGCTGCCGATCAGTATAAACCTTCTCAACTGTCATTTGATTAAGAGTTAAAGTTCCGGTTTTATCAGATCCAATAATATCTGTACTTCCTAATGTTTCAACGGCTGGAAGTTTACGAATAATTGCATTTCTTTTAGATAATTTCTGAGTTCCTAACGCTAGAATGATCGTGACAATTGCTGGTAGTCCTTCGGGAATTGCCGCCACTGCAATCGAAATCGCCACAATCAACATATCAATCCAATTAGCATCGTTTTTAACCATGCCAATTAAAAAGATTAAGGCAGAAATTGCTAAAATAATATAGGTTAAAACTTTACCTAGTTGAGAAAGGTTGCGCTGCAGCGGTGTTGTAGTATCATCATTTTCTGAAATCATCGAAGCAATCTGACCAATTTCTGTATTCATGCCGGTACTGACAACAATTCCTGTTCCCCGCCCAAAAGTCACGTTGGTCCCAGAAAAGGCCATATCTTTCTGGTCTCCTAACGCAACATTAGGTTCAGTAATTGTTGTTCCTAATTTCTGCACGGGAATTGATTCACCCGTTAGAGACGATTCTTCAATTTTTAAAGTCGAAGTTTCATACAAACGTAAATCTGCAGGAACAATGTCTCCTGCTTCTAAAACAACAATATCCCCAGGTACTAAATCGGTGCTGTCAATTTCTTGAATGTCCCCGTCTCTTTTCACGCGCGCTTTAGGGGTTGCCATGTTTTTTAAGGCTTCAATGGCATTTTCTGCCTTAGATTCTTGAAAAACACCAAAAATAGCGTTAAGAATTACGACCGCCAAAATAATCACGGCATCCGTCCATTCATGGGCAATTAAGCCTGCAATTAATGCTGCTGCTAATAAAACAATGATCATAAAATCTTTAAACTGTTCAATGAACATCTCTAAATAAGTTTTGTGATGTCCTGCTGACAATTTATTCTCACCATATTCCATTTGAAGACGCCTTACTTGCGTCGAACTTAATCCGTCGTATGATGTCCGATATTTTTGAATAATATCTTCAACAGGTAATGAATAAAACTTTTCTTTTTTCTCTGGCTTAATTTCCAAAAAAATTTTCCTCCGAATAAAAAGAGACTTACTGCATGACGCATAAGTCTCACAAATTATGACAGCCCGGGTTTATCCTGCTTGACGAGCGTGCCGCAGTTGATTGCTTGTTACTCCCTTATGATTATGAAAATTATATCAAAGATTTTCCTTTTTGCTAAATAAATCATAACCGTTTTTCATCTGTTTATAAAAAGATTCTGGCCCAAAATGATCAATTGCATATTTGCGGTTTTTTAATCCCATCTCACTAAGCTGTTCGATTCCAAAAGAATATGCCTTCTCAATTCCTGATTTAATGCCCTCTAAGCTATTATCCACAGCAATTCCATGTTCCTCATCGGGAATCACTAAATGAGTGGCTGATAATTCAGTCATTAAAACAGGCACTGCATTATTTGCTGCTTCTAAAAATACCAGCGGAAATCCCTCGCTTTTAGAAACAATTAAAGCCAAATCCATTTTACGATAAAGCTCATTTATTTCAGATGATTTTAAAGCTCCATAAAATTCAACCTGATGATTTAACTCATATTGATCTACGAGCTGTTCCAAAGATTCTCTTAGTTCACCATCGCCGACAATATTAAGAAAAATATGATCATTTTTCACTTCGGATAAAGCTTTAATTAAACGCGCATGTTCTTTAACTGGATGAAGACGGGCAACAATGATCATCTGCATAAACTGATGATTTTCTTTTGGCCTTACATCATTTGAAAACGTCATGGCATTGTTAATTTGAACAATTCGGTTAGAGTTAATACCTAATTTGGTCAGCTCATCTTTTAATTCACTTGAAACGACGAACAAGCCATCAGAATGCTTTAAACTCCAAACATTTAATTTACTTTGGATGTTTCCTTTAATTCCGCCGCCTAAGAAGTCATAACGCGGATCACTGTGAACCGTTACGATGTGAGGAACATGAATATTTTTACGATGAAGGGTTACAAGGAAATTTGCTCTCGGTCCGTGAGTTTGAACTAAATCAAAATTATTTTCATTTAGATAATTAATCCATTCAGAAGTATTCTTCTGATTGATAACTTTATAGGCTAAACCTAATTCTCTTGCAGCTTTGGAAATTGTTCCTTCTTCAAAGACTAATAGAACATTATCGATGTTGTGCTCTTTTAAAACTTGGGCCATAAAGATTAAGTGAGTTAATGCTCCGCCTGTCTCTTGTCCGGCATTAATATTAACGACTTTCATTCAGTGAATCCCAATATTTTTTTAGGCCCGTATTTAAATCAACTTTTGTTTTTAAGCCTAAATTGTTTAATTTACTTGGGTCGCCATAGGAATACTTAATATCTCCTGCTCGTTCTGGCAAAACTTTTCGCTGCAATTTTTTACCAGCTATTTTTTCAATAATTTCGATAACTTCATTTAGTGATGCTTTATTGCCCGTCCCGATATTGATGACTTGACCAATTGCCTTTGGTTCCTGAAGTAATGCTAAAATACAATCAGCGATATCAGTGACATAAGTAAAGTCACGAATCTGCTCACCGTCACCATATTGATTGAATGTACTATCATTTAACAAGCAATTAGTGATAATTGATAAAACACCTGAATAAGGCGACTTGGGATTTTGTTTTGGACCATAAACATTAAAAGGACGAACTGCCATCGTTGGCATCCCATAAAGAGTATGATAATTAATAACATTTCTTTCAGTGCTGTATTTATCTACTGCATATTGAGTTAAAGGTTCCACTGGTGACAATTCTGTTTTTGGAACTCCTGGTAAATTACCATAAACTGCAGCTGACGAAATAAACAAAAGTGATTTAAAAGACAGCTTTGCTGCTCTTAAATGCTCTAAAATATTAAAATTTGCTTCAGCATTAACCGCATGGGTTCGACCAGGATCGGCAATACTATCTGCTACACTTGCAACAGCTCCAATTAAAAGAATATAATCAAATTTTTCACGGTCTAAAAGATCGTTCATATATTCGTGATCAGTAATTGTATGTTGAAAAAAGTGCATCTGATCTGTTGGTTTCAGATTTTTAACCTGTCCCATTGAAAGATCATCAACTACAAAGACAGTCTGTCCTTGTTCAAGTAAGGTATCTGCGATCGTTGAGCCGATAAAACCAGCTCCCCCAGTTATTAAATATTTTGCCAATTTAATTAATCCAATCTTTTAAGATATTATTATTATAACAGTCAAGAGAGGTCGATAAAATTTATCCATGAAAACACAAAAAATTTTAAACTTTGATTTTGTAAATGCAACCAACCAAGAATTCCAAACGGAACTTATTAAGCTGATCGATAGTAAACAAAACACTTTTATTGTCACTGCTAATCCAGAAATTGTGATGTATGCCAGAAGTCATCCTAATTTTGCCGAACTAATTAGGACCGCTTCTTTTATTACGCCTGACGGCATTGGAATCATTTATGCCGGAAAAAAACTTAATACGCCTTTACAGGAAAGAATTACCGGATTTGATACCTTTTTATTTCTTTTAAAAATAGCCCAAGAAAAAAAATTAAAAGTTCTCTTCTACGGTGCAAAACCAGAAGTTATTGCTGCTCTTAAAGAAAAAGCAGCAGCTGAATATCCCGATATCAAAGTAGCTGGTGCTTTTGACGGATATTTAAGTGATCCTGCTCCGGTTCAACAAAAAATCAAAGAAAACCAGCCGGATTTAGTTTTTGTAGCTTTAGGCGCTCCTAAACAAGAAGAGTTCATTAAAAATAATTTTCATTTGACTAACGCCATTTGGATGGGAATCGGCGGCAGCTTTGATGCGTTTACCGGCAAAGTAAAACGAGCTCCTAAAGTAATCCAAAAAATAAATTTGGAGTGGCTCTATCGGCTCGTTACTAATCCTTCAAGATTTAAAAGATATCTCGCAATTCCGAAATTTATGCATGTTGTTAAAAAGACTAAGAAAGACCGTGTTCAATAATAATTAATTTTTTGTACATTTTCTTATACTGATAGCTATTCTTAAAATAATCACGATAAATTTTGCGCTGAAGCAACGGGGTTAATGCTTTAACTCCGCTAAATTTAAATTTACGAAGATCTTTTAACCCCTTACTGAAACCATTAACTGCATCTGAAAATTCTTCTCTTAATTTATCACTATATCCATGACAGCTGAGATATTTATGATATTTTTCCAAGTCAAAGTCATCTAATGATTTATTTTGAAAATTATCACGCAAATACTGAGCAGTTAAAAACATCTTTAATTTATTGCTTTGAGTCATTGAAGTACTGCGGATCCGATACTTAAGTAATTCACTATTAATTCCACCAATTTTCTTTTGATGTTCAATTAATCTTAACCACAAATCGTAATCCTCAGCGGTTGGATAATTATGGTAACTAAATTCGCGTAAAACACTTCCTTTAAAAAAAGCACTGGAATGAACTAAATTGCTCCCAAAAGGCAATAATTTGTCAATTCTGCTAGGTGTAGTCAAAATTGGATCATGTGATCCAACAATTTTTCCTTCTTCATCTATAAAAGTCGCAGAACTTGTCACTACATCATAATCCCGTTCTTTAATTAGCTCTAGTTCATCGGCAAATCGATTTGGAAAAGAAATATCATCTGCATCCATCCGGGCAATGTACTCACCTGAACTTAATGCGATCGCCCGATTAAGTGATTGAGCCAACCCCATGTTTTGATCGTTAACTTTAAATTTAATCCGCTGATCTACTTCGGCTAGAGCTTCAATGTTTTTTTCAAGTTCAGTATTAGTCGGGTCATCAAGAATTATAATTAGCTCTAAATCAGGGTAAGTTTGATCAAGGATTGAATTTACCGCTTCTGTTAGTTCTTTTGTATTTTCGTTGTAGGCAGTCATGATGACTGAGATAAGATTGTCTTTCACTACAAATCACGCTTCAAAAGGGTGTTCTTTTGAATCAATCGTTCGATTAAAGAACGTACCCGCCTGACCTACAAAAAACGCTAATAAGACCGCCGAAGTAAGAAAATCAAGAATATTTCCGGCATAAAGAGAAAAGCCAATAATTCCTAAAATGGTAAAAGTCATCACCGCATTCAAAAAAGTAAAATACTTTTTGAATTTAAAAAGCAAAAGATAAATAAAACGTAAAGTTAGATAAATCATTGGTCCTAATAGAATAATTACGCCAAAAAATCCCATCGAATACCATTGAGATAAGAAATCCCTTTCCAAATTAAAAATATTATTCATTCTGGTATAAGTAATACCAAACCAATTATCGAGCTTATTATGATTAATTTTTTTAACTCGATCAAGCATTGCTTTTTCAAGATATCGATAATCCATGCGTTTTTTAAGTGGCATCTTCATAACATCGGACCAAAAAACTGGATCAATAATATAAGAATACTTACCGTTAACAAATTCTGGATTTAACGAATAATTCTGATAATTAGCTTGAATATAGCGCATTAAACGAGTGGATTTACCATGTGCTTTATGGTTCAATTCTCGCTCGAGCTTACGCTTTTGCTTTAAAAGGGCAACTTTATTGCTGCTTTTTTCGGTAATAGTGACATCATTGGTCAAACTTCGGTTAGACATTGGCGAAAATGGAATCATAAAACCAACAATAAGCGATAATCCCAACACTAAAATAACTGATGAACGGTGAAGTTTCTTTTCTTTGCCCAAACAATAAGTAAACAAAAATAGCGCTAGCGTTCCAAAAAGCATTGCAAGATACCCTAAAACTGCTGTCTTTGTTCCAAGCATCAGACAGCTTAGAAGCTGAACCACAGCTAAAGTAAGATTATGCCATTTGGGAGCCGTAAAGTTTAAATAAAGAATAAAGGGAACCAGCAGTAAGACTACTCCAGAAATAGAATTAGCGTAGTAGAAAAATCCTTTTGAAGCAAATCCGTAAAAGCTTCCTGGATCTCCATTTGTAAACCAATCAAAAATATTACCGGTGATGAATCCTCCACCGTAAGAAGCTAAACTTAATTTTATTAGATTAAATAAGACGATACTGCCTGAAACAACCCATGCTAGTATCTGAACAATTAAGCTAAATGAATGCAAATCAAAATTCACATGAATAGTCAATAAAATTATGAAAACTGGAATCAGCATTCGAACCATGTAAAAAGCTTCACCAAAGATTGAAAAATTAAAATTAGTTGGTGAATACGAAGTAAAATGATGCGCATTCCAAACATGCAGAATAAAATAAACAATACAAATCCCTAGATAGATTAGAATTAATTTTAAAATTCTTCGGTCCGGATTATCACGTAAATAAAAAAAAGCCAAAAATGCCGTAAAAATAATTCTTATAATGGTCGAAATAGCAAAAGGAAAAATATTTGATAACGGGGGTACATAGAAGAAATAAAAATCAAGAAACGGCTGTAATAAAATAAATACTACAAACGTTTTACCCAAAAAACTTAATTTTTTAAACTCGTTCATTAGTTAAAAAGTGTTTCTCCTCTCCAGATAAAACTCAAAACGATCGCCAACATACTGTGCTATTACTAGTTCAAAAGGGCGATCATCATCAAGATATGAAACTTGTTGTAACTTTAAAATTGCCGAAGCACGCGGAATTTCCAAATACCTTGAAATTTTTTCATTACTTAGAACTGCCGTAACTGTCTGTTCCGCCCGTCCAATCTGACAACCTGAATTTTTTTTAATTGTACTATAAAGTGAATTAGTAACTTCTTCTTTCTTTGAACCATCAATAAAACTCATTGGAACTGCAGCTATTTCAAAACAAATTGGACTTTTATCACCAAAACGAATCCGTTCAATTCTAACGATCTTTTCTTTCGCAGATAAATTCAAAATTTGTTTCTCTGTATCGTTAGGAATTCCTTCAACAAAAGAGACCGTTTTTAACGACGGAACTTTACCTTGAGCACGGATTAGTTCTGAGAAGCCAGTAACACCTTCCATCTTCTCTTGAATCTTTTTGCTGGCAACAAATGTTCCAGCACCTACCCGCCGAATCAAAAGTCCGTTACGCACTAAAAACTGAATTGCTTGGCGTAAAGTCATCCGTGATACATTATACACTTTTGCTAATTCTCTTTCAGAAGGCAGCTTCTGTCCTACTTGCCAACTATTAGTTTCTATTTTTTTTCTAATATCATTATATATTGCAATATAAGCCGGATCAGTCATAATCTACATTTTCTTACAAAAAAAGCTCCGACCGGAGCTAAGATATGGAGGAGAGTGGATTCGAACCACCGAACCCGAAGGAGCGGATTTACAGTCCGCCGCGTTTAGCCACTTCGCTACTCCTCCGATGTAACTATTTTATTTTATAGACTTTAGGTTCACTTTGCAAGTAATAAATATTATTGGTAAAACATTATTAATAAAACCCCTTTCTTTTTTATCGTGAGCATACTAAAATAAAAAATAAAAAGAAAGGAGTGTCTATGGCTTTAAAAATTCATCGAGATTTAGAAATTGAAAATCTCTTCGATAAGTTTGCTACTCTTCCTGAAGACAAAAAAAAGAAAGAAAAAGATCTTCAGAAACAAGATCAAAACTTAAACAAAAAAGATAAAAAATAAAATTAGAATAATTTACGTTCTTTATATATAAATTTCACAAAAAAATAGACATTCATAAAAGATGTCTATTTTTTTTGTTTTAAAAATTTGTTAATTCAGAGATCCACGTTTTTAAATCAGTTATCCCTCGCTTACTTACGGTACTAGTCAGTAAATATTCCACCATTTCAACGTTTTCTCCAAAATCTTTTTCAATCCGATTCTCAAGTTTGCCGATTTCACTTTTTTTAACCTTATCTGTCTTAGTGACTGCAATCATCTGCGGCACTCCAACCTGATTTAGAAATTTCTCAAACTCTAGATCGACAGGTTGAGTTGGAATTCTTCCGTCCACTAGTTGAACAATTCCCCGTAAATTATCTATTTCTGAAACAGTCGTTCTAATCATCTGATTTATTTCAGCACGCTTTTTCTTTCCTAATTTAGCGTATCCATAGCCAGGATAATCGACTAACTGATAACTATTATCGGTTGCTAAATAAAAGTTCACTGTCTGTGTTTTACCTGGAGTGCTTGAAGTTCTTGCTAGATTTTTTCGATTCATTAACGTATTTATCAAACTAGATTTCCCGACATTTGAACGACCAAAAAAAGCAATCCGAGGAAGATTGCTTTTCGGAAAATCAACCGCCTTAACTGCACTTGTTACGAATTGTTGATCTTTATTTGCCATTAAGATGCCTCAGCAGTTTTTAAAATTATTTTTGGACTTTTTCCTTCTTCAATTGAAGACTTATTAACAATCACTTTTTGAACGTCACTTTCACCAGGAATATCAAACATCACATCGCGCATTGCATTCTCAATAATCGATCTTAATCCTCTAGCACCAGTCTTACGCTTAATCGCTTCCGTTGCAACAGCTTCAAGAGCACCATCTGTGAATTCTAAATCGACATTATCCATTTTCATCAATGCTTGATATTGTTTAACTAATGCATTTTTTGGTTTAGTTAAAATATTCACCAGATCTTGTGTTGTTAATTTATTTAAAGTTTGAATAACCGGTAACCGTCCAATAAATTCTGGGATCAAACCAAACTTAAGTAAATCTTCTGGAATCACTTGGTGTAAAATTTGATCGTCAGTAAAATCTTCAGTATTTGCTCCAAAACCGATTACTTTCTTGCCTAATCGCTCTTTGATAATCGTTTCTAGACCATCAAAAGCCCCTCCGACAATAAATAAGATATTTTTAGTATCAATTTGAATCATTTCTTGTTGAGGGTGTTTTCGGCCACCTTGAGGTGGAACACTAGCAACTGTGCCTTCTAAAATCTTTAAAAGCGCCTGTTGAACTCCTTCACCAGATACATCACGAGTAATCGAAACATTTTCTGTTTTTCGGCCAATTTTATCAATTTCATCAACGTAAATAATTCCGCGTTGAGCTTTATCTATATTATAATCAGCAGCCTGTAATAATTTTAATAAAATATTTTCGACATCTTCTCCGACATATCCTGCTTCTGTCAGAGAAGTTGCATCAGCAATTGCAAAAGGCACATTTAAAATTTTAGCCAAAGTTTGAGCTAAATAGGTCTTACCTGAACCTGTTGGACCAATTAAAGCAACATTACTTTTTTGAATTTCTACGCTGCTCTGATTTTGCTGAGAAATCCTTTTATAATGATTATAAACCGCTACCGAAAGCGACTTTTTAGCCTCACTCTGACCTATTACATATTCATTTAGTTGATCATAAATTTCCGCCGGTTTTGGAAAATTTTCTAAAATCTCTTCATCTTCTGTTTGATCGATTTGAATTTGATCGTCAATGATTTTCTTAGATAAATTAATGCACTCATTACAAATATAAACGCCAGGTCCAGCGATAATCTTCTCTACTTCATCTTGTGATTTACCACAAAATGAACATCTAATAACCCCATTTTCTTCGTTGTTCAATATAACCTCGAAACTTTAAATTAGATCAAGAGCGAAGGCAATAGTTTTACTTCTCGGCTTGATCTTCTGATTTTTCTTTAGAATCTTTTTTGTCGTCTTTTCCTTCAACTTCTTTTGCAGATTCTACAATAACATCAATTGCTTTTTTAATGCCAATATCATGAACAAGCATATCATCAGTTAAAGTTTGACGAACTCGATTAACATCCATCTTATATTCATCAGCTAACTCTTTGATTTCATTATCAATATCTTCTTTAGTCGGCTTAATATTTTCTGCTTTAACAACTGCTTCTAAAACCAAGTTAGTCTTTACGTTGTCTTGAGCTTCTTCTTCGTATTGTTTGCGAAGATCCTCATTGCTGGTTCCAGTAATTTGCTGATACATCTGCATACTTAAACCACGTGTTTGTAATGCTGAATTAAAGCGCTGAATCTGCTGATTAACTTCATTATCAATCATTACCTGGGGAACTTCTTCGATTTCTGTAGTTTCTAAAACTTGATGAATTGCCTCATCCTGCATTTCTCGCTCAGCATCGTCATTTTTTTCATCTTGTAAAATCGATTTGATTTTTTCTTTCAATTCATCGACAGTTTTGACGTCAAGATCTAAATCTTTCGCAAAGTCATCATCCAAAGCAGGTAACTCTTTAGACTTAACTTCATGAATTTTGACTGCAAAATGAGCTTCTTTTCCTGCAAGATCCTTTGCTTGATAATCTTTTGGAAAAGTGACATTTACATCAACATCTTCTTCAGCTTTATGGCCGATCAACTGATCTTCAAATCCTGGAATAAAACTATCTGATCCTAGAACAAGTGAATAATTCTTAGCTGATCCACCATCAAATTCTTTACCATCAATTGTTCCAACATAGTCAATAACAACTGTATCGTCTTTTTCAGCTGCACCGTCTTTAAGAACTAGTTCAGCTTCTTTTTCACGACGCTTTTGAATATCATCATCGACATCTTTATCAGTTACTGTGCGATCGATTTTTTTAACTTCGACTCCTTTATATTTACCAAGTTTTACCTCTGGCTTCACAGTTACCTTAACTTCTAAGACCCAAGGTTCATTAGAATTCATTTTATCAACAGTAACTTCTGGTTGACCAACAGGTTCGATTTCAGCTTTCTTATAAGCTTTTTCATAAGCATCTGGAAATACTTCTTCTAATGCACTTTGGTAAAGTGATTCATCACCATAAAATTGACGATAAAGTTCTCTCGTTACTTTACCCTTACGAAATCCTGGTAATTGGATCCGATTTTTTACTTTATTGAAAGCATGGTCAACAGCTTTAGAAACTTCTTCTGTCGAAACTTCAAACTTTAAAGTCCCTTCATTAGTTCCTGTTTTTTCCCATTCTGGTTCCATTAATTTCCTCCATGATTTAAGTCATCATCTAGAATTTTATTATAGTAGACTTTCATTGTAAATCTAATCTATTTAAAAAACATGCATTCCCTTAAAAAAAAGAAGGCTCTGTCTAAGAGCCCTCTATTTGAACTAATACTAATTTCAATTAGTCAAGAATATCAGTAACCTGTCCGGCACCGACGGTCTTACCACCTTCACGAACAGTGAACTTAGTTCCCTTTTCAATAGCAACTGGTGAGATCAATTCAACGTCAAACGATACGTTATCACCAGGCATAACCATTTCAACTCCATCAGGAAGTTCAATAGTACCTGTAACATCAGTTGTATGGAAGTAGAACTGAGGACGGTAATTTGAGAAGAATGGAGTATGACGTCCACCTTCATCTTTAGAAAGGATATAAACTTGTCCCTTGAATTTCTTATGAGTCTGAATTGAACCTGGTTTAGCAAGAACTTGCCCACGTTCGATCTGATCATGGTTAATTCCACGAAGTAAAATTCCGACGTTATCTCCTGCTTCACCTTCGTCAAGAGTCTTATGGAACATCTCGACACCAGTAACAGTAGATTTCAAAATTTCAGGTTTTAAACCAACGATTTCAACTTCATCACCAATCTTAACTGTTCCACGATCAACACGACCAGAAGCAACAGTTCCACGACCAGTAATTGTAAATACGTCTTCTACTGGCATTAAGAAAGGCTTGTCAGTATCACGTGTTGGAGTTGGAATATATTCGTCAACTGTATCCATCAACTCTTCAATATTCTTTTCCTGTTCTGGATCACCTTCAAGTGCTTTTAAAGCTGAACCTTTGATGACAGGAATATCATCTCCAGGGAAATCATAGTCGCTTAATAATTCACGAACTTCCATCTCCACTAAGTCAACTAACTCAGGATCATCAACTAAATCTGTTTTGTTGATAAATACAATAATGTATTCAACACCAACCTGACGAGCAAGTAAGATATGTTCACGAGTCTGAGGCATCGGACCATCAGTAGCGGCAACAACTAAAATTGCACCGTCCATCTGAGCAGCACCAGTAATCATGTTTTTGATGTAATCAGCATGTCCTGGGGCATCCATATGTGCGTAATGACGTTTTTCTGTCTCATATTCAATATGAGCAGTGTTAATTGTAATTCCACGTTCCTTTTCTTCAGGAGCTGCATCGATTCCTGCATAGTCAAGGGGTTGTGCTAATCCCTTCTTTGCAAGCACGTGAGTAATAGCAGCTGTTAAAGTTGTTTTACCATGATCGACGTGACCAATCGTACCAATGTTAACGTGCGGCTTGGTTCTTTCGTAGTGCTCTTTTTCTGCCATTTAAAAATGGACCTCCTAAATTTTCTTTATATTTAAATTATCGTTATTTAGCAGTTAATTGCTTGGAAGCGTTCCGATTATGTATTATACCGAGAAAATCAATCTTTGTAAATATGTAAAAAATTATCTGCCTTATTGCCGATTTGATTTATTTTGATTTACTTCCATAATAACAGGCAAAATGACAGGGTGTCTCTTGGTTTGCTCAAACAAAAATTTGTTTAAGTCATCTCTAACATCTTGCTTGATTTCAGACCAATCGAAATCATCATTTTCCATATAGTTTAAGACTGATTTCTTGATTACTTCTTTACTATCATTCAACAATTCTTGATTAGTTTTATTATAAACAAAACCCTTTGCAACAATTTTTGGTGTTGAAATAATTTTCTTGTTTCTCCTATCAATAGTTACAGTCGAAACAAAAACACCATCTTCTGAAAGCATCTTACGGTCACGAAGGACAATGCTTCCAATGTCTCCTACTCCAATTCCATCAATCATCGTATCTCCGGCAGGAACTGCCTTGCCTAAATGCATTTCTTCGTCTTTGATTTCAAGAACGTCGCCCATGGCAGTAATAAAGATATTTTTTTCTGGAATCCCGGCTTCTTTAGCAATCTCTTTATGAGCGTCTAAAAGACGATATTCACCTTGAATAGGCACCAAATATTTTGGATGAATTAACTTAATAAGCATCTGTAGGTCATATCTGCTGGCATGACCCGTTGCATTGATGTCATCACTAAGAGTTTTCACTTCAGCTCCTGCGCGATAAATCAAATCTTTGGTCTTTGCCATTGAAGTTTCCATTGCATAAGAAGGAGAAGAAGTAATAAAAACTAAATCACCTTGTTTAATACGAACATTCTTGTAACGCCCGGTAGCCATGCGCTGTAAAGACTTCATCGGCTCACCTAATTTACCCGTTTCCAAAATCACAACTTGATCGTCTTGATATTTTTTAAGATCCTTTAAGGGAATCAACAGGCCGTCTGGAATCTTCAAGTATTTGAGCTTCATTGCAGTGCGAACAATTTTTTCTAAATCACGACCAGAAATTGCTAATTTACGTTGGCTATAGACCGCTGCGTTAATTATTTGCTGGATTCTGACAATATTTGAAGCAACGGATGCAACAATGATCCTGCCCGCCTGATATTTAAAAGTTTCATTAATATAGGTAGTAACTTCTCGATCAGTATTATAAGGTGCCGCTTGAGCTTCAGCATTTGAGGAATCGCTTAATAAAGCAATAACGTTGCTTTCACCAATTTTTGCTAACCGATTTAAATCTGTTTCATACGGACCTGTCTGTGAAAAATCAAACTTAAAGTCTCCCGTATAGACGATCTTACCTTCTGAAGTGTTAAGTACAATCCCTAAGCTATCTGGAATTGTATGAGTGGTCTTAAAAAATGAAACTGTAGTTTTTTCAAAATCGATCTCAGACTTTTCATTAATTACATTGAAGCTGTATTTGTTCTTCATTTTTTGGTCAATGATGTTATTTTTAACTAATTCAATTGTCAGTTTAGAACCAAAAATTGGAACATTATAGCCTTTGTGTAAAAAGTACGGCAAGGCGCCAATGGCATCTGCATGTCCATGAGTTAAAAATACTCCTGCAATGCGGTCAATGTTCTCTTCAAGATAATTAAAATCAGGTACGACAACGTCAATCCCTAACATTTCATTCTCTGGATACTTCAACCCAAAATCTAAAACAAAGATTTCACCATCAGCATCTACTGCATAAATATTTTTGCCATCTTCTCGAACACCGCCGAGCATGGCAATTTTTACTTTTCCCAAAAATGTATCACCTCTTTCTTTATTAAAATTTAATCTAAAAAACCTGCAATTAAGCAGGCCGTTAATATTATCTTCTTAATCCTAATGAGCTAATCAAATTACGATAACGGTCAAGATCGTTTTCTCTTAAATATCTAAGTAAGTTACGACGATGACCAATTTTTTTCATCTGACCTACGTATGAATGATGGTCTTTTTTATGTTTTGTTAAATGTTGATTTAAAACATTAATCTCTTCAGTTAAAAGAGCAACTTGAACTTCAACAGAACCAGTATCTCCTTCACTGCGACCATACTTCTTAATAATTTCTTCTTTACGTTCTTTTGTAATTGCCATTAATCTATTCCTTTTATTTATTCCATAAAGCTAAGTAAGAGGAAATTCCTCAAACATAGTAATAGGTGTTATCATAATATCATTAAATGGATCAGATTTCAAAATTGCTAGTCAAATTAAAGTTTAATTGGTATAATGAGAAAGATTAATTTCACTATACCAGGAAGGAGTATCTAGTTAATGCCACAGATCAAATCAGCGATTAAGCGCGTTAAGACTCAAAACAAGCGTCGTTTGGCAAACGCATCTCAACGTTCAGAAATGCGTACAGCAATCAAGAAATTCAATTTAGCAGCTGAAAAAGGCGAAAAAGATAATATTGAAGTTCTTTACAAGAACGCAGCTAAACTTATCGATTCAGCTAAGCACAAAAAATTGATTCATAGCAATAAAGCTGCACGTGACTTATCCAAAATTACGTTACGTAAGAACAGTCTTTAAAAAGAACCTGCGGGTTCTTTTTTTTGTGGTGAAATTTGGATTAGATTATAGTGAACCTGCTCTTTGTCCATCAAATGTATGTAACATACTCCTGCGAGTCACAACGAAATTTCAAACAATACCTGGAAAATCATAAAAAAAACGCCAATAAAATATCAGCGTTTTCTCTAGTTGACCTATTTTTATCCATCTAGATAAGTAATAAGCCAAAAATTTGTAGAACAGTTGTCAATCTAGACAAGTACTCTATAAAGATAGACTATAATTTTTTTATTTTTTTGTCAAATAAAATTGCTCACTTGTTTCTAAAGAAATGATATATAATTTTTATTACGCAAAATTAATTATAAATTTTTTGATTGTGAGATTATAAATGACAGATAGAAAAATAAGTATCTTTTTTGATGAGTCTGGAAAAAATTCAAATGATATTTCTCTAATGGGTGGCGTGTCTGTTCCTAACGACTATTACTTTTGCAAAGATATTCAGTTTTTAAACCAGCAACTTCAAAGAAAAACTTTTCGTATGCATTTTACTCAATATGACAAAAGTGATTACTCAAATTTCAAAATGGTTATTCAATCATTTTTGAAATTAACTGATGCAATTCAAGTAAATATCATTTCATATAAACTAAATAATTTAAAAGATCATATTTTATATGCATCAATGAAAAAAGATATGTTATATAGTAGACTACCTGAACGAGTAATTTACGGATTATTGCGCAATTATAGTAACATGGATAATTTAAAAGCTGACATTTATATAGAAAATTCCAATGAATATGCTAAATTACACATAGATAAATCTATAAAAAAACAGATGAATATCCATTCTTTATATAGATATGACAATTTTAAAATTGAAAATTCAAAACTTGTTCCCAAAAATCAAGAAATAGGTATCGAGTTTACTGACACAATTTTAGGAATTATTCGGTTAATTATTCAAAACAGCAGCTTAACAAATAATAATCAAGAAATTAAAAGAAGCCTTTTAGCAAAGAATTTACTAATTAATGATCTTATGGATGAATTGGAGCCTTTGTTAAAATCAATTAAAATTTATGAGCTTACCCAAAATGACCATTTAAAAAAAATAAATTTTGAAACATATTTAAGATTCTACAAAGCCAATATTAATTCATTTAAAGAAACAAACAAAGACGATTTCTATGATTTAAATAATAAAATGTTGCCCATCAAATCAGATCAAATCTAACAAATAATCCACGTTTTCTTCTTTTGTCGCCCACGAAGTTACAAAACGTACAACTTGGTGTTCATTGTCTAGTTTTTCCCAAAAAGAAAATCGAACTTTCTTTTGTAATTCTTCGATTTGCGAATTTGTCATAATTACAAATTGCTGATTAGTTGGCGAATCAATATGAAGCTGATAACCTTTGGCAACAAATCCTTCTTTCATTTTTTTCGCCATTTTAAGCGCATGTCGGCTGATTTCAAAATAAAGATCATTAGAAAACAATTCTAAGAACTGCACACCCGTTAAACGGCCTTTGGCTAAGAGCGCTCCGTGCTGTTTGATCATCGTCAAAAAGTGCGGCGGTTCATTCTTTTTAGTAAAAACTACTGCTTCACCACATAATGCTCCAACTTTTGTGCCTCCGATATAAAAAACGTCACAAAGGCGGGCGATATCAGTTATATTAAGATCTGCTTCTTCACTAACCAATCCATAACCTAAGCGTGCTCCATCAATATAGAGCGGAATCTCATATTTTTGGCATACATCAGATAGTTTTGTTAATTCATTTTTCGTATAGAGAGTGCCATATTCAGTTGGATAAGAGACATAAACCATGCCGGGAATAACCATATGCTCATAATTTACGTCACCATAAAATTCTTCACAATACTTGTCCACTGCTTCAGCAGTTATTTTGCCTTTTCGAGCTGGAAGAGTAATAACTTTATGTCCGCTGTGCTCAATTGCTCCTGCCTCATGACTGCTAACGTGTCCTGTATCAGCTGCAATTACGCCTTCGTATTTTTTTAACAATGCATCAATAACTACTTGATTAGTTTGAGTCCCTCCCACCAGAAATTTAACGCTGGCTTCAGGACATTTAATTACTTCTTTTATTTTAGATGCCGCCTGCAAGCTAAAATCATCGAAACCATACCCAACTTCTTGGTCAAGATTAGTTTGAACTAACCGTGCTAAAACTTTTTCATGGGCTCCTTCAGAATAATCATTTTCAAATGAGATCATTTATTTTTCCTTTCTAGGTTTCCAAACCACTTCTTATGAATTTCAGCCATTTTACCAGATTTTTTTAACTCTTTAAATCCTTGATTTATTTTTTGCGCTAATTCATGATCAGATTTTCTCATCCCAACAACAAAACTTTCGGGCTTAAAACCACCATTTATTAGTGAATAATCATCTGGATTACTTTCATGGGATAAATAATAACTGGCGTACCCACGATCAATTAAAAGCCCATCGATGCGCCCTGCATTTAAATCCATGAAAGCTTCACTAAAACCATCGTACAAAACGGGCGTCTGATTTTTGACAAAGTCTTTTAAAACATGGGGCTGCTGTTCGAAGCGATCATAACCAGAAGATCCATTTTGAATGCCGATAATTTTACCTTTCATGTCTTTAAAACTGTTAATTTTTTTCTTTTTTAGAGAAACTACAACTTGATCATTACTCATGTAACTATCGCTAAAAAGAACCTTTTTCTCTCTTTCTGCGGTTTTAGAGTAGCCATTCCAAATTAAATCAATCGTCTGGTTTTGTAACTCATTTTCCTTCATTGACCAATCAATCGGCTGAAAATCAACCTTAATTCCATAAAGTGCAAAAACTGCCCTTGCTAAATCTACATCATACCCAACAATTTGGCCTGATTTATTTTGAAATCCCATTGGGACAAAGGTATCATCGAGTCCAACGATTACTCGTTTTTCATCTTTGATGCGCGACCATTGATCACTATTTGTTTTTTGACGTCCGCATCCTGTTAAAACAAAAATACTCAAAAAACTTAACAGAAAAACTAGCCCAATCTTTTTTTTAGTCATGTCTAACTCCTTTTAAATCGATTCTACCGTTAACATCTCGTCAGCAATGTGTTCAGCAAAATCTAAATCATGAGTTACAACAATTTGGGTTATCCCTTGATCTCTTAAGGTTAAAATTACTTTTTCGACTTGTTCTCTTAATTCTGGATCAAGCGCACTAGTCGGTTCATCATAACCAATAATTTTGGGCTTCATCGCTAAAGCTCTAGCTAATGCAACCCGCTGTTTTTGACCACCTGAAAGCTGATATGGATAAAGATTTTCTTTACCTTCAAGGCCTAATTTTTCAAGTAAGTACATCGCCTGATCCGTACTTTCCTGTTTATTTTCTTTTAAAACAATTGTCGGAGCTAACGTGATATTATTTAAAACCGACAGGTGCGGAAATAATTGAAAATCCTGAAATACCACACCCACAATTTGATCTGCATTAGCCATTTCAACAGGATTAAAAGGGACTCCGTCCATAATTAATTCACCTGAATCAATTGTTTCAAGACCTGCTAAACAACGAAGCAAAGTTGTTTTACCAGCACCGGAAGGTCCAACAATCGTTAAAATTTTGCCGTCATTGATAGTCAATTTCAAGTCATCAATAATTTTGCGGCCGTCAAAACTTTTTACTAAATTTTTTATTTCTAACATTTGGCAATCTCTCTATTTATAATACTGATAGTGTTTTTCTAATTTTTTAGATAAAAGGGTTAAAAATGCCGTTAACAGCAAGTAGATAAGCCCAACTAAAAGCAGTGGAATTAAACTGACATCACGACTCATGGCAATTTTCCCCGCTCGAAGCAAATCGCCTAAACCTAAAACGTAAATTAAAGACGTGTCCTTAACTAAATTAATTACTTCGTTACCAATTGAGGGAAGCACAATTTTTATTACCTGTGGCAAAATAATGCGCACAACCGTCTGTCCTTTAGTCAGCCGTAAGACTTTGGCAGCTTCATATTGACCTTCGGGAATTGACTGAATCCCACCCCGAAAAATTTCGGCAAAATAAGCGGCATAATTTAAAATAAAAGCAAATAATGCTGCATCATATCGTTCAAAGACGATTCCCATTAACGGAAGCCCATAAAAAACAAAAATCAATTGGAGTAGTAACGGAGTCCCGCGCATTAACCAAATGTATAAATTAATTATCCATTGCAATGGTTTAAAGCGAGTTTGTAGAGCGAATGAGATTAAAATTCCTAACGGAATCGACCCTAATAAAGTAAAGAAAAAAACTTTCAAGGTCATCACTGCTCCATTTAATAATGCTGGCAAAATTTCTATCGCATAGTTCATTTGATCCTCCTTAAAAACAAAAAAGCCCTTTAGCTAAAATAGCTAAAGGACGTCTAATCGTGGTTCCACCTTTGTTCGTTAGCGCCTCACGACGATAACCTCACGAAGTCTAACAACTTCTGATGCAATAACGGGCATTCCCGAACCTTTCTACTTAATTCAAAAGGGATACTCCCAGATGTGTTTCGCCTTACTCTTCTGTCTTTTTCCACCAACCAAAGACTCTCTGTCTAGAATAAAATAAAGTTACTCTTCTGTTCAAAGCATATGATTTTTATATATATTACTCGTTTATTCAATAATTTAAAAGCCCTAATTTTAATTAAGGTGTTGTATCAATTAAAGTAAATGTTACTGTACCCTTGTAAGTTCCAGCTTCTGGAATCGCATTAGGACTTGATTTAAACATTAAGTTCCAAGATTTAGCCCATTCATCACTATACCCAACGCCAGTACTTGTTTCCATATAAAGACTAGTTGCTGTTGATGTTAACTGATGCTCTCCAAGCGCATCTTTAACATATAAAGGATTACCGGAAATCTTTTTCGCAGCATCATCTGTTTTAACTAAATCCGTTGCCTCTACAGTTACCTGCCACTGTTTACCACCACGCAAGTTTCTGTTATCACTAACATCCATACTTTGAGCGGTACTTTGATAATCTTTTTGGCTTGAAGGTGCTGAATGGGTGCCTAAATCAATTTCTGTCGGTGCAGTAAAATTAAGTTGTCCCGTTTGATACCAGACGTAAGTCCTAGATTCCGTGTGTGCCGCTTGCGAATCCTTAAAAATATCGGTAACTGTTTTTTCAGCTCCATTGGGTTCATGATCTGATCCAGTTCCAACCTCTTGCCATTTTGCGCCTTTACAATAGTATTCTCCTGTGGGATCGGCTGGATCGTTAATGAGTGTGCCTGCAGTGGGATTATCTAAACCATTTCCATAGTTTATCCCTCCCCAATTCGTTGGTTCAAACAACTGCGTTTTCGGTCCGAGAGTGATTTTCCAAAGAGACGTCATGTCAGAAAGCATTCTTCTCATTCCTATATAACCAAGGCGAGAGTTTGTGGTATCTAAGAAGCTTAAATCAAGCGTTGTTAAAGACTTACAGCCGTCAAACAAAAACGACATATCGTTTTCTGATTTTCCTGGATCATATGCTCCTACTTGACTTGTATCAAAACCACTCCCAAACTTAATACTCTTTAAAGATGCACATTGAGAAAACATCTGGTTGACCGAATGGAGTTTTGGGGTAGAAAAATGAGAAAGATCGAGACTAACCAACGAAGGACAGGATCTAAACATTCTCCGCATATAAACTACATTACTTGTGTCAAAAAGTGCACCCTTGAGATCAAGTGATGTTAAATTTGTACACATCTCAAACATTGAAATCATTGCAGTAACTTTCCTGGTGTCAAAACTTGAACAATTAAGAGCAGTGACAGTTTCACAGCCAGAAAACATACTGGACATATCTGTCACTAATCCTGTACTCCATCCGCTAACATCAATTACTGGTACTAATTTACATCCGGCAAAAGTAGAATTCATATTTGTCGCTGCTTTGGGATTCCAATTACTAACATCAAGACCTGTTAGACTGGAACACTTATTAAATGTATAGGATAAATTCGTTACCTTATCAACGTTCCAATTTTTGGTATCTAAAATTCCTCCCAAATTACTATCATTATTAAACATATAAGACATATTAGTTACTTGGCTTGTATCCCAATTACTAACGTCAAGGGCACTCAAAGCTTTGCAATCATTAAACATGTATGTCATGTTTGTTACCATTCCGGTAGTCCATTTACTAGTGTCGAGATTATTTAATATTGCACACCCGCTGAACATATACGACATAATAACAGATTTAGAAGTATTCCAATTACTAACATCAAGAGTTGGTAAGCTTGAACAATTAAAAAACATATAATTAAAAGATCCACAATTACTTACATCCCATTTACTAACATCAACGCTTACTAAAGAACTGCATTTTTCAAACATATTCTGCATATTTGTTACATTGCCGGTATTCCAAAGGCTTGTATTAACTGTTGTTAAGTTCGTACATCCACTGAACATGTAAAACATTAAAGTTGCGCTTGAGGTATCCCAGTTACCTGAATCCACGCTTACTAAACTTTTACAATCCTTAAACATGGCATACATGTTTTTCACTTTACCTGTATCCCAAGTATTTGTCCCCACTGTTGTCAATTTACTGGAACTAAACATATTATCCATACTTTCAACATTACCAGTATTTAATTGACTGATGCCATCAAAAGAAGAAATTGTACTGTTTTGAAACATGCTTTTCATTGTTGTGACTTTACTTGTATCAAAATTAGGAGCTTTATTAAAATCAAAATCTCCTATTGACGTATACGCAAACATAAAGTCCATTGTTGTAACATTAGACGTATTTAAATGATTTAAACATTCATAATCCTTTAGTCCACAGTATTGAAACATATACGACATATCGGTGACCTGACTCGTATCAAAATTTGTAAAGTTTAACGAAGTTAGGGCTGTACACTGAAAAAACATTCGAGTCATATTAGTTACAAGACTCGTATTAAAACTTGATAAATCTAAATTTGTCAATTTAGAGCTTCCACTAAACATCGATTCCATATTAGTAACTTTTTCTGTGTTAAAGTTAGTTATATCAAGAGTTGTCAGCCCGGTTAAAGAGCCAAACATATATGACATATCTTTAACTTTACTCGTATCAAATTTACTAACATCAAGACTTGTTTGAGCATAATTACTAGTGAACATAAACGACATATCAGTCACCTGGCTAGTATCAAAGTGACTTAAGTCCAATGATGATAATTTATAGCATCCTCGAAACATACTATTCATATCAGTTACTTGACTTGTATCTACATTCTCCAAGCCCTCAATAGTTGTTAAGACACTAAAACTTTCAAATAACTTTTTCAGTGATCCTTTGGCTGTTACCCCCGGTTCAATTACTACCTTAGTAGCATAGTAGCAAGCATTGATCGGTTTTCTAGACCAAGGCCAAACATAAGAAGGAGTTGTCGCAGTTCCATTGTTTACTGAATCAAGATCATAATTTAATTCGTGAGGATGGATAGTAAGAACTTTACTTGTCGCATCATAATCCCACCAAGTACCATCTTTTAATAAATAATCTTTACTCATCCCTGAGCTGTCTTTTGCTGTTAGTTTAACGGAAGAGGCCTTGGGATCAAGATTACTAGGCATTTCTGCCTGCCAATTATGTTTATTTTCGTCATTATTTGCAGTTAAATCATTAGATAAATTATTGTAGTAAGTTACATTTAGAGGTTCCTGTTCGTGAACCTTGCCTGCGTAATCCTTGTAGGTAATATTTAATTTAAGTTGATCAGTATCACTGGTTTCTCCACTAAAGTGGGTCATCCCAGGATAAATTGAACTTTGATCTAGTGTAACTTTTGGTAATGCCGCCTTAACTTTATTTGTCGCTGAATTCGTAGATTTAGTAATGGTTTTTCCCGCAATTTTCATTGTCACTTTTGCGTTATTCGGTGCACTAAATTCAATACTTTCCTGATTCGAATCAACACTTGGCTGATGCTCAGAATCTAATCTGCCGTTAATTGAAATAAAATACGTATGACCAAAGAATTCAGGATTTTGAAGAGCTTTTTGCGTTGCATCAATTGTTAAATGATTGTTCTCAATCATTACTTGAAATAAATTTGTGACATTTTCTTTTAGTTCATTTGTGATTTTAATATTCTCGGGTTTCACTAACCATGCAGAATTTAAATCATCATCAATTTGATACCAACCCAAATACCCAAACTGACCTTTGGGAACTGTCTGTTGAATCACATATAACGGATGAATTATTTTTCCCTCAGGTGCTTCTGTTTGATCATTTTCTGACTGAGTTAGATTTTCAATAGGAGATGTTTCATTTAATTTTCTCAAATTTACCGTTTCATCAACGCCCGTCATAATGGCATCCGGCATCTTAAAATCAACTACTGCATTTTTGTTAAATATCACTTGTGCTTTATCATTTTGATTTTTTAAAGCGTAATCCAACTCCATTTGACGATCGAAAACCATGGTAAAATCGTTCTGCTTACTCTTTTCAGCAACTAAAAAATCAGTCATATTATTACTTTTAGAAAATTTTACCTTTGTTTCGGCAAAAGTAAAAATCTGTTTAGTTTGATTTAAGTTAAAACCAACTCTTTGGTTTGAAGTAAGCTCACCTACTGTAAGATGACCTGACATCGCCTCTGGTGTCATTGTGCCATGAATTACAAAACGCATCTTCATTTGAGCTGATGCATTTTTTCCAGTTAGTGCGACTGAGCCTACAGGTGCAATTATCATTTTCTCAGTATCATGAGCAGTAATTGTAACTACTGCATCAAGTGCATCTCCTTTTACATTAAGGCCAATATTAGAGTAGATAACCTGACCTTTAATTTGCTTAGAGGAATTAGAAGTCAATTGATAAGTTTGATCTGGTAATCTTTCAATTACAGCACCTGAGAAATCATTAACTGTTACTTTTGAATTAGGGCTTAGTTGAGGAGTGAATGAATAAATGCTGTCCAGGGGTGTTTTAAGATCAGTGCTTACATTTGAAAGTTGGGTAATTTCTGTAAAATCATCAGCTTTTGCTTTAAAAGAACGATATTTTTTTCCGCCAAAAAATACAAATAACGCTGTTAGAAGTAAAATCTGCCAGAACAAAATTTTATGAAATTTTTTTAAACTTTTAGAATCTTTTGGAAACTTTAATTGCAATACTGTTTTTCCTCACATATAGTTATTACTGCTTTATCTGATTGATTGTAACATCGGAATATGAAGAAAAGTTTCTTTTATTTATAATTTTTTCTAAACATTATGAAACAAAGTTGCTCAAGTACGCGCTAAAAAAAGACGGTTCAATTTTTGAAAAAAATTTTTAAAAATTTGAATCGTCTTTAAATTTATAAAACAAAGCTAACTATCTTCTCTGTTAAAATAAGGTTAATTGTTACTTGAAAGGAAGCAAAAATGAACAAAGCAATTGCTTTAGACATGGATAACACCTTATTAAACAGTAAAAAAGAAATCAGCCGCCGTAACAAATCAGTTCTAAAAAAACTACATAATAGCGGCATTAAAATTATTCTTTGTTCTGGCAGACCCTATAATAGTCTGCGCCCTTATCTTGAAAATTTGGATCTATTCCAACCAAATGATATCTGTATCTGCTTTAATGGTGGTCTAGTTGAATCAAGTGATGCTAAACAAAAAATTGATTCTCACACCATCTCTAAAGATGATCTAATACCCGTTATTAAACTAGCTGAATCTGAACACTTTACACTCGATTTAGTAGCAGAAAATAAAGTTTATTCTTTAGCTGAATTTGGAAAATCTCATTACGAAGATTATATGGGAAAGTTTATGCCTTTTGAAAACACTACTTTTGATAAAATTCCTATCGATGTAGTTTTCTTTAAAGCAATGGTAATCGGATCAGTTAGTGAAAATACCAAATTGCGTACGCAAATTGAAAAATTAAATTTATTTCATACAACACGCTCTCACCCGACTTTTCTTGAAATTTTGCCGCTTAAAGTAAATAAAGCAGTTGGTTTAAAAACGGCTTTAAACTATTTAAACATCGATCGAAAGGATTTAATTGCTTTTGGTGACGAAGCAAATGACCAAGAAATGATTGAATTTGCTGGAACTGGAGTTGCGATGGGAAATGCTGTCCCTGAACTTAAAGAAATCGCTGACGAAATAACCGTAAGTAATGATTTAGATGGGGTCGCCGTTTTCTTAGAAAAGGTCTTCCCTCAAATTTTAAATAATTAACGCTCTTTTAATTGGAGCACTAAGTCGCTAAATAATTCATCATAACTAACAGTGCTGGTTTTAATTTTTTGATCCATCACCAACAAGAGATGATTAATTTTGATGAGCTGGGTGAGCGAAAAATATTGACTGTTTTGTAGGGCCAATTTAATTCGATATGGATGAATGCCCCCAAGTTTTTTCTGCATTTGTCCTTGATCATAGCCAGAATCATTTAAAATCTTAACCTGCAGCAAAATTTGAAAATTATTGATTAACGCTCCATTTAAAACATACGGCTGCCCAAAATAATCCAACAAGTCTCGATAGATTTGCATTACATCATTAAACTTCTTTGAGCTTAACGCGCCAATTAGACCAAAAACATTATCATCAAGACTTGCCGTGATTAGACTTTTTACGTCATCTGATGATAATTTGTTGGTATTAGCTAAGAAAAGTTCTAATTTTGGAAGTTCTGCTCTTAGCGCCGTGTAATCAAAATTTGTGCGTGATAAAATTTCCTCAATCGTTGATTTATCTACTTCAATTTCAGGTCTCTTTTGAAAATAGTTAACCATTTTTGATCTTAATTCATTAGGCTTTAGCTTTTCAAGCTCAACGACACTAGCATTTCTGGTAATTAATTTATTAATTGAAAGCCTGCGATCAATCGTTTCACCGCTTGAACTAAAAATTAAGGTCACTTCGGGCAGCGATCCTCTTAAACGTTCTTCAAAAAAATTAGCCTCTTTCGTAGAGAATTGTTTCTTGAAATTAGAAAAAAAGTGTTCCAGATATAAATATCTTCGTTTAGTAAATAAGCTTGAATTATCAAGTTCAACCAAAAACCGCTCAACCGGATCCTCTGCAAAATCAAAAGATGTAAACTCTGCTTGCTGCAAGGCTGCAATTTGTTGAGTTTTTTGACGTAAATCAGCATATAAAACCGCTTCGTCCCCCTTTAATAAATAAATTACGGCGGGGCTTTTTTTTATTTCTTTTAAATAACTACTTAAATCCATCTTTTTTATAACACTTCAATTCGTTTTTAAATAAATTATATTCATAATAAACCATTCCCACATCTTTTGTCGCAAGCCAAGGAATCTTTTTTTGTTCAAGACTATGCAGAGTTTCAGGGCTTGGGTGACCGTAACGATTTTTCTGACCAACGGAAATCCAGGCCATTTTCGGCGCCGATTTCTTAAGAAATTCTGGACTTGTTGAAGTTTTGCTTCCATGGTGTCCTGCTTTTAAGATATCTGTTTTCACCGAAAATTTCTGCATAATTCTTCTTTCGCCAGCTTGGTCTAAATCACCTGTAAACAAAAACTTTAGCTGACCTACTTTCGTTAAAAAAGTAACGGAATCGGTATTTTCTCCTAATCCCGGTTGATCCGGATTCAAGATTTGTAAATGCTGCCCTTTTACATTAACCACTTGTCCAGCCTGAACTGGAATAAATTTGGTTTGTTTCTTAAGCGGAGCAACCTTTTTAAGGTAATGTTCATTATCCAGAATTCCATTTCCATAAATCAGACGATCAATCCGAATTTTTTTAATTAGCTCTGGTAAGTCACCAATGTGATCTGCATCTTGGTGAGTTGTAACAACCGCATCCAGGTGACTGATCCCTCGACTGTGTAAATAATTTAACGTTACCGTATCAACCCGTGCTTTTCGTTTGCGCGCCTGCCAACCTGAATTATTAAAAGCCAATTTACCGCCGGTATCAATTAAAATTATTTGACGGTGAAACGGTGTCTCAATTAACAAGGAATCACCTTGACCAATATCAAACATGATTACACGCCCACTTAACGGAAAGTGAATCATTAAAAATAGTGTTAAATAAGTCGTGAACAGTACTAACATATTCGACAATTTAAAACTTTTTTTACTTAAAATCCATAATCCCGCAAAAGTTAAGATTAGCGCCATTACTACTGGAATTTTACCATATACTAAATTAAAAGCCTTAATTCTTGCAATTCCATTAATGATCTGAAAAAGCACATAACATCCAAAATTAATCACTTGATCAATCAACGGAAAATGCAAAACCCAATTTAGACAAAACAGCGGGAACAAAAAGGAAATGACTGGGAAAAAAATTGCATTAGTAACTAGACTCATAAAATTCCAGACATAAATCTGCTGTAAAATAACCGGCAAAATTAAAATATTGATTTTTATGTTGGTAATCCATCGATTCTCTCTTACCTTAGTCTGCATAAAAAATGTTATCAAAAAGCTTAAAATTCCACCTAAATTAAATAATAAATAAGGTTTAACGGCGATGAAGAATAAAAAGATAAATGACCAAAGATCCAACGAGGAGTATTTTTTCCCAAACAATCTCATTAAACGTGAAACAAATAGAAAAATGGCACTCCGCATTAATCCTACGTGATCAGAATATAAACAGATTATCAGCAGCAAAAAGAATAAACAAAAAATGTTGACTTTATCTTCGGTGATTCGAAGCCGTGCTCCTAAACTCCGCCAAATATCCAACCAAAAATACAGCTGCATACCGCCTAATGAAAGTAAACTCAGCAATCCCAATCTACTTAATTGATCTTTACCTAATAAATCATCCTGATCTCCGATCAACATTTTGTAAAAAATTCGAGAATAGCGGGGAAACGTACTTAAATAAAGATTAAGCTTCTTCTTAAAGCCTAATAGTTTCCGCCATCCATTTTCTTTAACTAAAATTGGTTCAAAATGATTAATAAATACTGTGTAATCGCAATGAACTTGTCGGTGTTCATATTTGGCATAGTCAAACTCCGCAACATTGCGTGCTCCTTCAATTCTGGTGAATTCCTCTTTAATTTTTAACTTAAACCAGCGGGTATTTTTCTCTAACTGCGCCTTTTGGGCTGCTGAATCAAGTTTAGCTGTTACCAACACCGCAACTCCCTCAGCCGTTCCTTTCATTTGAGCTAAATCTCCATTAACTTTAACATCATTGGGATCAACCAAAACAGTTTGGCTCTTTGGTACATATACTTGCCGGTCAATACTTTCACAAAATATTCCTCCGATAAACGCTGCAGCACCAAAAATTACACACCAAAGCCAAACGTTTAAATCTTTTAACGAGTACAACCGGATTAACCAAAAACAGATAAACAACATTAAAATCAGCTGTTTACTTAAAATTAAATAGAATAATGAAATGAATAAAATGGTTGGGAAAACCCAAACTCCTGACATCTTACGGACTGACAGTGATCTGGTCCTTTATTGACTCATAAGTTTTATCGCCAATTCCGTTCACATTTTTTAATTCATCAATTTTTTTAAATTGACCTTTTTCTTTACGATATTCTAAAATTTTTTCAGCTTTTTTCGCACCAATTCCATTTAAAGTCTGGAGTTTAGTTAAATCGGCTGTATTAAGATCAACAAGATCACTTTTTGCTTCAACAGGGGCCTCTTCACTAACCGCTGGATTCTTCTCAGCTGGTGCCGGCGCTTCTCCTTTTTGAGGAATATAAAAAGATTCTTGATCGTGGGCAACTTTCGCCAGATTCACAGTTTTTAAATCGGCGTTCGGCGTTGCACCTCCTGCTTGCTGCAATACCTCTGCTAAACGGGTATTGGCTTTGATTGGATAAATTCCTGGCTTAACTACTGCCCCCTTAATTTCAACAAATTTACTTTGATTTTTGACTTCTGCAGTAACCGTTTTTGAAGAACTTTTTTTCTGACTGCTAAAGAGCTGTTCATTTTCTTTTGCTGCGTTCTGACCTTTTGCCTGTGAGAAAAAGATCATCACTACTCCGCCAATAATAATCACTGCTCCAGCAATAATTGCTAGATAATATTTCTTTACTATATTTTTCATTAATTTACCTCCAAAGGTAAATTACGCAAAAAAGAGCTAATTCGTCGATCGAATTAGCTCTTTTTCAATTAAATAAATATGTATATAGAAATGTACAAGTAATTATATTAGTTTAATAACTTAAAAACAAGCTTTTTATTTTAGATTATTTAAAGCTTTAACTGCTCCATCGAAAGTCTTAACTGGAATAATTTTGATCTTTAATTTAAATTTCTTTTTTGCCTCTAAGGCCAAATGATAATTGTTAACGTAATCAGGATTTTCTTTCTTAATCTCCTTGGTAACAGGGTCATCCGGCGCAATAAAATATTTTGCCCCCGATTTATCAGCACTCACAATCTTCTTATCAATGCCCCCAATCGGACCAACTGAACCATCATTTTCAATTGTACCAGTTCCTGCAATTTTTTGACCATGACGTAAATCTTTCCTAGTTAAAAGTTCATACAACTCTAGAGTAAACATTAAGCCGGCCGATGGACCACCAACATTTTCGAGATCAAAGTTAACTTTTTTATCAGTTTTAACCTTAGTATGATCGATTGGAATGATCCCAACACCAGCACGCTTTTTGGTTATTTTAACCAAACCGCCGGTAACTTTGACCGTTTTCCCTTTTCGTTTAACCTGAATAGTTACTTGCTGTCCGCGTTTTTTCGCTGCCAAAAGTTTTCTAAACTGAGCACTAGTATGAATTTGCTGTCCGTCAACCTGAGTGATCGTATCTCCAACTTGAAGTTTCTTTTTAAATTGAGAATCTGCGTCAATACTCATCACATACACGCCCAAATATTTCGTTTCGACCTTTTCGCCGGCTTTATTAAAAGCCGTTGAAATGGCTGTATTTTGAGCGTTTTCCATATAATATTCCTGCAGATTATTATATTCATCATTTGTCTGACCGCTCATCAAGGTTTTTTTATCAATAATCGTTGAATGAGGATTAAGTGATGCTAACCCTAACATCATTAGATTAACTGGTCCTTTAAGCGAAACATCAGTAAAATAAAAAGCCCCTTTTCTTTGATCTTGTTTTCCATCAATCGTAATTACTGATTTTAAAGATTGGGCATCTCCTAACCCCTCAATATAATATTGAGTGGGAAATTGTATGGGAACTAATAAAACCACTAAGATTAAAAAAAGCGCCGCAATACTAAAATTACGACGAAATATTTTCTTATTAGATATTTCTTGGTCGTTATCCATTAATCTTAAATTTTTCCTTTAATTTTTTTACAACGGGTGCCGGTACTACATTGGAAACATCTCCTCCAAGAGATGAAACTTCTCGAATCATCGTTGAAGAAATGTAAGTAAAATGTTTCGGTGGAATAAAAAATACCGTTTCAATTGTCGGATCGAGGGTATGATTCATATTTGAAATATCAGCCTCATATTGAAAATCTGCTGAATTTCTAATGCCTCGAATTAAAAATTGAGCGTTAAGTTTTTTAGCAACTTCAACGGTTAACTTTCCCGGCTGCTCAATTACTTCGACATTAGATAAATCGGCAATACTTTCTTCAATCATCTCTTTTTTTTCTACAAAAGAGAAAAGTCCAACTTTTTGGGTATTGGTTTCAACCGCAATATAAATTTGATCGAAAAGCGGATCAGCATATTTTAAGGTCTGCAGATGACCATTAGTAAATGGATCAAAACTTCCAGGAAACAAAGCAATTTTCTTCATTATTCTTCCACTCGATAAATATATATATATGTTTTACCATACTTTTTAAATTTTAAAAGATCTAGTGAGCTATTTGATGATGATTCTAATTCTTGATCTCCCTGACAGACAAAAATTGTCCCTTTTTCTACCAAACCTAAATCAATTATTTGATCCATATCTGAATTTTGATTTTGATAGAGATACGGAGGATCAAGAAAAACTAAAGAAAATTTAATTCCTTGTTCCTGAAATAAAATCAAAGCTTTATGAGCGGTTGATTTAATGATTTTGAATTGGGATTCTGCGTGAAGTTTATCTACGTTATTATTAATTGCCCGAATTGCATCATTAGAACGATCAACTAAGTATCCTGGGGTTGAAAAACGGGAAAAAGCTTCAATTCCCAGAGCACCTGAACCAGCATAAAGATCAAGGCACGGACCGTTAAACTCGTAATTCTGCAGCATATTAAAGATCGACTCTCTAACCATTTCTGTCGTTGGCCGTGTATTATCTCCTTTTGGAGCTGCTAGCTTAATTCCGTGATACTGTCCCCCAACAATTCTTAACATTTTTAAATATCCTTATATTCATTAAATTCTGGTGAAATTTCCACTTTTTTTATTCTTCGATTTTGTTTAAGCTGTTTCATAATTTGCGGTACTTCTGATTCATTAACATAAACTACTGCGTAATGAAAAGTATTTGAATAATACTGCAAATTGGCTGCTGATCGTAAAAATCTCAGGTTTATAAGATGATCAGTATAAATTATTAATTTTGTCCTTTTAATCACGAATTGATATTTTCGCCTCGATTCTCCTCAAACGATCCTCATTGGAAATATGGAACAAAAGAGCCAATTCAATCGATAATAACAAAATACTAGATCCTCCATAACTAATAAACGGCAAAGTTACTCCAGTTATTGGTAAAAGACCAGTGACTCCTCCAACGTTAAACACCGTTTGAATAAAAAAGGTTGTCGCAATTCCGACGCATAACATCGAGTAGTAATTATTCTTGCTTCTAATTGCTAAAATCACGGCCCGCGTAATAATTGTAAAAATGGCTAATAAAATTAAAATTACCGTTATAATTCCCATTTCTTCAGAAATTATCGCTAAAATAAAGTCAGTATTTTGTTCTGGTAAATAACCGTGCTTTTGAATACTATTGCCGATTCCAACGCCAAACCAACCACCATTATTAATAGCAAAATAGGAATTAGTTAGCTGAACTCCTGACGCACTGCTATTTTTCCAAGGATCTCCAAAAGCGATGACTCGCAAAATCTGATAAGGCAACTTAGAAAGAATGTGTTTATTATAAAGAGTTAAAATTAAACTAATAACACCTTTTGCTAACAAGAGCAGACCCGCAAAAGTTGAAACCCCTATTATCCATGGAATGCCACTGACTGCTACAATCATGATCGTAATCAAACCAATTGACATTGCTCCGCCAGTATCAGGCTGTTTTAAAACTAAAACTCCAATCAGGATCACCAAAAGCAAAGGCCCAAGGATTGATTTAAAGTAAGATTTCAAATTATGCCAAAGCGGATGTGTTTTTTCTCCTCGTTTTGCCAGCATTCGCGCCAAATAAAGAATAACTGCTAATTTCACAAACTCACTTGGTTGAATATTAATCGGTCCAACTTGAATCCAGGCTGCTGCTCCATTAACCGACTTCCCTTTAAAAAGGACAAAAACCAACATTGCAACAACAATTAACAGAAAGCCATTAGTTACTTTGGGATTCCTTAAAAAGCTAAATTTCAGATGAGAAATCACGAAAACAAGAAAAAGCCCGACCAAAAAGAATCCGGTTTGACGGATCAAATAACTGGTTGGACTCATTGATGGATTACCGTTTTGGGTAATATTCGCACTTGAAGAATAAACCATTAAAATTCCAATTAAGCTTAAAAACAAGTATGGAATCATTAGCCAAGGATCATATTTAAATTTGTTTTTCTTGTTTTCCATAGGACGTTAAAACAAAAACGCTATTAACCATTTATTGAAGAACGACGACGCTTCTCTGCCTTTTCACGCGAATTTGTATCTAAAATCTTTTTGCGCAAACGAACACTTGTTGGCGTAACTTCGCAATATTCACTATCATTTAAAAATTCAATTGATTCTTCAAGTGATAACTTACGAGGAGTTTTAATTGCTGCCGCGTGATCTTTACCAGAAGCACGAGTATTAGTTAAGTTCTTTCCTTTAGTAACAGTTACTGAAATATCACGGTCACGACTGCTTTCTCCGACAATCATTCCTTCATAAACTTCAACACCTGCATCAATAAATAAAGTTCCGCGTCCTTCAACACTCTGTAAACTATAAGTTGTAGCTGAACCTTGATTGATTGACACTAAGGCACCGGTCTTACGACCAGGTTCCCAATTTTTGATAACGGGACCATATTCTTCAAAACTATGGTTCAAAATTCCGTAACCACCAGTATCAGACATGAATTGAGTAGGGAATCCGATTAGTCCTCTTGAGGGCACTTTAAACAGGATTCGAGTCTGACCATTACCTTCATTGATCATATCAATCATTTCACCCTTACGTTTAGCCATGGCATCAATAACTGTTCCAGTATACTCATCTGGAATATCAACTTGCACTGATTCAAAAGGTTCTTGTAATTTTCCATCAATTTCTCGATAAATAACTTGTGGACGAGATAATTGAAGTTCAAATCCTTCACGGCGCATTTCTTCAACTAAGATCGATAAATGTAATTCTCCACGGCCGGATACAAGCCATGCTCCTGGCTGATCTGTTTCTTCTACCTTCAACGATACATCAGTACGCTGCTGAGCCATTAGACGATCTTCAAGCTTACTAGGTGTTACTTGAGTTCCCTCTTTACCCGCAAAAGGCGAATCATTTGCCAAGAACATCATCTGAAGAGTCGGCTCGTCAATTCTTAAAAGCGGTAATGGTTCAATAGCATCGGTTGGAGTGATTGTCTCACCGATAAAGATATCATCGAATCCTGAAACACCAATTAAATCACCTGCCTGGGCTTCTTGAATATCTTGGCGGCTTAAACCAAAAAATCCAAATAGTTTGGTAACCCGGTAGTTTTTAACGCTGCCGTCAAGCTTTGTCAAAGCAACTTCGTCACCGATTTTGACTTTCCCGCGGAAAACTCGGCCTATTCCAATTCTTCCTACAAAATCATTGTATTCAAGCATTGCAACTTGAAATTGTAGTGGCTCGTCACTATTATCAACAGGAGCTGGAATTGCCTTAACCACGGTATCAAAAATAGGCTTCATAGTATGCTCTTGCTTTTCAGGTTCTGAAGCATAGCTGGAAGTTCCGTTAATCGCACTAGCGTAAACAACTGGAAAATCAAGCTGGTCTTCGTTAGCTCCTAACTCAATAAATAATTCAAGAACTTCATCAACTACTTCTTCAGGTCGAGCTCCAGGTCGGTCAACCTTGTTAATTACCACAACCGGAGTTAAATTCTGTTCCAAAGCTTTCATTAACACAAAGCGAGTTTGCGGCATCGTACCTTCAAACGCATCAACGACTAGTAACACGCCATCAACCATCTTCATGATTCGTTCTACTTCACCACCAAAGTCAGCATGCCCTGGCGTATCAAGAATATTAATCTGAGTATCGCCGTATTTAACTGCGGTGATCTTTGAAAGAATTGTAATTCCTCTTTCACGCTCAATTGGGTTACTGTCCATTGCACGATCCTGCAGATCAGTATGTTCTGAAAGCGTGTCTGATTGTTTCAATAATTCATTTACCAACGTAGTCTTACCATGATCAACGTGGGCAATAATTGCTATATTTCTTATATCTTCTCTTCTCTTCATTTAGTACTTTAATCCCTTCATATTATCTGAATTTTATCATACATTTACTAATAAGATGGAAATCCATTTAATTTTTTTCATTTTAAGCGTTTTCTTATCTGTTATTTTCAATCAGTTATGACTAATGAAAAAACTTTCTTACGAATTCTCAAATCATCATGGTAAATACCCAAAATTCTATTAACATTTTTTGCTTCTATTTCATACATAAACTTTTATCCAAAAAAAAGAGCGACCAAAAAGCCACCCGCAAACGTCTATAACTATTTCCGCCGATTAATTGATGTAAAAAAGTCCCCACTTCCCTACATCCGGGAAATAACACACAACGATGCCTCTCAGTACGCGTTCCCGCGTCCCTCTATTAGGCTATTTGTCTAAATTAGAGGCGCCGTACCATTTCATCACTTTTAAATCGTCAAAAGCAGTGGATAAACAATAAGGCAACCTCACACCACAATCTGACGATGGTCCAGCAGAATCAGTTGTCATTATTTACCACCACCTTTCGTCTTTTAATTACAATTGATAATAATATCGTTAATTACAATCGATGTCAAACTTTTTGTAAATTTATTTAAGATATCAGATCTTTAATCATTTCTAGTGCCCCAATCGCATTTTGTAAAAAGTGTCCTATCATCGAATACTCTAGATTTTCAGTTTTCCAATAGATTAATCCTAAAAATAAACCAGTCATAAAATAAGTCATAAATTGAATAATATTATCAACAGAATGAGATGCGCCAAAAAGCAATGCTTGAGTAAAAACGCCAATCAGGCGATGTTCTTTGAATACCCCATCAACAATTAAACCACGATAAATAACTTCTTCGAAAATTGGAGAAAATAAAACCGCTGTCGACAATAATACAACTGCAAAATCAATTCTCAAGCCTGCTATTTCTTCAATTGATGAATTATTCGCCGACTGCATATTACCATTTATTACATAATCTAATTGACCCAGGACAGTCTGAACAACTATACTTCCAATAAAAAGTCCCGTTGAGGTTCCAATTTTTCTAAGCGTAAATTTTTGAAAAGGCTTTTTTCTGGTTAATTTAAAATATACAATTAAAGCAAGCAAAACTAGAATTGCAAAAGTTACAAAATACATGACTTCCAAAAAAATCTGTTGATTATAAGAAGTTTCATCTTCTGTAATTTTTAATTTCACTGCTTGTGATAAAATGCTACCTTGTAGATAATAAAAAAGCATTAAAAGGGCAATTGCAATGATTGAAAAAATCATCCGCAGCCGAGGATTTAAATCAATTTTTCTAAGTGCTTTTTTCAATAGGACTCCTAAATATGCAAAAAAAAATAAATATTTCTGAAACTAAAGTAATAAATACTAACCGCGTAATGCCCAATGAACTCAATGGTCATAAAACCATGTTTGGCGGAAAAATTCTTTCATTGATTGACCGAACTGCTTCAATTTCAGTTAATCATGTAACAAAAGAACCTATTGCAACTGTATCATTGGATGAGGTGAATTTTATTGCCCCGCTGCATCAAAACGATATCTATACCCTAACATGCTACGCATCTGGGATCTACAATCGCTCAGTCGAAGTTTTCTTTAAAATCTTCGGCCGCGATCAAAGTAAAGAAGATTCTGTTGTTAAAGTTACTGGTTTTATTACTTTTGCTCTCTTAACCAAAGTTGAAGTTGGAGCCGATTTAATTGCATCAACTTCTGAGGAAAAATATATCCTCGCTGGATTTAAAGAACGTCTAGCAAAGCGAAAACAGAAATTGAATAATTTAAAAACTTTAAAAAATAATATAACCGCTAATTAGTTTTCCTAATTAAATTTATAACGCCAAAAATGATAAAGTATAAGCCAAGAAGAACCAGCCACACCATTTTACTCCACCAAGGATATAAAATTAAAAGCAAAGAATCAGCAATTAAGATTACCAAAAGAACTAATAAAAGAGCGTGGTCGCGGTTAAATAAACTATTAAATAAGTAAATGGCATCAAGAATTAAAATTGAAATTATTAAATAAACCGTCGGAATAATTGCTGTAAAAATCTCTAAAATTAAGGGAATTGCTACAATTAAGTTCAGGACTGCCAAAACCATCGAGGGCCAATCTTTTTTTTGACGCCAAACTAATCCTAAAAAGATTGTCTGAAGAAGACAGAAAATTCCAGTATCCAAATCAATTTTTCCCATTTGGTGAACAAAAACAACCAGAATTCCGATTAAAATTGTAATGATACCAAACCAATTATTTTTTAAAAACTGCACTAAATTTTTCATTTTCAAACCTATACTTTATTTTTAATAAATTTTCTTTTCATTTCATAGAAATATGTTGTAAGTTAATAATAATCAATTCAAGAGTGGAAAATATGAATTTTATATTACAATGGTTTATCTTTTTTTTCGAATACTTGATCTCTTTGATCCTGATCATTTATCTGGCTCAGCTTTTGCATGAGATCGGAAAGATCATTTTTGCTTTGTTTTCAGGCTATCAATTTGTTTCTTTGAACTTCATGTGGTTTACTCTCATCAAAAAGAACAAAAAGATGCAATTTCATGTTCATCGATCGTTTTTCGATACTTCAAGCAACATGGTCCCGAAAAAATTTACTCCAAAATTAAAGTTTCGCCCATATTTTTATGGCGGAATTATTATTGATTTAATTCTATTACTAATTAGCATAGGAATTTTTCTAATTATTCCTAAAGCACCGATTATCGTTCGGGTTGACATTATTCTGCTAATCTTTTTCTTCTTTTATAATTTCTTAAATATCATTCCACTAACGTGGTTCGGCAATCCTACTGATACAAAAAATATTTCCTATATTAAGAAAGGTCCGGATGCACTTTTTGGGTATTACGTTAGTTTAGTAGCTGTTTATCTTGCTGTTAACAACGTCCCCATCATTAAATACTCACCTGATCTCTTTAAACAATCCCAGCAAGCAGACCATCGAAATCCTTTCGTAATGTACCAAGACTGGCTTAAAGTAACCTATTATGAACATGCAATTTTTCGCGAAAATGCCCAATATGATCTGTTAACTTATATTGATGCGTTAATTCCATTTCTTAATTTCGCACCTAAAATGATTCGAGCTCAATATCTTAATGAGGCAATTTTTGCTTACGTAATTGGCAACTATAAGACAAAATGGTCAGTTGATCACTGGAACTCTAAACTAATTACTCATTATAGCACTAGACAAAATTATACTTCATTTATTAAAACTATGATCCTTTTCGAACTTATTAATAAAAATAAAAAATATTTAAATGATGACATCAAAGAAGGCACTCAAATTTTGGAACAGGCAAGTGACCAAGTTAACGATCTATATTTAGTCAAACATCTAAAGGAAGATCTTTCAACTTGGCGGGATCTTTTAAATCGTAATCATCAGGATAACGCTCAATAAAAAACTTCCAAACAGCTCGTTTGGCTTACTTATTGCAGCAATTCTTGAACATAAAAATGAGTAAGAAAAAAAGCCGTTCTATATATACTTTGGCCAGTTTATAGAATGGCTTGAACAATTTATAAATTATGCCACCGACTTTGAAGCGGCTTACATTGAATCGATGCACTAACATCGGTTCTTTTTTATACTTAACTTATATACCACGCTCAAAGCGTATCACATCCAAGTAAAAGTTGTTTTAAATCGAATTTTTTTAGATATTAAAACGGAGATTAACGTATTTAATTGCTAAATTTTATCAGCAAATTTTAACGTTTTACTACGGCGTTGCATTAATTAAGGTAAATGTCACCGTTGCATTGTATTTCCCTGCTTTTGGGATATCACTCGGACTTGCCTTAAAACTCAAATCCCATGGATAATTCTTGACGTCCTGATAGTCGCTTGTCGCAATTCCGCTATATAGAACTTGCGCTGTAGAAGTTAAATGTGTCTTCGTCCCTGAGGTCGTGTCATGATAATAAAGCGGATCGCCATTAATTACTTTGGTCTGATCTGTTGCGTGCTTAAACGGCTTTGACACCTCCGCTGTTATCTGCCAATTCTTCCCCGCTCTCGCATTTCGGTTATCGGTTAATTTCAAATTCTGCGCTGAACTTTTGTATTCTTGATTTTTTAAATGTCCCGCATGAGTTCCCAGATCAATGTTGCCTGGCGTTGCTTCTAAAGTCTGCTTACCAATTTGATCCCAAACGTATGTCCGCTTGCGATTAGCCGTCGCCGATTCACTCATAATTTCAGCTGCGGTCTTCGCTGCTCCGTCTGGCTCATGCAGGAAATCATCAGTGCTTGCCTCCCGCCACTGAGCATTCGTAACGTAATATTGCGGATTAGGCGGTACCGGTTTAGCGAGATCGTTAATTGGTGTTCCAGGCGTTGGATCTGCCAAATTTGCAGAGACCAACGTCCCGCTAACAGTAACATCTGGAAATTTTGTATTTGGTCCAAGCGTTAATTTCCAAAGTTCAGGAGTATCTGACAACATCTCATTGTATCCGCTCTCCACATGATTTAAACTCCCTTTGTGAACAACATTAGTCAGGTCAAAACTGCTCAAATCAAGACTCGCTAAAGACGTACAACCATTAAACATATAGTTAACATTCGTTACTTTACTAGTATCAAAATGGCTTACATCAATATTCTTTAATGAACTACAATCGCGAAACATCATTTGCATATTAGTAACATTACTTGTATTAAAATTTGTTGTGTTCCATTTCAAGTCAGATAAAGAGGTACAATAACCAAACATCGATGACATATCAGTTACTTTACTGGTATCAAAACTTCTTAAATCAAGGTTTGTTATCGATGAACAGTTATTAAACATTCCCAACATACCAGTAACTTTACTTGTATCAAAGCCTGTTACATCTAAACTAGTTAGTGACTCACACCCTAAAAACATTCTTCTCATTGAAGTAACTTTAGAAGTATCAAAATCCTTCACTTCTAAATTGGTTATCTTTCCACATGAATAAAACATTTCACTCATATCAGTAACACTATGGGTATCGAAATTCTTCACATCAAGACTGGTTAACGAATTACAGTTCCAAAACATGCTATTCATATTAGTAACCTTACTTGTATTAAAGTTACTAACATTTAAATTGATTAAGGAATTACATTGGCTGAACATGAAGTACATGTCCGTCACTTCACTGGTATCGAGATCCTCAAGACCTTCAATCGTAGTCATATTTTCAAGAGGATAAAATAGTTGTGATAGGCTTTCTTTTGCTGTTACTCCTGATTTGATTACTGTTTTAGTTATTTGACTCCGATAAGGATCCCACGGCCAATTTTGAAAGTAAGGATTGCCAACTGTTGGAAAAGGTTCCCAATCGGCACTAGCATTCAACTCATGCGGATAGATCGTCAAGACATTACTGCTATCAACGTTCCACCAGCCCTGATCATTTACTGTCACTGAATCAGTCATGGGAGCGTAATTGGCTGTATTGTACACTCTTTCAGTACCAGCCAAAGGTGCGTTAGCGTTATCAGCATTATAGAAATATGACCCGTAAATTGGATTACCGCTATCATCAATCAACTGATTGGACTGATCGTAGATTGAGACCTTTGAGACAATAGTTGACGTCTTTGGTACTCCTGGTGTCGCAGGATTTTTAGTGATCGTAATTTGTCCCGCGTCATTAGCAGTAAGGCTGGCTTTTTCGACTCCTTCATACTTCAACTTAACCGTATTAGTACCAGTCTCGCCTAATTGTAAGCTGTTATTTGATCCGTAATTCAAAGGAACGTATAACAAACCGCCACTTTCAGTTACTCCACTTGGCAATGTTCCTTTAGGTTTAAATAATCCACCTAAAGACTGCACTGCCGTCACTTTCTCCCAAATCGGCAGAGTATTATTTTTTGCTGTATATTTAAATGTGATTTCGTCTCCTGGGTGAATATCAACGGTTTTAGCAAAATTCGTCCCATCTGAGCTTAGCTGCAGATCGGTTGTAACATCACCAGCCGATAAAACTTGACGATAAACGTAATTGACAAAAACTACTCCATCAAAATTAGTATTAACCGTCATAGAAGTTCCAGCTGTAGTTACCGTACCGTCACTACCGGGAGTCCCGATTCGTTTATTGATTCTTAATCCATTACTAAAAACAGTTCTATTTACTTGAGCTCGTTTGTAAGTTTTACCATTTTTAACAATCGTCTCTGGGCTGCTGCTATCAGTAAACACGGTTGACCCCGGGTGTTCCCTTTGCCAATCTTCATAAATTGTAGTAACTGAAGTCTGAAGGTCAGTTCCAGTTTCGTCAATATAACGAGTTGTAACAACCGGATCTCCGGGTGTGAATGAACCACTAACATTTTTAATATAATGACCTTCGTAACCATCACCAGTCGATCCTAAAATTGCAAATCCCCAATTGCTTCGATCAGCAACAACCGCCTTTTCACCAGCTGAGAGGACTTTCTTCCAAGTTACTCCGCCTGAAGGATCGGCTAATTTAACAGTAATCACCGCAGTTGAAGAATCGTAACTAATTTCCATCGGATGCCACTGATTGTCGGCAAGTTTCATTGCATTACCGTTAACCGTCCCATCAGAATTATTTTTTGCCGTAACTGCAGTACCATTTAACGGGGCTGTCAAAGCATTTTTCTTTGCAAAACCATTATTATTAGTTGAGACAAATGCTCCAAAACTATTATCATTTAAAAGTCCACCCGAAATACTTGGAAAAAAATCATCTACGACGTGATAATCTTGCTCATGTAAAGAGCTCCCATAAGGCGTTCCAGTCAACTCAGGTGCTGAATTGTAGTTGTAGTAAGTATCAACCTTAAAACCAATAGCATTCATTAAATCGGAAATTCCAAGGTTACCACCGTTTTTTCCGATGGATCGAATATTTTGGCCATTATGTCGACTATTAACATCAGTTACAGGGTTAACTCCATCTTCTCTGCCAAAAACAGCCGGCAATACATATGAGCTCTCGCCTTGAGATCCCATAATTATTTCTCCCGGTTTATAAAGTGGATGTAAAACAAATCCGATTCCATCGGACAATCTACTTGAAGAAGATGGCTCTATTTTCAGATCCCATCTAAAAGAAAAATCCTTAGTCATGTTAACGGTTGAGTTTAAAGAAACTGCGCCTAACTGATTCTTTTGAGCTTCATTTAAAGTTACAGAATCCCACGTCCCATTTTCATTAACTGTTACCTTTGCTGCCGATACCGGTGCAAAAAAGTTCTGTGAATCTCCTGCCCCAATATCAACTGAAGTTAGTCCGTTAACACCTCGGACTAACTTTTTGTTTTTTGTAACTGGTTTAAAATCAGTTACAACGGGATTAGCTAAGCGCCCCCCCCCTGAAATCGCTACCATTATTTTCATTGGTCAAATTATGCGGAAAATCTGCCGCTTTACTGTCATCTTTGCTGTTTAATCCAAAAGCAAGCGTTGTAATACTTGCGATTACGATTAACAACGACCCTAATAACTTCATATACTTGTTCATTAAATTCATTACTCCCGTCTGATTTGATGAATATTTTCTAAGTATAACAAAATTGCTATTAGTTTTATATTTATTTTTACGAAATTTTTTTACAAAATAAGCAACCAAGTGCTATTTTGCTGACAATCCCCAGCTTTTATTATAAGTAAAGTATTATCAGACTTTTTGCAAAAACTTCATGTAAATGTATCAAGATGAAAATAGAATTATTATAAAAGTTACATTTGATTCCACATAAAAAGCTGGTGCTCTCACACCAGCCAATTATTGCCTAGAAATATTATGATTCAACAAACAAAGGAACTGGCTTTTGACTTTTAACGTCAAACATTCCTTTATCAGAAATTTTCAATGCTGGTGAAACCAGTAGCGACAAGGTCGACAATGACATGATTTCGTTAAAATGATGGTATCCTAAATCTTGCATTGCTTCACGCACTGCTGCAATCTGTGGTCCAAGTTCGGTAATTGGAATACTAGATACAACGCCGCCAATTGGCAATGGAGCATTAGCGACTACTTCTTTATTCTTTACTACCAAATAGCCCCCTGCTGCTCAACTAATTGATTTTGCGCTTTGACCATATCAGTAAGATCAGTTCCCATCACCATTAGATTGTGATGATCATGAGCCCAAGTCGTTCCAACTGCACCCAGTTTATTTATTGCTCCTTTGACAAAAGCAAACTGCAAAGGTTCATGATGTCCGTAGCGTTCTTGCACCATTAAAAGTGCTAATCCTGCTTTTTGCCACTGAACAACATGATCTTTTACTTCTAGTTCTGTTGGAACACACTCTGTAAAAGTGCTCTTTGGTTCAATTTGAATTACATTAGCGGTAACTTTTCCTGACTCTTTGGGAACTTTAACTACTAAATCATCTTCTGTCAGCATCTTTGCATCAATGGAGTGAGATAAACTTTCACTAAAATGAACTTCCTCTGGCTTTGAATTGCGAACTAACTTTCCATTTTTGTAAACTGATTCAATTTTAAAAGTTTTAGGGTCATCAAGAACGATTAAATCAGCTACTCTTCCAGGAGCAATAGCGCCTCGATCCCAAAGACCCATCCGGCGCGCTGGGGTGTAGGTTGCCATATAAGTTGCCATTTCTGGACTTAAGCCATAACTGATGGCTTGTTCAACTAACTTATTTAAGTGACCATTCAAGAAATCATCCGGCATTACATCATCAGTAACAAAACAAACGTGTTCATACAATTGATGGTCAATTACTGTTTGAATTACTTCAGGAGTTAAAGATTTAGCCTGAATTTCAATAAACATTCCATTTGAAATTTTCTCAATCATGCCTTCCGGCGTTTGATGGGTATGGTCAGATGTAATTCCCGACCCAATAAATCGAGCCAAATCTTCACCGGAGTATTTAGGACAATGTCCTTCAAGCGGCATCGTCGGACGCTCTTCTCGACAAAGTGCTACCAGTTTGCGGATTAAAGAATCTGGCTCTGATACTAAACCTTGGAAATTCATTGCTTCACCCAAACAGATTACCCGCGGATTTTTTAACAATTCTGCGGTTGCCGCCTCATCAATAATGCCGCCAGTGGTTTCCATTTCTGGCGTTGTTGAAGGAACAGATGAAGGAATTGCATAAAATACATCAATCGAACTAGGCTGCGCCATATATTCTTCTAACCCGCTTAACCCTGCAACATTAGCAATCTCGTGATCATCTGCGACAATCGTGGTCGTGCCAAATTGAGCAGCCTGAGCACCAAAAGCTGTTGGCGTGGTCATTGAACTTTCAATGTGCATGTGTGCGTCAACTAGTCCGGGAACTACATATTTGCCTTTTAAATTAATTATTTCTTTGGCTTCGGGTTCTGATGTTGTCAGCCAATATACTTGACCGTCCTTCACTGCAATATTAATTGATTGAAATTCTTTTAAATAAACATTAAAAACTTTTGCATTTACAAACAGTTGATCAACTACTGTCATTTTAAATTTATCCTTTCTATTCTAAAAAATTATTAAAGACATGATAACAACCATAATTACCCCGAAGACCATTGGGACCCAAGTTCGTTTAATAATTTGGACTGGTGATAATTTTGTCGTTCCTGCAACAATTAAAATTACTGCAGCGACTGGAGACACCGCTCGAAGTAAATTACCTGATAATTGAATTGGAATTGATAATGCCTGTGGTGTAATCCCGGCTGCTTTGGACAAAGGAATAATTAATGGAATCATAGCGAAAATTAATGCTACCCCGCTGCCGCTAAGCAAAACGATAACTGCGGTGAAGAGCACCATGATAATTGGCAGAATCACGCCCGAACTTGTCATCTGTTTCATTGAATTTTGAATTAAATTGATAATTCCAATTGAAGTTAATCCTTCGACAAAGACTTGAGCGGCAACTAAAAGAGCAACAATACTCATGACGCTGCCCATTCCATCGAAGAAAACATTCGTATCTTTTAAAACCGCCTGTAAATTTTTCTTTGAAAAAGCATCTACAATTATGGCAATTAAAAAACTAATCATCGTCACAATCTGAACACTTAAACTTAAATTTTGCTTCGTTATCATATTAATCAGAAATGATAGTAATAAAAGAATAATTGGCAGCAACGGCAAAATTCCATAAATAAATTTTGTGAAACCCTTATATTCTTTAGGAGCATCGGCTGTTTTCTTAGGCTCATCTTCTTCTTGAGCTTTTAATTCTGCATCGTAAGAAAAGTTTTCAGGATTTTTCTTATCTTGATATTTCTGCCAAAAATAATGAATGACAGCCATTGCCAAAATTGTCGGGACCGAAACAATCGCGTGATAGCGAAATGCATATTCAGTGACCGGCATTTTTAACTGAGCCGCCATTGCAACATTATCTGACCCGAGTGGCGTTGGAACTATTGTCGCAGATGTTGCAATAACTGCTGCTGCACTTAATCGTGACATTCCTGCTGCTCTTAAAACCGGATAAAGGGTTGCTAACAAAATGATTGCTAAATTAGCAGCACTTGGAATTACTAGTGAAAGAAGATTCCCCATTAAGAAAACAATCGGGACTAGCAAATAAACCGACTTAATTTTCTTAGCCGGTTTTGTTAAAGCCTGAATTGTGACCTGATTTGCATTAATTTGATTCATATAAGCGTTATATCCGCCTAATATTAAAATTATAAATCCAGGACCTACTAATGTCGTAGTAAACTTATCTACCAAATCCTGAAAAGGATCAAGCCAGACTGAACCCGTTGGAACGCTGACTTTCAAGTGCTTACCCATCAGAATTGCTAGATACATCAAAATTACTCCTAAAGAAATTAGCGTCATTTTGATGTCATTTTTCTTTAATAACATGTAAACCAGAACACCTACCGCAATCAAACTAATAATGATTGTTAACCAAGCTTCCACTAACAAATCCTCCTAATAAAATAATTAACATTATAGATGAGTTTGGTTTAGATGAAATTAAAAATAGGACCCTACTGATCCCTGTGCATTACATGGTGCTTCTACACAAGGATCATCAGAATCCTAATCTCAATAACTACGACTTTTCTGCCCCAAATAATGCATCTATGAAATAATGATACATCTAATTGACGTTTAATGCATCTAAATGTTTAAAAATACATTATTAAACTAAATAAAAAAGACGCTTTTCAGCATCCATTCTACTTATTACTCATATTCTTAACATCGCCCTTTAAAGGCTTTAGTGGCTGATTGTTGATATAGCCATTACCAGTATAGGGCTCTACTTCATCGAAATTAACATTCTTTTCGGCGTAAAAGTCGGTCAGAACTTTCCGATCTTTCTCTAAAATCGGCGGCAGTGAAAAAGTCGTTCCTAAATTGTACAAAGATTCATCGACGGTGAATCCTGGATTAATTGTTGCCAGTTCCACGCGACAGCCACCAGGTTCAATAAAGTAAGCTGAGCGGAAATAACCCCGATCGGTTAGCAATTCCCGCGTCCAACCGTTTTCTTGTGCCCGATCCCAATACTGATGCAATTCTTCGCTTGATTCAACCGCTAAAGCAAAATGATCAACTGACCCTCGCCCCCAGCGTTTCTTCGGTGCATCGGACGGCGTTTCAAACAAAGAGATTTCTTCTCGATCACCTAAAACGATTTTTTGATCCCGAACATTTAACCCCATTAAATCAGTAAAAAACTGAGCAGTTTTTTCGATGTTCGGGACATGCAGGTCGGTTCCAATAATTCTAGTTATTTGCTTTGTCGCCGGAATATCTGACTTATAGTTAATATGCCAGTCGTAAAGCTCCTCGCTGCGTTCTTTAAATTGTATGTGAACTCCATCGTGATCCAAGACATGAAGAATGTGCTTAGAATCTACTGTTGGCTTAAAACCATTATTTTGCAGCCGGTCACGCCAGTAAATCAATGAATCCCGCGGAATTGCAAAATGGATTCCCGACCAATAATGATCGCCATCAACTCGTTCTTGAAATGGAGAGACTGGGAAAAACGTTACTACTGTTCCCGGAGTTCCCATAAAATCGCCATAGTAAATGTGGCGGCGACGTGGATAAGCCTGATTAACACTATTTTTAACAAAACGAAGACCTAAAGTTTTAGTATAGAATTTAATATTTAATTCAAGATCTTCTGTCAATAAAGAAATATGATGAATATCCATTTTACACTTCCTTTTTTAAAAAACGATTCCTGCGCAATCTCTCATTTCTTTTAAAATTCGGCTGACAGCGATAGTTTTTTCAAACTGTTCAAACATCTGGATTCGATCATTTCTATACATCGTCCAATAAAATGAGTTAGCTTCATAGCTTAACGGATTGGATTGTGTAGGTAGTGATAAATTCTCGATCTCCTTTGAAGAACGTGCCAATTTTACTTCAGTTAGATCTGCGGGATTGGTAATAATAATCGTCCCTTTTTCGCCATAAATCTCCGTTGGTGCATAAGAAGTAACAGATTTACCAATTTTTATTTCAACTGAAAAATCAGGGTATTTTAAAAGCCCTAGACCAAAAATATCAGATCCGTGATCAATATCGAGCATCTTTGCATCATAAAAAGCTTTTTGGGGCTTCCCGAACTGCTCTACAGCAAATGCCACCGCATAAACTCCCAAGTCATACAATGCGCCACCGGCAAATTCAGTTGAAAACACGTTTGGCAGCTCACCTTTTTCTACCGCTCCAAATTTAGAAGAACGCTTCATATAAGTGAGCGATGCGCCATCAATTGTGCCAATCTGTTCTTGTAAGTCTTTAATGATATTTATATTTGGATCATAAAGATTGCGCTGAGCTTCAAAATAAAAGATTTCTGAATCAGCTTCTAAAATTTCCTTAATTTCATTTAATTGTGCGGGATCAGCAACTGCTGGTTTCTCACAAATTACATTTTTACGATGAAGTAAAGCTGCCTTAGTTTGTGAAAAGTGCAGACTATTAGGACTTGCGATATAGACGACATCAATGTCACTGCTTAAAAACTGTTCAAGATCGGTAAAAGCTGTGCCCTGTCCAAACTCATCCACCAGCCTTTGTCCTGATTCAAGGTGCCTTGAATAGACTGCCGTTAAAGAAAATTGATTTTTTTCTTGGGCTGCTTCAACAAACTGACTCGTGATCCAACTGGTTCCAATTACTCCTAATTTATAAGTCATCTTTCTCTCTTTTCTAATTTATACATTTGAAAACGAGCATTAATGTAACTTTTTCTGAGCTCTCTTAAACTATTATAATCACTATTTAACCCATCGAGTAAACCTTGTTGAGCTTTAATTTGATCACGGTAATTGGTAGTTCTCTCATCAACTGTAATCCCAGTTCGATGCATATAAGCATTAAGCTCCCGGCTTAATTTCTCCTTACGTTCAACCAATAAATCAATTTTGTGTTCAAAAATCACCAATTGCTGATTAATTTGTCTGGTCTCGAGGTTAAATTCCACGAACCATTCATAAGGCATATCACGCTTTAGCTTATTGCATTCACGACACGATAACGTCAAATTATCTAAATCATTGGACCCACCGCTAGAGACGGGCTTCATATGATCGATGCTAAAACCTTTCCGTCCGCAATATTGACACCGATTATGATAACGGTTATAAATCAGCATCCGGCTTGTATAATCAATCTTTTGAAGATCATGCAGATTGTCAACCTGAAAACCCAGCTGAGCTAAATTATCAAAAAAACTCCCGATGTCATTAATCTGAATTTGATTGTTTTCGTACGCAATAATCTGCTGATTTAAATCATGGCGGCTGATCCCTTTTTTTACTACAACACTCGCATCATCATAACCCGCAATAATGGATTCAATTAGCTTGCGCTTAGAAGATGTTAATTCAAGTTCATCTTGCTTAGTTAAATGATTCGCACCAAAATAAACTAATTCAGAAATTTCAGCATAAACCTCGCTGCTATAGTTAAAATAATCGTTTGCCTCAAGTCCTCGATCACGGCAAATATCACAAATACTAAAGCACTTCTTTCCTTTAATAAAGTGATGAGGACTTAATCTAAGCAAACAGTTTACACATTTTAATTTCATTAACTATAAATAATTTCTAATTCCTGTCTTTTACTAGCAAAATTTATTCCTCTAACCGGCTGGTTAAGAATTTTTGCATACTCGTCAAGCACATCGTCTGGCAAGGGCGTAACTTTCTTAAGAGAGGAAATAATTTCATCAGAACTATTCATTTCGCTAAAATCCAATAAGATTTCAATTTTAGTAACTACATCTCGTAACAAGTCGGTCAAAAGTGAATTTGGCTTTCCTTCAAGATCAGTCATCACTAGTTTATTTGAAGGAAAATAATCGTGATCCAATTCTGTAATTTTAATAATATCAAAAACTGTCATAAACACTTCCACCTTTACTTTATGGTTATAATAACATTATGAACTTGGGAGAAAAACTATGAATGAATTAGACGATATTTTTGGTGCATATTTAAAAACAATCCAACCAGCAGAGCACCAACAAAAATTTCATCATCTTTTAATTAAAATTGATTTAACCTTAGAACTTAATGCTTACCCTGAACTAAGAAACGGTCATCCTTCGTTTTTTCTAAATGGACAGCCGATCATTAGCCTGAATGCTTCAGATCAATCAATTGTTGTTAAGCCGGGAGCTCCGGCCCTTAAACATTTTGGAAAAAATATTGAGACTGCTAAAATAAAATTCAATTCTGAATCAATCCAAATTCCTTGGGATCAAGAATTTCCAACGAATTTAGTTAATTCATTTATTAAATTTAACGAGGCTAACATTCTAGATAACGCGGAAGGAATCGACCATGCCGAAGATTAAACGCTGCCAATGGGTTAAAAATTTAGCTCCTGATAACATCGAAATTAAATACCACGATGAAGAATGGGGAGTCCCCGTTCATGACGATCAGAAAATATTTGAAATGTTAACTTTAGAAATGTTTCAAGCAGGTCTAAGCTGGCAGACTATCCTTGTTAAAAGAGCTAATTTTCAAAAAGCTTTTAATAACTTTGATTATCACGAAATTGCATCTTTTGATCAAGCCAAGATTGATAAACTCATGCAGGATGCGGGTATCGTTCGTAATCGCCAGAAAATTACTGCTGCCATTAACAACGCCAAACAGTTCCTTCAAATTCAAAAAGAATTTAAGAGCTTTGACAATTATATTTGGCATTTTACTAACTACCAAACAATTGACCACCAAATTGATGTCAATAACCCTGTTCCCGCTAAAGATGAACTAAGTATTAAAATCTCTAACGATCTTAAAAAACGAGGTTTTAAATTTGTCGGCCCCGTGATAGTTTACTCCTTTATTCAATCAATTGGCATCATTAATGATCATGAAGTCAGCTGTGATTTCCATGATTCCACCACTCAGGATTAGTTTGATACCACTCGATCGTTTTTTTTAGCCCATCAGCAAAAGCATACTTTTGCTGCCAGCCTAAGGCAGTAATTTTTTTAACATCAACTCCATATCTTAAATCGTGTCCCGGCCGATCATCTACAAAATTCACTAAACTACGATCTGCTCCTAATTCTTTGAGAATTGAATCTACTACCTCAAGGTTAGAAATCTCATTATTAGCACCAACATTATAAATCTCGCCATCTTTGCCATGATGAATGACCAGTTCAATTGCCCGCACGTTATCTTCTACATAAAGCCAATCTCGCATATTTTTACCAGTTCCATAGACGGGAATTGGTTTTTGACTTAGGCAGTGAGTGATTGTTTTGGGAATAAATTTCTCCAAATGCTGAAAAGGCCCGTAATTGTTAGTCGATCGAATAATATTTAGTTTTAAACCGTAAGTTTTGTGATAAGATAACGCCAAAAGATCAGCTGACGCTTTACTGGCTGCATAAGGAGAACTAGGGCTTAAAGCAGCTGTTTCCAAGGCATATTCATCAGGCGGCAAAGTGCCATAAACTTCATCAGTCGAGATCTGAATTAAGCGCAATTGATCAAGGTAGGCCAATTCCAACAAAGAGAAAGTTCCCTCAACGTTAGTTTTAACAAAAACTTCCGGATTATCAATAGATCGATCAACATGGGACTCTGCTGCAAAATTCACAATGAGATCAATTTTGGATCCTTGAATAATCTCTTGTAATAATCCTTGGTCAAGAATATTGGCATTATAAAATTGATAATTATTTTGATTAATTCCAGCTAAATTATCTGTATTTGAAGCATAGGTTAAGGCATCGATATTAACAATATAATCGTTGGGATAATGTTCTTGATGATAGCAAATAAAATTAGAGCCGATAAATCCTAGGCCGCCAGTTACTAAAATTTTCATTTATGAGAGACGTTCCTCTCCAATATAATCTATCGGCAGCCAACGTAAAACTTCCTCCAACTGTTGATCCCAGTAATACCATTCATGCCGTCCTCTTGCCTCTTGATATTTAAGATCATAGCCTAAGTTTTTAAATTCTTTGACGGCCGTCTGATTTGACTGATACAAAGGATCATCGGTGCCAATCCAAACAAAAAGATGCGGTAAATCTTTTTGATGAGTTACTTGCTCTTTTGCCATTGTAAATAAATCGTTTTTCGACCCAGAAAATTGATCAATATCACCAAAGATTCCTTGCCAATAAGCTAATTGCTGCTCATCTTTAATTAAACTGTGATCCATTGCATTGAGGTCTAATGCTCCAGAAAGTGATGCAGCATATGAAAAGCGGTTGGTACCAAAAGCAAATTTAAAAGCCCCGTAACCACCCATTGAAAGGCCGCAAACAAAGTTTTTCTCTTTGTTGGTAGATAACTGCGGGAAGAATTCATGAATTTTCTCCGGCAGTTCAATTGCTAGGGCATCAAAATAATTCATCCCATAAGTTGTATTCGTATACCACCCAAGACTTGTTGATGGCATTACAACTGCAACTTTAGTATGTCTAACTAGGCGAGCCAAGCGGGTATTTCTAAGCCACGTTAACTCGTTACCTCCCATACCATGTAATAAATAGATAACTGGAATATCAGTTAATTCTTGATCTTCTAAATCCACTGATTCCGGTAAAATAACTGATAGTTCTTGATCTAGACCTAAAACTTTTGAACGATAATTAAGATGTAATAACGCCATTTTTCCCCTCTAAAATAAGTCGTCTTCGCCAACTTCCATCGTGATAAATTCAGCAATTTCTCTAGCAACCTGCTCGGGTTCCTTCCCGTCTATTTCGACCATTAAATCAGCAATACTTCGATATTCTTGATCTCTAACCTGCCATAAAATTTGAAAAATATCAGTGACCCATTGCTCAATTTTTTCACTGGAAAATAATTGTGACGCAATAAACTTAGCAACCGTTTCAGTAAAACGCCCGTGTAAATAAATGATTGCTGTATCAGAATATTTTAAAATATTGAAGCTTTCTTCGTCATCAACTAAATCAGAATTTGCTGCAATTACTGCTCCTTTTTTCGTAATCAAATCAGCTAAAACGGTCTTTTCGACCGTATTAATCTCATCCCAGCCAATTTCATTTACTTGGTCAGGAGGGAGACGTTGGAGAAGTTTTTCGACCTCTTCATTAAGATCATAAAAAGGAACTTCCAGCTGATCTGCCAAATGGCTCCCGATCCTGCTTTGAAATATCGAAGAGAAGCCCATAAGTACTATTGTTTCTTTTTCTTCTGCATTTTCCATATCTATATTTTATCCTTAATTAAGAAAAAAGATCGTTTTTCTATTAATCTTTTTAAATCATTTATTATTCAAAGAAAAAGACCGCCCGAAAGCGACCTAATTAAATTAAAAATCATCATAATGGCTGTCGTGACGCTCAGTCGGCAGCACGATTGCAAAAGCAACATACCACCAGAATCCAACACTAAAGAAAAGAACGGCAATGAGCCAAATTAAACGAACTAGTCCTGGAGAAACGTCAAATCGATCTGCCACCCCTGCACAAACTCCAGCTAAAACTCGATCATCTGAAGACTTATAAAGCCCTAAGAGCCGTCCAATAAAAGCTGCTAAAATAAATGGCAGCAGCAAAACAATCATACAAATAAAAACTATAAATGAAAGAAATATCATGACTAACTCCTTTTCTATCTTTAGATATTATAATCGAATTGTATTTCACTCTTAATCAGTCAAAAGGTGGATTTTTGGTTGATATTTTTTGATCTTTAAATTATTCTTGAGAAAAGCTGAAAAATGGGAGAATAAATTGAAAATTCTGGAAGAACGAATTAAAAAAGATGGGTTAATCCTAAACGACGATATCTTAAAAGTTGATTCCTTTTTAAACCATCAAGTTGATCCAACTTTGATGATGCAGATTGGCGAAGAATTTGCGAAACTGTTTGCCGATACTAAAGCAGACCGGATTTTAACAGTTGAATCGTCAGGGATTGCTCCTGCTGTAATGACAGGATATGCGATGAAGCTGCCTGTAGTTTTTGCCCGCAAGCATAAATCTCTAACCTTACCAGACAATGTCTACACCGCAGATGTCTATTCATTTACAAAACAAGTTAACAATCAAATTATCATCGATAAGAGATTCCTTCACCCCGATGAAAATGTCTTAATTATTGACGACTTTCTCGCAAATGGGCAAGCAGTTCAAGGCCTTTTAAATATTGCTAAAGATGCTGGAGCAAATATTGAAGGCGTTGGAATTGTAATTGAGAAAACTTTCCAGCGCGGTCGCAAACTGCTCGAAGAACACAACATCCGAATTGAAGCTCTCGCAAGAATCGCTGAATTTAAAAATGGTGAAGTGATATTTACCGAAGACTAAGCTATTCTCTACGAATGGCTTTTTTAGTTTGTCCTAAAAAATGGTTCGTCGATGATAATTTTATTTTGATCAAAATCAAGCTTGATCTTTGCTCCATACGGCAACGCCGTTCGAGGATAGCTATGACCAAAGTTAACATTGTAAATAATCGGCAGCTGAAATTCTTCGGTAACATCTAATAAGACTGATTTATATTCTTCATAATGTTTCTCATTTTGCGGTTTGCCGACGATAATACCTTTCACTCTTCGAAAAATCCCTCGCCTTTTTAAGTCTTCTAACATATGCCGATACAATTTTGAATCAGGACACATTTCACTAGTTTCGATAAATAATATTTTCCCCTGCCACTCTTCATTTGATGGAAAAATGTGGTACTTAGCAATAACTTTATCTTCATCACTAATTTCTGAAATAGTAGTATGAATCATATCGTGCAGACTGTCTAAACACCCGCCAAGCAGCTCACCAGTGACTACTCCTTGACCTCTTAGAATCTCATATCCATGTTCTTCTGGATGACTTTTCCTTGCTGTTTTCAGCGATTTTTTGGAAAAACCGGTTCTTTCTTCATACCAAATTGGAGACGAGACAATATCTGTTTTTTCGTAATCATGAAAATAGTGATCTAATGTTTGCTTAGTATATGGTAATAAATCGTAATCAAGTTCAGCTAAATCATTTAAAAAGTTTGGTCCATAGAAAGTTTGAAGCCCCAAATGATAAAACATTAAGTGATTTATCGTTGTATCAGAAAATCCGCTAAAGAGCTTTGGATTATTCTGAACTCCTTGAATAAATTCTTCATCTTCCATTAGAAACGGAAGCAAACGATAGGTGTCTATGCCACCAATAGCACAAAAAATCCCTTTGATCTCAGGATTTAAAAATGCTTCTTTCAAATCTGCTGCCCGTGCCTCTGGATGGCGTTCTATGTAATCTAGGCCCTTTAAAGAATTTGGCATAAAATTTGGTTTTAAGCCCAATTCTTCAAGGCGCTTTATTCCGAGATTTCTCTGGTGAACTACGTAATCTTCACCTAGAACTCCTGATGACAAACTAACAACGGCAACCTGATCACCTAATTTCAATTTTTGGGGTTTTGTAACATTTTTGGACCTCTTTTTTTTCAAAAGTATACAGTAAATGAGATACAATATAAATATTAACTTTGGGAGGAACATCAACTTGACATTAGAAATTTCGACTGGTGCAGTTGTTTATAGAAAAAATAAGGGAAAAATTGAATATTTATTGGAACAGAGTGCCACTTCTCACTTCTGGGGGTTTCCAAAAGGACATGTTGAGGGAAACGAAACTGACCAAGAGGCGGCCGAACGAGAAATCAGAGAAGAAACCGGCTTAAATGTTCATGTTGATACTAATGATTTTAGAGAAGTCGACGAATACCCACTTGCTAATGGAAATCAGAAAAGAACCATTATTTACCTAGCTGAGGTTCAGGGTAATCCTAAACTAATCAAACAAGATGTCGAAATTAGTCACTTAGATTGGTTTAACTACGAGGATGCTCGGACGACTTTAACTTACGAAACTCTAAAATTAATTTTAAAAAAAGCAAATAACTATTTAATCGGTAAATAAAAAACGAGCTTAATGTATAAGTCCCAAAAATTTTGATAATTAAGAATTCATCTGAACATATCGTCAAAAAGCTGTTTAAAGATATAAATAAAAACGCTGAGAGAACTAAAATCCAAATCGGATTAAATTCTATCAGCGTTTTTTGGTAGGTTTGTAATAAAAGAACAAACAGCTACTTTAATTTTTCAATCTCTTCGACACTTAAATCGGTGACAGCATGGATCTCTTCAACTTTCATTCCCATTTTTAGCATCTTTTTCGCTGTATCTATTTTAGTCTGTTTAACGCCTTGCTCTTCGCCTCTTTTTCTGCCTTCTTCTTCGGCATACAACATCTGTGCATCCAGCTTTGATCTCGCTCTCTCTACTGCGTCCAACATCTCTCGTTCCTCCATTTCTAAATTCTCATAACTTGTTACTTTATATGCATCCTGCAGATATTCCGGTGCTTCTTTAACCTTTTTATTGCTCTTTAGATAATCGTACCAATACGGCATCTCTCCTTCTAGCGTGTCTCGGGGCTTTGTTAAATCAAAATATACCACACTCAACAGCGGTAAGCCATCTTCATTCTTTAACTCTATTTTATTCTTTACATCATACATCGTAAATCGATGATACGCTTTGTTGTCTTCTTTAAATAAATCAAAGTACACGATGTTAATCCCATACACTGGTCTCAATGACCCATATTTATCCTCTTTAATATCATCCTTTAATTTCTCTAGATCTCTTCTCGCATAATTTGACACATATTTCTCTGACAGGTAATGCAGTGAACGTTCGATAAAATGTGCTTCTCTTCTTACCTGCAGTTCGATGGTTACCAGACTTCCGTCATCAAGCCGGGCTAATACATCAACCTCTGTTTCTAAGAATTCCTGCTGATCTTCCGTCACTTTAAAGGTTCTAATATTATATGGATTTTCGATTATTACATCTACAACGTTTAAACCGATCATATCATGAATGAAGCCGATTAAAATATGACGGTTCTTGGGTGACGCAAATAATTTTTTAAATAATAAATCATTTGATGGTAAAATTTCTCTTTTGCGCAATTATATATATCCTTCCTTTTTTAGGCTTATATAAAAGATTACGCAAACGAGATCCAATTCTTAAATTCATCAAATTATTTTCAGAACATGAGAAAAACTATTCTCTGCGCCCTTGACGCTGGGTGATAATCCGATAGTAAACATTAGAAGTTAATTTATACATTAAGACATAAATTACAGCAAATGTTATCAAAACAACAAGCCCGACTAACAGAAAGATTTTAAAATTAGACATCCCAAAAAGATCCAATATTTTTTGAACTAATGGTAAGGCAAAAAGACAGTGCAATGTTGCAACGGCTAAAGGAATATAAAACAGCAGCAGTAATTGACTATTAATTATCTTTTTGATTTCCGTTCGAGAAAGGCCCACCCGTTCAAGAGTTTGATAGCGTCTGGCATCTGCGTACCCTTCACTTAATTGTTTATAATATAAAATCAAAAATGTTGCGATAACAAATGCCCCACCGATCAAAATCCCGATAAATAAAAATCCGCTCAAAACAGACTTTGTATTATCATATGCAAGCACGCGAAACTGGGCGTAAACCCCATCGGGCAAGCTATCCTTAATCTTTAACTGTTGAATTTTACTCCCTTTTAAAGTTATCAAATGATGCTTTGTAAACTTAACTGAACGCGGATTTTTGTGTTGAATTTTACCCATAGCTTTAGTTAATTCATTTTTGTCAGCAAAGATTAAATAAATCGTATTCATGCTGATTCGACTGGAAAAGTCCAAAAATTTATTCAAACTTTCTTTGACGTGATAAGTTTGACCGTAAATTTTAATTCTTGAATACGAATAACCATTTGATTTATAAATCATCACTTCATTCGGTTTCAAACTAGTGTGATTCTTATTAATTTGGTCGAGGTTGTTAACAGTCATCGCATTAATATCATAAAAGCGTTGATTCATAACCGACTTAATCGAATAATCATTTCTTTTAAGCGGCTTTAACTCATCATGATCTAAGTTCATTTGATAACTGGGAACTATTTCAAGCAACCGATCTTCAATAATTTTGACTCCATTTTTTGCAGCTGATTTTCTAATGGTTGAAATTGGATCGGGATAATTGGACAGAACCTCATATTGCAAGTCTACGGGATTTTCTTTTTGAACAATCTGATTAACCCCGAAAAACAAAGTAATAGTGGATACAATAGTAATCAGTGTCATCGTTACTAAAATCGTAATCGAAGCAAGTCCTGCTCCATTTTGCTTCATCCGGCTCAACATATTGCTCAAACTAATGAAATGGCGCGGCTGATAATAAAAATGCTTGTGTTTCCGCAGCATTTTCAAGATAAAGATACTTCCAGCAATAAACAAGAAATACGTTCCAAGGACGACCAATAAAACGGCAATAAAAAAGTAAATCAAAGCGCCTAGTGGTTCTTTTATTTTAAGAGCTAAGTAATAACCTACAACAAGACAAATCAAGCCGACAGCAAGCATTAACCAGCGGGTTTTCGGTTCTTTCTCTCCAGCATTTGTTTCTCTAACCATTTGAATGGGATTATTCTGCCAAATCCATAATAAATCCAGCAAAAACAAAAAGATAAAGATGACGATTAATACTAGACTTGCAATCCTAAAAGCCTGAAAATTCAGACCAAAGCCACTAATTAGCGGCAGATCCAGCAGGCGGGCAAGAATCAAATACCCCAAACGAGAAAATCCCAGCCCAATAATTGAACTTGTAAAAAGGGTAAGCAAAAAGCAGAAAAAATTCTCAAAAAATATCATTTTAGCGATTTCTTTTTTGCTAAAGCCAATTACACTGTAAAGCCCGATCTGTTGACCTTGCTGGCTCAAAGTGAAATTATTGGCATACCAAGCAATTATCAAGGTCATAATCATCATTAGGGCACTGCCGAGCACAAATAACACTTGAACAGAATTGACAATATTTTCTGAAAATAATTCTTTGCTTGCAAAATAAACATTTAGCATCACTAAAGTAACCACCATCATAAAACTTACTGTCAAAACAAACGGCAAGTAGATACGGCGATATTTAAGTAAATTATTCCAAGCTAATTTTGCATAAAATTTCATTTAATATATTGTATTTTCGTACCTGTGTTTAAACAAATAAATATTAATCAGGTTAATTACAATTAACATCGAAAGCAAAGTGATTTCAAATATTGCATTCATTGAATCAGTGATCCAGGGATAACTAACGCAAGGTAAAGCAAATAAATTTGTAAGAGACAACAAGTACAATTTATTTCTAAATGAGATGAAAATAGACAGAAGAACCATCAAAATAGAAAGAAAATTGGATAATAAAAATACGAAGACAGAAATAAAACCACAATCATTGCCCATTATGGATTCTTCAATCACTATCATCGTGTAGGTTACTAAAGAAATAACCGACAATATTAGTGAAAATTTTATCAAAGATTTAAAAGTTTTCATAATACCTTAAACTATCAAAATTCAAAACAAATTAAAACTAGTGTTTTATATTATTAAACAACAATTATAAATTATTCTTTATCTAACATTGCGGTTAAACTCTCGCTGATTCTCGTTAGAAATTGCTTTTGGTTTAGTTCCCCCCGATAGATCTGATGATAAATCATCCCATCTCGAATAAATAAAACTCGCTTGCTGTGACTGGCTGCCACTGCACTATGCGTGACCATTAAAGTGGTTTGACCTCTATCATTTAATTCTTCAAGTAAATCTAACAGTTCTTCTGAAGTTTTTGAATCTAGTGCTCCGGTCGGCTCATCAGCTAAGAGAAGTTTAGGCTGAGTAATAATTGCTCTTGCTGCAGCTACCCGCTGCTCTTGTCCGCCTGATAATTCATACGGGCGTTTACTTAATAGATCTGTTAAGCCAAGGCGCGGAGCAATTTCTGCTAACCGATCGGTCATTAGTTCTAATGACGATTTTGCGAGAACCAACGGCAGAAAAATATTGTCCTGAACATTAAAATTATCCAATAAATCGAAATCTTGAAAAATAAAACCTAAATTCTCTCTGCGAAATTTTGCTCGCTTGTCTTCAGGAACTTGATTTAAATTCGTTTCATCTAAGGTAATTGTCCCGCCGCTCGGTTCATCAAGTGTTGCAATCAAGTTTAAAAGGGTACTCTTTCCTGCGCCTGATTCTCCCATAATTGAGACAAATTCTCCTGCTTCTACCTCGAAACTGATCCCTTTTAAGACTTTTTCTGGGTGAGTTTTAAACTTTCCATAGTACGTTTTCTCTACATTTTTTAGGCGTAATAATGAACTCATTAAATTCTCCTATTCAACGTCCCAAGCTTGCTGCGGAAAATGGATCGCAATTTCAGTATATTTTCCAACCTCAGAAGCGGCGGTCATTTTAAGTCCCAGCTTCTTAGCAATCTCATTACTTAGATAAAGACCTAATCCACTGGCTTTCTGATTCTCTCTTCCGTTATAACCTGAATATCCTTGTTCAAAAATTCGCGGAAGATCTTCTGGTAAGATGCCAATTCCTGTATCAGCGAAGATAATTGCGTCCCCTTTGGCATATATTCTAATTTCACCTTCAGAAGTATATTTAATCGAATTCGTGAGCACCTGTTCAAAGATAAACCGCAGCCATTGCGAATCACTAACCACAGTTGGCAGTTCTTCTACAGTAACTTTTAAGTCTTTAGCAATAAATAGTTTTGCTAAATCTCTAACCGTCTCTTGTACCAATGGCGTTAAAGAAATTTTGGTCAAAACCAGGTCGGTGTTAACGGTCGTTAATTTTAAATAGTTGAGCATCACTTTTAAGTAGCGGTTAATATTTTCTATCTCTAATCTAGCAGCAGCTGAATCAATTGGTTCAACCTGCATTAAGAGGTCTAGCGCTGTGAGCGGGGTTTTAATTTGATGCGTCCAAAGCTGCAGCGTATCAATAATATCCGTCTGAATATCTGCCAGCTGCGTCTTTAATTCTTCAAGATTCTCTTCTTCAAATCTAATTATTTCCTGATAATCACTGCTGAGAGCATCATTTGTCTTAGGAAGTTCCTCGAAATCAATAACTTTAGACTGTTTGATGTGCTCTAAATTTTGGTAACTGCTTTTAAATCTCAAAAAATCCCAAATCCAAAGGACTAATACGGGCACTGCTGAAATAAAGACTGTATTGAGAAATAACGTCCACGGCTGCACTAAAAGAACGGTCATTAATGCGGTAATTGCCATTAAAACAATTGGAATTACTACTATCAGCCAGCGGCTTTTTAAATAAGATTTAATCATTTACTTAATTCCAAATTCAATTTATAACCCGAACCTTTTACTGTCACGATAAATGGCGCTAAGCCGATTGACTCAACTTTTTTTCGCAAGCGATTTACTGTCACCGCGAGAGTGTTGCGGTCAATAAAATCATCACCTTCCCACAGCTTATTAATCATCTGTTCGCGAGTTACCAGCTGATCGATATTCTCAAATAATAAGCCCAATAACTTGGTTTCAATCGGTGAAAGACTCACCCTGCCCGTTTCATTTAAAATTTTGTGATCAGCAATATCCAGCGTGTAACCTCCTTCTGTAATCTTCGTCTCAGAAACTTGGTACTGATAGACCCGCCTTAGTGATCCTTTAATTTTTGCAAGGAGGACTGACAGCTCGACTGGTTTTGCCAGAAAATCATCAGCCCCTAAATCCATTGCCATTACAAGATTTGGATCATCTCCTGCACTAGTTAGAAAAACGACTGGCACCTTTGAAGTTTGGCGGATTATTTCTAACCAATGGAACCCATTAAAATATGGCAGCATTAAATCCATAATCACCAAATCTGGTTCAAAGTATGAAAAGTCTTTATCAACTACATTCAAATGTTTAGCAATCTGAACCTCGTATCCGTGTTCTATTAGAAATTTGCTGATTGTCTGAGCAATAACCGTATCATCTTCGACGATCATAATTTTATTATGCAAATAATGCCTCCTATTGCTATAATTGTACCAATTAAAAATATAATTGGATAATTAGTAATGAACGAAATTGAAAAATATTGGCAAGTTTTTGCTGATAAGAATAAACTCACAAATGCCGCTTATGAGGCATGGGCTTTTGGTGATAATCCTAAAACTGCTGATGAATTAGCAAAATTGGTTCTAGAAGGCAAAAAAACGGCAACCAGCTCCCGCTTTGTAAAAGGAGATAAATTGCCGCAAGTCGGTGAATACAACATCATTTTAGATGGACAGGGACACCCTGTTTGTATTACCCAAACGCTGAGCGTTGAAATTATGCCGTTTAAAAATGTTTCAGCCGAACACGCATATCTTGAAGGTGAAGATGACCGAACACTTGCTTCATGGAGAAATGTTCACCGAGATTTTTTTACCAGAGAATGCCTCGATGAAGGAAAGACCTTTACTGAAGAAATTCCTTGTGTCTGTGAAGTTTTTAAAGCCATTCGTGATAATGCTTAATGTATTGCCGTTTGACTGTTTCAACCGTTAATAAATATCCAAGCGTTAGAATCACAACTGCGATGAAGTAGGTCCCTGGCAGACGGCCGAAATCAAAAGCCACTCTTAATGGAGTTAATACTACAATTAATCCCGCAAATATTGCCAACAGGGTTGCAAGGATTACTGTGTTAGAAGCATGCCGTTTGATACTCGGTACTTTTTGCGTTCTAAAAACATAGACAACTAAAGTCTGCGTTAAAAGTCCCACAACAAACCATCCGGCTTGAAAAAGATGCTGCCACACAAGACTTCCTGCATGTGCTCCAACGCCAAAAATTGTCCACAGCGTAACAAACGTTAAAACATCAAAAATTGAACTCAATGGTCCAAAGATAACCGTAAATTTAAATAGTCCTTTTATCCGCCAAGGTGTCGGTTTCATTAAAGTTTCACGGTCAACGTTGTCCCACGGAATTGACATTTGAGAAGTATCATAGATTAAATTCTGAACTAATAGCTGTACTGATAACATTGGCAAAAATGGCAAAAAAATACTTGCAATCAAAACTGACAAGGCGTTTCCAAAATTAGAAGAAATTGTCATTTTGATATACTTCATCGTATTTGCATAAACTTTACGGCCTTCGACAATTCCAGTTTCAAGCACCAGTAAACTTTTTTCAAGTAAGACTATATCAGAAACATCTTTAGTGATATCAGCAGCATTCTTCACACTAATTCCAACATCTGCCTGGCGTAAAGCCGGTGCATCATTGATTCCATCGCCCATAAAGCCGACCGTATTGCCATAATGGCGCATTACTTTAATCACCCGTGCTTTTTGTTCAGGACTTAACTTAACAAAAAGATCGTGATGCTCGACTACTTCCAGTAATGATTCATCATCTAGCTGATCAATTTCTTGTCCTTGAACTACTTCCAAGTTATCAATCCCGACGTCATCAGCGACGTGCTGAGTAATAATGGCGTTATCGCCTGTTAAAATTTTGACTTTAACCCCGTGCTCCCGCAAAAGCTTAATTGCTTTTTCGGCATCTTTTTTGGGCGGGTCAAGAAATCCAAGAAAACCTGCGATCGTCATTTCCTTTTCATCATCAATCGTATAATCATTATCCTGATGCAGATCCATTCGATAAGCAATCATCAAAACCCGCATGCCCTGCTCGTTTAACTTGCGGTTAGTTTTTGCCAGCTGTTCTTTAATTTCTGGCGTTAAAATCTCTTTTTTCTCGCCAATCATTACGTACTTAGAGATGCTCAACATTTCTTCAAAAGCACCTTTCGTAATCATCCATTGATGATCGTCATTTCTAACTGCTACTGTTGAGCGGCGGCGTGAAAAATCAAAAGGAATTTCGTCAAACTTATTCAATCCCTGTGGTAGAGTCTTTTCTTGCTCTGGGTGCTCACGAACATACTCAATAATGGCTGCATCCATTAAATTGCTCCAGCCGGTCTGATAATTTGAATTCATATACGCAAGCTGCAAAACATGGTCGTTATCCTCACCAAATACATTCACGTGCCGCATAACAACAACTCGATCTTCTGTTAGAGTGCCCGTCTTATCAGTAAAAAGCGTGTTAATGGCACCAAGGCTTTGAATGGCATTAAGCCTTTTAACTATCACATCTTCTTTTGCCATTGTTAGAGCGCCTTTGGCTAAATTACTATTAACTACTGTCGGCAGCATTTCTGGGGTTAAGCCCACTGCGATTGCGATTGCAAAGAAGAACGCCTGTCCCCAATCATTTTTCGTCAATCCATTAATTAAAAAGACAATCGGTACCAACGCCACCATCATTAAAATCAGAAATTTACTGACTGAGCGCATGCCTTTTTCGAAATTACCAACTGCCTTTTTAGTGGTGACACTTTGAGCAATTCCGCTAAAGAAAGTATGGCGCCCAGTTTTTAAAATGACTGCTTTTCCGTAGCCTGAAAGAACATCAGTTCCCATAAAAACTAAATTATGCTGATCAAATGCTGTTCCCTCTTCATCAACTTCCTGGGGTGCAGTGCTTTTTTCGACGGGCATTGATTCACCGGTTAAAGAGGATTGATTGATGAATAGATCCCTAGTTTCAAAAAGATAAGCGTCTGCTGGAATCATATCCCCTGTGCGCAATTCAATCACATCACCGGGAACAATTTCGTCCATTGGAATTTCTCTGGCAACTCCATCTCGAATCACTGCACTGGTGTTTTGGATTAGCTTGGTTAAATCACTGCTCGCTTTTTGAGAACGATATTCTTGGCGAAACCGGATCCCGACTGATAAAGCAATCATCAAAAACATTACCGTCGCGCCGTCGAAATCACCCGTTATTAATGAAACGATTGCCAACATTAATAACACGTAAACAAAAGGATCATTAAAAGAAAACAGCAAAATCAAATACCATGGCTTGGCATGCTGACTTGAAACAGTGTTCAGACCATATTTTTCCTGCAGCTCTTCAATAGAACTGCTTAAAAGTCCGTTAGGTGACGACTTTAACTGTTTTAAAACGTCCGATGAGGTCATTGCACTAATTTTCTTTAATTCTTCTTGCTTTGGTGAAATACTGCGTTTACGATTTTTCATTAACTTTCATTGCGAATCTTTATCTGCCCGCTGAACCCTTCTTTGCTTTAATTATATTACTAATTGTATATCAATTTGCTTTATAGATCTAAACTCAATGAGCTACAATATAAAAAATACAGAAAGGAAAAATATTTGTGATTCCATTTTATAATCCAGCATTAAGTTATGAAGACAACTACCGAGAAGGACCATTTGCCGCATTTGCTGAAGAACCTTCTAAATCTGTAAATACTGTTAACCAGACCCAATTTTTAAACTTACCAATCAATCTGCCTTTTGGAATTCCGGCCGGTCCTCTATTGAATTCAAAATACGTCATCGCTGCTTTGAATTATGGTTTTGATCTTGTAACTTATAAGACTGTCCGCACAACTACTACTCCTAGTCAGCCGCTGCCAAACGTACTGTCCGTTCACCCTTTGGAAGATAATTTTCTGCCTCACAGTAAAGTGTTAGCTGACCATAATTTTGAATCCCCAATTTCAATTACTAATTCCTTTGGCGTCCCATCTTATGATCCAGACATTTGGCAGCCTGATCTTGCAAAATCTGTCAGTGCTGCTAGAGATGGTCAATACGTCATTGGAAGTTTTCAAGGTACTAATAGACCAAACGAAAAAATTGAGAACGATTACGCCCTTGCCGCCAAATTAGTCAGCGAAGCCAATGCTGCAATTTTAGAAGCTAATTTAAGCTGCCCGAACGAAGGGAAGGATCAGCTGCTTTGTTTTGATTATGACAAGGTTCAACGAGTTGCTTACGAAATCAAAAACGCGGTTCCCGACCGGCCTTTATTATTAAAACTAGCATTCTTTGAACCCAATCAAGACCTTCAGGAATTCGTTAAAAAACTGCTTGGAATTGTTGACGGATTTACAGCAATCAATACACTTCCGGGAAAACCGATTGATCAAGCTGGACTTCCTGCTTTAGATCAAAAACGACCTACAGCAGGAATTTGCGGAGACTCAATTCGCTGGGCTGGTCTTGATATGGTTAAACGTTTGGCTGAACTTCGCCGAGAATTAGCTGCTGATTTTGCAATTATTGGCGTCGGCGGAGTCAGTTCACCTGAACATTATCAGAAATACCTCTCTTGCGGTGCAGATGCTGTCATGAGCGCAACTGGCGCCATGTGGAATCCCTATTTAGCTTTTGAGATAAAAAATAATGCTTGACGCTTTCACAAAATTCACATATAATTTTCATCAACAAGTTGGAGGTAATTCTTATGAATAAGAATTTAAAACATTGCTTACAACTAAATAACCGTTACTACTATAGCTATTATGGATAGTGTTTAAATTCATCAAGGTGGATTTAAACACATGAAAGTTTGAATTCATCTATGATGGCTATGGAGTTTTGCTTTGCGGTTAGCCACCTAGATCTCTAAGTGGCTAACAAAATAATCGAATCTGATGTCTTTTGGACCCACTTAGAAACTAAGTGGGTATTTTTTATTAGACGGAGGGAAAAAATGAAAGCAAAGAAATTAATTATTGGTATGAGTTTGGCAGGAGCCTTATTACTAGGCGGGTGCAGCAATAAATCAAGTAATAGCTCTTCCACCAAGGTCAAGCATGTTGGAGTTTTACAAGTTGTCCAGCACCCTTCCTTAGATAAAGCCTACACTGGCTTTAAAAAAGGATTAAAAGAGAGCGGATATGTTGAAGGTAAAAACCTTAAAATCGATTATCAAAATGCCCAAAATAATCAAGATAATTTAAAAAGTATGAGTGAAAAACTCGTCAACGATAAATCTGATCTAATTTTAGGTATTGCCACTCCGGCAGCTCAAAGTGTTGCCACTGCAACTCCCAAAATCCCAACAGTTGTAACTGCAGTGACTGACTTAAAAGCAGCAAAATTAGTGAAATCAGATCAAAAACCCGGTGGCAATGTCACTGGAACGACTGATATGGTTCCAATTGATAAACAAATCGATTTACTTTTATCTATCGTACCAAAAGCCAAAACAATCGGTATTATGTATAACGCTGGTGAATCAAATTCTAAAATTCAAGCTGATTTAGCCGTTAAAGCATTGAAAAAAGCAGGAGTTAAAGTTTTAATCAAAACTGCTAATACCACCAATGACGTACAACAGGTCACCGAAACCTTAGCAAATTCAACTGATGGAATCTATGTCCCAACTGATAATACTTTTTCATCAGCCGCAGCACTAAGCGGTAAAATTGTGAAAGAAAAGAAAATCCCATTAGTCGCTGGTTCGACCGATCATGTGAAACTAGGCGGTCTTGCTACAATTGGGATTGACTATGAATTATTAGGTGAACAGACTGGCAAAATGGCTGCAAAAATTTTGGATGGAAAAGCAAAACCAGAAACAATGCCAGTCCAAAAAGCCAAAAGTTTAAAACTATACGTTAACAAAGATATGGCTAAAGCACTTGGAATTGACCCCAATAGTATCAAGGCTCCAAAATAAATTTTTCAGAAAAATGTATTTTTATGCTTGACGCTGGCAATTTATTCTCATATAATTTTAAACATCAAGTTGGAGGTAATTCTTAATGATTAAGAATTTAAAACAAAACTTACAACTGAATAACCGTTTTTACTTTAGCTATTTTAGATAGCGTTTGTATTCATCAAGATGGATACAAACGAATGCAGGTTTGTATTTATCTATGATGGCTAGAGCAATTTGTCTTACGGTTAGCCACCTAGACCTCTAAGTGGCTAACGAAACTAGATTGTCTACGACAGTTCAAATAACCACTTAGCAGCTGAGTGGTTATTTTTTTATAATTTGGAGGAAAATATGAAAGCAAGTAAATTAATTATTGGAGTTAGTTTGGCAGGAGCCCTATTACTGGGAGGCTGCAGCAATAAATCAAGCAATAGCTCATCTACAAAGGTCAAACATGTTGGAGTTTTACAGGTTGTCCAGCACCCTTCTTTAGATAAATCCTACACTGGTTTCAAAAAAGGTCTTAAAGAGGAAGGATATACTGATGGCAAAAACATTAAAATTGATTATCAAAATGCACAAAACAGTCAAGATAATCTCAAAAGTATGAGTGAAAAACTGGTCAACGATAAATCTGATTTAATTTTGGCAATTGCCACCCCGGCTGCTCAAAGTGTCGCAAATGCAACAACCTCAATTCCAACGGTTGTGACCGCTGTTACGGATTTAAAAGCTGCAAAACTAGTTAAATCTAACGACAAACCGGGCGCCAATGTTACTGGAACTACTGATATGGTGCCAATCGATAAACAAATCGACTTACTTTTATCCATTGTGCCAAAAGCAAAAACCATTGGAATTATGTATAATGCTGGGGAAGCCAATTCCAAGATTCAAGCTGACCTTGCAATTAAAGCTTTGAAAAAGGCCGGTGTTAAAGCCAAAGTCAAAACTGCTAATACCACTAATGATGTCCAACAAGTCACTGAAACTCTTGCCAACTCAACTGATGGAATTTATGTCCCAACTGATAATACTTTTGCCTCAGCATCTGCAATTGTGGGCAAAGTTGTAAAAGAAAAGAAAATCCCACTTGTTGCAGGGTCTGACGATCAAGTAAAAACTGGTGGACTAGCAACAATTGGAATCGATTATGAATCGCTAGGCGAACAAACTGGCAAGATGGCTGCAAGAATTTTAAAAGGCAAAGAAAAGCCAGCGGACATGGCGGTCGAGAAAGCCAATGATTTAAAATTAGTAGTTAATAAAGAAATGGCTAAAGCTTTAGGCATTGATCCAGCTAGCATTAAAGAGCCAAAATAATCCAAAAGCAAGAAAGAGGAATTAATAGACATGTCTAATATTTTTGATTTATTACTATCGGCGGCCTCGCAAGGGCTGCTTTGGTCCTTAATGGCAATTGGAGTCTATTTAACATTTAGGATCTTAGATATCGCTGATATGACAGCTGAGGGCAGTTTCCCTCTCGGCGGCGGCATTGCTGCAATCTGCATTGTCAAAGGAATTAATCCAATTCTAGCCACTATCATCGCTTTTCTAGGAGGAATGATTGCCGGGTTAGTAACGGGGGTTTTAAATACTAAGCTTAAAATTCCTTCTCTTTTAGCAGGAATTATCACGATGACTGGACTCTATTCAATTACTTCTCGGGTCATGGGTAATGCTGCTAACGTATCACTTCTTGGCAAAAATACGGTATTCACGATTGCCCAAAATTGGGGGCTGTCGCGCAATAATGCAGTAATCGTTATCGGCCTAATCATTTCTTTATTAGTCATTGCTCTATTAGTTTTATTCTTTCGAACTGAAATTGGACTTGCGATGCGAGCTACTGGTGATAATCCAGATATGAGTGCCGCAAATGGAATTAAAACTGAAAACATGAAAATTCTCGGATATATGATTTCCAATGCTTGTATTGCTCTTTCTGGAGCTTTGTTGGCGCAAAACAATGGCTTTGCTGATTTAAATTCAGGGGTTGGAACAATCGTAATTGGTCTTGCTTCAATCATTATTGCCGAAGTTCTTCTCCGCAACAAAAAAATTGGAATTCGGCTTTTAACATTAGTACTTGGTGCAATTATTTATCGTTTCATTCTTGCACTAGTATTTGAAATGAATGTCCAGCCATCAGATGCAAAACTAGCGTCCGCATTAGTTCTAGTCGTTTGTTTGTCATTACCTAATTTACGACTTCACCGCAATAAAGGAGGAAAAAACAATGCCCCAAGTCTTAAAGATTAGTAATTTAGAGCAAACATTCGAAAAAGGAACAGTTAACGAAAATCACGTCCTTCGAGGCGTTGATCTCGAGTTAGATGCAGGAGATTTTGTAACAATTATCGGAAGCAACGGTGCTGGTAAATCTACTTTACTAAATAGTATTGCCGGAACTCTCCCAATAAAGGACGGTCAAATCATTCTAAACGGTGAAGATGTGACTAAACAATCGGTAACAAAGCGCTCAAAAAAAATCAGCCGAGTCTTTCAAGATCCTAAGATGGGGACGGCAGTTCGTTTAACCGTCGAAGAAAATTTAGCATTAGCAATGAAACGCGGACAACATCGAGGTTTTGCTTTGGGTGTTAAAAGCCACGATCGAAAATTCTTCAAAGAACAGCTCGCGATGCTTAATTTAAATCTTGAGAATCGTTTAGAAACAGAAGTCGGTCTTCTCTCCGGCGGTCAAAGACAAGCCATCACTTTATTAATGGCAACATTGCAGCGGCCTGATTTAATTTTACTTGATGAACATACCGCAGCTTTAGATCCAAAAACTTCGGTTACTGTAATGGAATTAACCGAAAAATTAATTAGTGAACAGAAACTAACTGCTTTTATGGTTACTCACAATATGGAAGATGCAATTCGATATGGCAATCGATTAATTATGCTTCATCAAGGTAAAGTTGCAATTAATCTCAAAGGAGATGAAAAGAAAGATTTAACAGTTACGAAACTAATGGATCTATTCCAACAACAAGCTGGCAGTCAGGTAGAAGACGACGCCATGCTTCTAGCATAAAAAAACCGGCAAATGCCGGTTTTTTTAGTTTTCTTTTTCATAAATATAAGATCTAGTCATTGGAAGGGTTTGAGCGCTGCGACCATTGCTCAATAGGAATTGCATTACATCGATATTCCCTGCTTCAAAAGAACCTGCTGAAGCCTGTAAGTACATATCCCACATCCGGGCAAAGTCACGTCCATACTTTTCGCTCGTTTCGTCAAAAACCTTGTGATAATTTTCTGTCCAAATCTCCAAGGTTTTCTGATAATGGCGTCTTAATGGCTCCAAATCAGCTATCTGAAGCTTGGCATCCATAATATGCGTTAGATTCTCTGACACATTTGGAATATAACCGCCTGGGAAAATATATTTAACTAAGAATGGATCAACGCCCAATCCTTCATGCTGACCAGTAATTCCATGAATTAAAGCCACTCCATCTGGAACCAAGAGGTCTTTAATTTTTTGGAAATAAAGACCTAAATTTTCTTTTCCAACATGTTCAAACATCCCAACACTGACAACGTAATCGAAATCCACATCTTTTGGTACTTCGCGATAATCCATCAGCCAAACATCAACTTGATCTTCTAAGCCTTCTTTTTTGATCCGTTCTTTCGTGTAATCAAATTGTTCTTGGCTCAAAGTAATCCCAGTTGTTTTTAAACCATAGAGCTTTGCTGCTGCGATAATCATCGCTCCCCAGCCAGATCCAATGTCTAAAAGGGTTTTCCCCGCAACTGGTTTTAATTTATGCAGAATATGTTCAATCTTATTTCGTTGAGCTTGTTCTAAAGTGTCATCCGGGTGTTCAAAGTAAGCACAAGAATACGTCATTGTCGGATCAAGCCACTTCTTATAAAAGTCATTGCCAATGTCATAGTGTTTCTGAACATCCGCCTCACTCGCTTTTTCAGAATGAGACATTTTGGGCAGATATTTAATTAACCTTCCGTTTGTCAAAAAGCTATCTTTAGCTGCAAAAGCTGAAGCAACTAACTTTTGAATACTTCCTTCAATATCCAAACGATCATTCATATATGCTTCAGCGAGCCGCAACGTTGGTTCATGCATAAAATCAGTAACGGGAATTTCCTCATTAAACTTAATCTTAACTTCAGGAGTTCCCTCACCATAATTTTCCGTTGTTTTGTCCCAATAACTAACACTAACTGGGATGTCAAATGCATGACTTAAAATTTTCCGATAGATATTTTTATCAAAAACCATTTTTTACCTCAATTATTTTCTAATGAAAGATTATAAGACTCTTTTTTCAGAAATCAAATTTAATCAAAATAAGAAAATTTGTCGTCTTTAAAATGCTGAATTGCTTTATAATGCTGCTTATTAAAAATTTTTGGTAATTTATTCATATTAAAAAAGCATAAATCCATAGTTTCAGGACTTATGTCATGATTGCGATCTTTTAAATCAGATGTTACTACAAAAAATATAACGACTGATTGACTCAAATCACCATTGGGATACTTTTGTACTTGATTCGTCGAAATCCCTAATAATTTATCTACTTTTACCTGATAACCAGTTTCTTCCAAGAATTCCCTTTGGCATGTTTTTTCTGCGTTTTCCCCATATTCCATGGCACCACCAGGCAAACCCCACTGATTAAAATCACTCCGCTTTTGTAAAAGTATTTCATTTTGCTTATTAACTAAAATACCGGCCGCAAAAGTTAAGATGATTGGTTCATGTCCCACCATTTTACGAATCTGTTTAATATAATCAGACATAGTGAACCTCCTTTAAATAAAGCCCACTTGCAGGAGCAGTCCAGCGCGCTTCTTTACGGTCTTTTACCTCATACAAACGCAAGAAATCATGAATCTCACGTTTTTGACTGCCAATTTCTAATAACACTCCCAACATAATCCGAACTTGGTTATATAAAAAGGCATCTCCCGTAAAATAAAAAGTGATTTCATTATCCTTAACGTTTTCTTCAACTTCAGCCTGTGTGATCGTGCGAACTTTATTTGTCGCCTGCCCACCGCTAGCGGCAAAACTAGTAAAATCATGCGTACCCACAACATCTTTTAACGCTGTTTTAACTCGCGATAAGTCCATCGGATAAGGGTAGTGCGTCGTATAAAATCTTTTAAAAGGATCGACGAAACGCCCTCGGTCAACCCGATACATGTAAGTCTTTTCATGCGCTGAAAATCGGGCATGAAATTCTTCATCAACCTTTTGAACGTCAATAAATTCCACATCAAGCGGCATCAAACTGTTAAGGGCAAACTTCATTTTCTGAGGGTCAAGGTTTACGGGATAGTCAAAATGAATAACTTGTCCTAAAGCATGAACTCCAGCATCAGTACGACTTGCTCCAAATACAACAATCCGTTCTCCTTTGCTCATTTTTACAAGAGCTTTTTCAATCACTCCCTGAACGGTTCTCAACCTTGGCGCTTGGAGCTGAAATCCCGAAAATTTGGTGCCGTCATATTTTAAAATTGCTTTATATCTTTGTACCATTAGTTTTTAATTACCCATAATAAAATTGTTAAAATTCCAAGAACCGCAAACGCTAAAGTATCATTTAAATGCCAATGCATAATTCGATAACGTGTTCTCTTAGCGTTTGGCACGTAACCTCTTGCTTCCATCGCAATTGACAAATCTTCTGCCATTTTAAAATTGCTGTCTAAAAGCGGAACTAACAGTGGAATGATATTGAGCACTCTCTTTTTTAAGCTTGGATCATTAAAGTCAACACCTCTGGACATCTGGGCATTAATGATTTTTTGCGTTGAATCAGCAATCGTCGGAATAAATCTTAAGGCAATTGAGATCATTAAGCCGATCACTTCCGTTGGAACTTTTAGATAACTTAATGGTTTAAGCAAAGACTCAATTGAACTGGCAATCAAAAGTGGAGACGTAGTTAACGTTAAAATTGTAGAAATATTAATATTAATCACCAATCGTAAAAACATATAAAACGCACTGATTAAGCCACCGCTTGTAAGTTGAATAATGCCCCAATGGAAATAAACAGTTCCTCCCCCGGTAAAAAACATTTGAACAACAACCACAAATAGCATTAGGAGAATGAAAGATTTCATCCCTGATAAATAGAAAGAAAACGAGATCTTTGCAGCTTTTATTAAACCAATCGTAAATAACAGCAGTAATCCATAACTTAGCAAATTATTAGCCAAAAAAACGACCATGATAAAAAGAATCGTGAAGACAATTTTTCCACGAGGATCAAGACGATGAATGATTGAATTTCCCGGTAAATACCTTCCAATTAATAATTTACTCAATTCAAGTTCCTAACAATGTTTCTTTTAATTCACGAACTAACTCTTCAGTCGTTAATGGCGCAGGTGCTAAATTAATCCCTTTTTCTTGTAAACGATCACAAAATTCAATCGTTGCAGGAACGCCCACAGGAATATTTTCAGTAAACACTTCCCTTGGACTTCCCTTTTTTATAATTGAACCCTGCTCCATTAAAATAACCTGATCGCTATACTTTGCCACATCATCCATTTGGTGACTAACCATAATCGTAGTCAAATGCCATTCATGATGTAAGCTAAAAAACAGATCCATCATTTCTTCATGCGTATGAGGATCTAGTCCTGCAGTTGGTTCATCTAATACTAAAATCTTGGGATGCATTGCCAAAATTCCCGCAATAGCTACTCGCCTCATCTGACCCCCTGAAAGCGAAAAAGGTGATCTCTGTGCAACTTCATCGCTTAAACCAACAACTTTTAACATTTCTTTTGCTTGTTCATAGGCAGAATCTTTATCGACACCGAAATTAATAGGAGCAACTGCAATGTCTTTAATAACCGTTGATTCGTAAACTTGATTTTCAGGAAACTGAAAAACCATTCCGACTTTACTTCGCAACTGAGCTAACTTTTTTCGTTTTGTTTGATTATTGATTGTATAACCAGCAACTCGAATTTCACCCGAACTGGGGATCAAAAGACCATTTATGTGTTGAATTAGAGTAGATTTTCCACTACCTGTCTGACCAATTATCGAAACAAAACTGCCGGAAGGAATTTCTAAATTAATATCATTTAAAGCTTTAGTCTCAGTTGGAGAATTATAATTGTAAAAATAATTTACATTTTTGAAGCTAATGTCCATAAAAATTCAATCAACTCCTCTTCTGTCATCCAATCTTTTTTCAGCGGAAAATCCTGCTTTTTTAGCTGATAAATTAATTCTGGAATAAATGGTAATTCCAAATTATTATCTTTTATCAATTTTCGATTAGTAAAAATTTCCTGAGGTGTGCCTGATCCATTAATTTGCCCCTTAGTTAATAAGTACACTCGATCACTGACTAGTGCTTCAGATAAATTATGAGTGACCGAAATTATAGTTGTTTGGGTCGTCTTTTTTAATTCTAAAATTAATTCTAATAGATCTTTGCGACCTTTTGGATCAAGCATACTGCTTGCTTCATCAAGAATTAATACCTTAGGACTATAAGCTAAAGCCGAAGCAATCGCCACCCGCTGCTTTTGTCCCCCTGAAAGAGTTTCTGGCGTCCGATCGCGGTAATCCCACATTTTAACTAGGCTCAAATACTTCTCAACGATTTCTTCCATCTGATTGTGCGGAACCTGATGATTTTCTAACCCAAAAGCTACGTCATCTGCTACCGTTGCCCCGACAAATTGATTATCTGGATTTTGAAAAACCATCCCAACGTTAGCTCTAATTTGATCGAGATTTTCTTCGTTTAATTGAAGTCCAGCAATTTGAATTTCTCCCTTATCAGGTTTATTTAGTCCCACAATTGTTTTAGCTAAAGTACTCTTACCACTGCCATTTTCTCCAATAATAGTGGTAAAAGTATTACTCTCCACAGAGAAAGATATATTATTCAGTACGGGAGAATGAGCCTGCGAGTATGTAAAATAAACATTATTTGCTTTAACAATTTCAACCAAGCTCTAACCTCAATTCGTGTATAAAAAAAGTCCTTTGCATATTATACAGCAAGGACCATTAACTGAAAATTATTAAACTTTATACTAATTCAATAACAACCATCGGTGCGCCATCACCACGACGACTAACCGTTTTATAAATTCTTGTATAGCCGCCGTTACGTTCAGCATAACGAGTTGCTAAATCTGAGAACAATTTTTGAAGTGCTGATTCAACAACAACTTCTTCATCTTTCTCTTCAGTGCTTGCTATCACATTACGAACATAAGCGGCTGCTTGACGACGTGCGTGCAAATCGCCTCTTTTGCCCAAAGTGATCATCTTTTCAACGATCGAACGCAGATCTTTAGCTTTAGCTTCAGTAGTCGTGATGCGTTCATGTACAATAAGATCAGTTGTTAAGTTTCTGAGCATTGCTTTTCGATGGCCACTATCACGACCAAATTTTCGATAAGACATGGACTTATTCATCCTCCTTCTTAAGTGATAATCCTAAACTTGCTAGTTTAGCTTTGACTTCTTCTAAAGACTTACGTCCAAGGTTTCGAACTTTCATCATATCTGACTCTGTCATTTGAGTTAACTCACCCAGAGTATTGATTCCAGCTCTCTTTAAACTGTTATAAGAACGAACAGTTAAATCAATTTCTTCGATTGTCATATCGAGTAATTTCTCAATATGCTTATCTTCCTTTTCAACCAAAGTTTCAACGCTGCCAGCATCTCCATCAAGTTCAACAAAAATTGCTAAATGATCAGTTAAAATCTTAGCAGCTAAACTTAAAGCTTCCGATGGCATAATCGATCCATTAGTCCATATATCAAGTGTCAATTTGTCAAAATCGTTTCGATTTCTAACTCTCGTACTTTCAACTTGATAATTAACCTTTTCGATCGGTGTATAGATCGAATCGACTGCTAAAACCCCAATTGGCATACCTTCAGTTTTATTCTCTACCGCAGCAATATAACCACGTCCTTTTTTGACAGTCATATGCATCGACAGTTCTCCGCCTTTAGCGACTGAACAAATATATTGATCCGGATCCAAGACTTCAAGATCTGAATCTGTCACAATATCTGCTGCTGTAACGACTTTTTCACCCTTAATTTTTAACTCAATAACTTTTTCGTCAACATCAATTAACTTTAGCTTAAGTTTTTTAACATTAAGAATAATATGTGAAACATCTTCTAAGACTCCATCTACCGTTGAAAACTCATGGTAAACATTATCAATTTGAATGTCAGTTACTGCAGAACCCGGCAAAGAGGTCAATAAAACTCTGCGCAAAGAATTGCCTAAGGTAGTACCATAACCCCGTTCTAAGGGTTCAATGATAAACTTACCATAATTTGAGGTTTCCTCTATCCTTGCGATTGATGGTTTTTCAAATTCTATCATTTAGTAATTATTACCCCTTTCTGATCCGATATTTAAGATGAAAATAGGACTAATAATTACACACGGCGACGTTTTGGGGGTCTTGAACCGTTATGCGGAACTGGTGTATCGTCACGAATTGCAGTGATTTCTAACCCGGCTGCCTGCAATGATCTAATTGCTGATTCACGACCAGAACCAGGACCTTTAACAGAAACTTCTACATTACGCATACCTTGATCCATTGAAGACTTTGCTGCTGCTTCTGCCGCAAGTTGTGCAGCATATGGTGTTGACTTACGTGATCCTTTAAAGCCAAGTGCTCCAGCAGATGACCAAGATATCGCATTTCCCTTGGGATCCGTAATCATAACAATTGTGTTATTAAATGTTGAGTGGATATGAGCAACACCAGACTCAATATTCTTCTTTACTCTACGACGACGCGTAGTTCTTCTAGTTGCCAAATTTAACTACTCCCCCACTACTTCTTCTTACCAGCAATCGAAACTTTCTTACCTTTACGAGTCCGAGCATTATTTTTTGTGTTCTGACCACGTACAGGCAAATTGAATCGATGGCGTAAGCCACGGTAAGAACCAATTTCTTGTAAACGTTTAATATTAAGATTGACTTCTCTACGTAAATCACCTTCAACCTTATACTTATCAACAGCAGCGCGAATTGCGTCTTCCTGTTGTGGAGTAAGGTCTTCTTGGCGAATATCTTCAGAAACATCAACATCTTTTAAAATTTTCTGAGATGTAGACAAACCAATACCATAAATATAAGTTAACGCTATTACTATTCTTTTACCTCTCGGTAAATCAACTCCAGCAATACGAACCACTCTTTAATCTCCTAACCTTGTCTTTGTTTGTGTCTTGGATTTGCAGAACAAATCACCATTACACGCCCACGGCGCTTAATAATTCTGCAATGTTCACACATTTTTTTTACTGATGGACGAACTTTCATCCTAACCTCCGAATTTATCTAAATCTATACGTGATCCGACCTTTAGTAAGATCATACGGGGATAACTCAACAGTTACTTTATCTCCGGGAAGAATTCGAATATAATGCATTCTTATTTTTCCTGAAACATGAGCTAGAACTTCTGCACCGTTTTCTAGTTCAACTTTAAACATTGCATTTGGCAGTGTATCAGTAACTTTTCCGTGTACTTCGATCACATCTTGCTTTGCCAAATATAACCTCCACTTTGACTGCTCTTTCTGGGTCTAACTAATAAATAATACCACATAACACAATTCTTTAAAAGAATCAAACCTTTTCAAGAACTTTTTTTATTTCATCAAACACTTCATTAATTGGTTTATTGCCATCAATATTTGACAGTTTACCTTGTTTCTCATAATAGGCAATTAACGGGGTATTCTTTTCAATATTTACTTCAAGCCGATTACGAACAACTTCAGGTTTATCATCATCACGTTGATAGAAATCTTTACTGCCGCATACATCGCAGACACCTTCAACCTTTGGTGGGTTGTATATTTTATGGTACGTAGCCCCACACTTTCGGCAGATAAAACGTCCCGATAAGCGCTCAACCAAATCCTCTGGGTCAACTTTTATATTAACAACTCTATCAATCGAAGTCTTTAACTCTTTAACAATTTGATCAAGCGTTTCGGCTTGAACAAGAGTTCTCGGAAAACCGTCCAACATAAAACCGTGCTGCTGAACATCTTCTTGGGCAATGCGCTCTTTTACAATTCCACTTGTAACCTCATCAGGTACTAATTGTCCCTGATCCATGTACCCTTGAGCAGTTCTACCAAGTTCAGACTTTTTACTAATTGCTTCTCTAAACATATCTCCCGTTGAAATATGAACGATTTTATAATTTTCACTAATTTTTTCGGCCTGCGTACCTTTTCCAGCACCTGGCAAACCCATTAAAATAATATTCATTTTATATTACCTAATAAATCCAACATATTCACGTTTCATTAATAAACCATCTAATTGACGTGTAGTTTCAAGTGCAACTCCGACAATAATTAACAAACTAGTTCCTCCAAGGCCAATCGACTGAGGAAGTCCCCAAATATTGCTTGCTAACAATGGAACCAATGAAATTAGTCCTAAAAATACTGAACCAACGGTTGAAAGTCTAATCAAAAGTTTAGAAATGTAATCTTCTGTTTCTTCACCCGGCCGAACACCTGGAATATAACTTCCCTGCTTCGTTAAGTTTTCTGCAACTTTTTCCGGATTTACCTGCACAAAAGCATAGAAGAAAGTGAAGAGGACAATTAAGATTGTATAAATTGCCACGCCCCAATTACTTTGTAAATTAAAGATGGAATCTAACACTTTAAACCATGTATCTTCACCATGAGCATTTCGAAAAGCTGTCAAAATTGTTTGTGGCGTCACAATAAACGAACTGGCAAAGATTACCGGAATAACACCAGAAACATTAATTTTCAATGGTAGAAAACTGTTATCTCCTGTCCCAGTTGCTCGCCGAGTAAATTGGATTGGTATTTTATAATTTGCCTGCTGAACATATGTTACAAAAGTAGTAATTAAAATTACAGCAACAACAATTAAAACAATAAGCCCAATATTAATCATAAGGCGTGTATTTGAAGCCCCAACAATAAACTGGTGGTATAATCCCATAATTCCACTTGGAAGTCTTGAAATAATACCTCCAGCAATAATCATCGAAACACCATTACCTAAACCCTTATCTGTTATCTGTTCACCCAGCCACGTCAAAAACATTGTACCGGCAGTCAAGATAAAACCAATTTCAATAAAAGTATTTACAGTTGGTACTTTAACAAGCTTTTGTCCATTATTATTCAGCGTTGAAAGAGCATTAAATCCACCAGTGATGGCCACTGATTGTAAAAATGCTAAAACTATCGTTAAAACTCTGGTAACATTATTTAGCTTCCGTCGACCGACTTCACCCTGTTTACTCCATTCAACAAAGACTGGAACAATATCCATTTGCAGTAATTGCACTACAATTTGTGCTGTAATATAAGGGGATACGCCTAAAGCAAATATTGAATAATTTGCCAAACCTCCCCCGCTTACAGTGTCCAGAATAGGCACTAAACCGCTCTGGGCGATGCTAGTCATTGCTTTCGCATTGACTCCAGGGACTGTCAGTAAAGACCCAAAACGATAAATCAAGAATGCAAAAAACGTGAAAAGTATTCTTGATCTGATATTTTTTACTTTTAAACCCCTGAATAATGTTTTGAACATTAATTTACCTCAACGGTTCCACCGGCATTGACGATCGCTGTATTCGCCGACTGTGTAACTTTACTTACCTTAACAGTAAGCTTTTTCTCAATTTTACCATTACCTAAAATTTTTACGCCTGAAAGGGGCTTTTTAATAATTCCCTTTTCTAATAAGACTTTATCATCAATAACTTCACCATCATCAAATACGTTCAATGCAGTGAGACTAACTTCAGCGTATTCTTTACGGTTAATGTTATTGAATCCTCTTTTTGGCATTCTCCGGAACAAAGGCATTTGTCCGCCTTCAAAACCCATTCGGACTTTCCCGCCTTGACGAGCTTTTTGTCCTTTGGTTCCACGGCCTGCGGTTTTTCCGTAGCCAGAAGAAAATCCACGAGCTACACGTTTACGTGAATGACGTGAACCTGGTGCTGGTCTTAATTCGTTTAACTGCATACTTGCTCCCTTTCTACTCGTTTACTTCCTCAATTGAAACTAAATAAGCAACTTTATCAATTGCACCTCTAATTGAGGCATTATTCGGTAGGATCGACGTTGAGTGAACTCTACCTAATCCAAGTGCTTTAACAATTTTCCGATGTTCAGGAATTCGGTGTAATGCACTTCTTTCAAGAGTAACTTTAATCTTTGTCATTTTATCGCTCCTATAACGAATCTACAGAGATCCCACGCAGGTCTGCTGTTTGTTGTGCGGTCTTTAATCTCTTTAAACCATCAAATGTTGCGCGAATTACGTTAATCGGAGTATTACTACCCTGTGATTTACTAGTAATATCACCAACACCAGCAAGCTCAAGGACAGAACGAACAGCACCCCCAGCAGAGATTCCAGAACCCTCTCTAGCAGGTTTTAGTAAAATATGACCAGAACCATAATGTCCTTTAACTTCGTGAGGAATTGTTGTTCCAGAAGTAGGTACAGTTATCATATTTTTTCTTGCTGCATCAGCGGCTTTACGGATTGCTTCAGGAACTTCCTGTGCTTTACCGGTACCGAAGCCAACATGTCCACTCTTATCACCAACAACAACAACTGCTGCAAAACGAAGTCTACGACCACCTTTTACAACTTTTGTAATTCGGTTGATTTGAACGACTGTTTCTTCCAGTTCGTTTTCTTTTGTATCAAAATCTGCCATGAATGTTTTTCTCCTTCATCAATCCTAAAAGTCTAAACCAGCTTCTCTTGCACCATCAGCAAGAGCCATGACGCGACCATGATACACATATCCTCCACGGTCAAATACAACTTGCTTGATATTTTTATCAAGAGCGCGTTTGCCTAGAATTTCACCAACAGCTTTTGCTTGTTCAACTTTAGTACCTTTACGGTCAAAGTCTTTATCTAAGCTTGATGCACTCACAATAGTTGTTCCTTTGTCATCATCGATGATTTGGGCATAAATATTCGTATTGGAACGAAATACATTCAAGCGAGGCTTTTCAGCAGTACCGTTGATATGGAAACGCATCCGGCTATGACGTTTAAGTCGAATTTTATTTTTATCAATTTTTTTAATCATCTTAACTACTTACCTGTCTTTCCTTCCTTACGACGTACGTATTCATCATGATATCTGATTCCCTTACCCTTGTAAGGTTCAGGTGAACGAACTTCTCGTACTTCGGCAGCAAATTTACCAACAGATTCTTTGCTAATCCCAGAGATCACAATCTCAGTATTGGAAGGAACTTCAATTTTGATCCCTTCTGGGGCAGCCATCTCAACAGGATGAGAATATCCAACGTTTAATACTAATTTTGTTCCTTGCATTTGGGCACGATAACCTACACCGACCAAATCAAGATGTTTCTCATACCCTTTGGTCACACCTTCTACCATATTGGCAAAAAGAGCCCTTGTTGTACCATGGAGAGCTTTATATTGATCACTAATTCGATCAAATGAAACTTCGTTTCCTTCAGTCTTAATAGTAATTTCTGGACGAAAGTCTCTCGAAATGCTCCCTTTTGGCCCTTTGACTGTAATGGTGTTTCCATCTTGGGTCATTGTAACACCTTCTGGTATTACAACTTTTTTATAACCTATACGACTCATCTAAACACCACCTTTTACCATACGTAGGCGAGCACTTCGCCGCCTACCTCTTTTGCACGTGCTTCTTTATCAGACAATACTCCAGCGGAAGTTGATAAAATTGCAATCCCAAGACCATTTAGAACACGTGGTACATTATGGGATGATACATAAGTTCTTAATCCAGGTTTTGAAATACGTTTCAAACCAGATATAACTCTTTCGTTATCATATCCGTACTTAAGAAAAATACGAATTACTCCTTGCTTGTTATCTTCACTTACAACATAATCGCGAATAAAACCTTCGCGCTTTAAAATGTCTGACATTGAAATTTTAATTTTTGATGCAGGTACATCCAAGTATTCGTGTTTCACCATATTAGCGTTACGAATTCTTGTCAAATAATCTGCAATTGGGTCAGTTAATGTCATTGCTCCTCGATCCTCCGTTTACCAACTTGCTTTATGCATTCCAGGAATTTGTCCTTTATGAGCCAATTCACGAATACACAACCGGCAAAGATGAAATTTCTGATATACAGAGTGCGGACGACCACAACGAGCACAGCGTGTATAGTTCTGAGTTGAGAACTTTGCAGGTCTTTTATTTTTTTCTATTAAAGCCTTTTTAGCCAAGTTTGTTTTATCCTCTCTTCATTGGTTATCTAGCAAACGGCATGCCTAACTGAGTTAAAAGCTCAAGCGCTTCTTCATCAGTATTTGCTGTTGTTACGATAACGATATCCATTCCTCTAACTTTGTTAACATCATCAAAATTGATTTCTGGGAAAATTAATTGTTCTTTAATACCTAAAGTGTAATTTCCACGTCCATCAAAAGATTTAGCACTAATTCCATGAAAATCACGAACTCGTGGAAGTGAAACATTAATTAACTTATCCAAGAAATCATACATCCGTTCACCACGAAGTGTAACCTTTGTTCCGATTGAATTTCCTTCACGTAATCTAAAGCCGGCAATTGAATGCTTTGCTTTTGTGATAATAGGCTGTTGACCTGAAATAAGTTTTAATTCACTTACTGCCTCATCTAAGAACCGAGAATTCGAAACAGCATCTCCAACACCCATATTAATTACGATTTTAACTAACGATGGTGCCTGCATAATAGATTTGTAATTAAACTTTTCGATCAATGAAGGGGTAATTTCTTCAACATATTTTTTCTTTAACCGATTTTCCATCTCTTAAATCCCCTTCCTATGCCTTATCAATCGCTTCGCCAGATTTTTTGGCGATTCTAATTTTTTTACCATCACGAACTTCAATTCCTATTCGTGTTGGCTTATTCGTTTTTGGATCAAGCAGCATTACGTTTGAAGCATCAATTGGTGCTTCAGTTTCAATGACACCGCCTTGAGTATCAGTATTGTTTGGTTTCACATGTTTCTTAACCATATTGACGCCTTCAACGATGACCCGGTTTTTGTCTCTAAAAACTTTTTTAATTGTTCCGACTTTGCCTTTATCAACTGACTTACCGCGTACTACTTGAACCTTATCAAGCTTTTTCAAATACAAAATATATCCTCCGTACGATCACTTTATAGAACTTCTGGCGCCAGAGAAACGATTTTCATAAAATTATGATCACGCAACTCACGAGCTACTGGTCCAAAAATACGAGTTCCTTTCGGACTTTTATCAGCATTGATAATAACTGCTGCATTGTCATCAAATTTAATATAAGAACCATCAGCCCGTCGAACACCATATGCACTACGAACGATAACTGCTTTGACAACATCCGATTTCTTGACAACGCCTCCAGGCGTAGCTTGTTTTACTGTCGCTGTTACAATATCTCCAACGTTTCCATACTTACGGTAAGAACCCCCATAACTTGGATTACAAGAAGTTCACGAGCGCCAGAATTATCAGCTACTTTAAGCCGAGTTTCTTGTTGAATCAAAATTTATTCTCCTTCTTCTGCCTGAAATCTGTATTATACAATTTCTGCTTTCTTAACGATTTCAACTAAACGAAATCTTTTAGTCTTTGAAAGCGGACGAGTTTCCATAATCCGAACAATATCCCCAACTTTAGCTTCATTCTTTTCATCATGAGCATAGTACTTCTTGGAATATTTGATTAATTTCTTATAAATCGGATGGGTTTTTCTGGTGTCGACCTCGACAGTGATCGTCTTATCGCCCTTATCAGAAATAACTTGTCCTTGATAGACTTTACGACTGTTTCTCTCTTCAGCTGTCATTAACTTTCACCTTTCTTTTGCTCTGTTAAGATTGTCAAAATTCTTGCAATGTTTCTCTTGACTTTCTTCAAGCGAGCGGTGTTTGTGACATTGCCAGTTGCTTGTTGAAATCTCAAATTGAATAATTCAGTTCGATATTCTTTTTCCTTGGCAATCATCTCAGATGTAGAAAGTTTTCTTATCTCACTTGCTTTCACTATTTATCACCATCCGTTTCGGTCGTCTCCGCACGAGTCACAAATTTTGTCTTAATTGGCAATTTATTTGATGCCAAGCGCAAAGCTTCACGTGCTACTTCTTCAGGGACTCCAGCAACTTCAAAAAGAACCTTTTCTCTTTTTACTACTGCAACCCAACCTTCAGGAGCACCTTTACCATTACCCATACGAACCCCTACACCTTTAGATGTATAAGACTTATGTGGGAAAATCTTAATCCAAACTTTACCGCCACGTTTCATATAACGAGTCATTGCAATACGGGCTGCTTCAATTTGGCGGTTTGTAATCCAGTGATTCTCTAAAGCTTTAATTCCGTATTCACCAAATGCAATTTCTTTTCCGCCTTTAGCTTCACCACGCATTTTACCGCGGAATTCACGACGGTGTTTTACACGTTTAGGTACCAGCATTTAAAATACTCCTTTTTTAACGACCGTTATTGTTAGATCGTCTATTATTTCGATTATTACTACGATTATTATTTCGATTATTTCCACGATTGCCGCCGCGTCGTTGGTTTCCTCTTTGAGGACGGCCTTCTTCAGCCAAGTTAACTCTTGGCTTACCTGGCAATACTTCACCACGGTAAATCCAAGTCTTAACACCTAATTTACCGTAAGTAGTAATTGCTTCATCCCATGAATAATCGATGTCTGCTCTTAAAGTATGCAGTGGAACACTTCCAAGTGAATGTTTCTCACGGCGAGCCATATCAGCACCATTTAAACGACCTGAAATCTGTGTTTTAACTCCCAAAGCTCCGGCTCTCATAACTCTTTGCATTGCTTGCCTTTGAGCACGTCTAAATGCAATACGGGCTTCCAATTGGCTAGCAATACTTTCACCAACTAAATGTGCATCAAGATCCGGTTTCTTAATTTCCACGATATTAACATGGACAGTGCTTTTAGTTAAATTAGAAAGGTCATGACGTAAAATTTCAACTTCACTTCCGCCTTTACCAATAACCATTCCTGGTTTAGCAGTATGGATAAAAACATTAACCATATTTGATGCTCTTTCAATTTCAACGTGAGAAACTGAAGCACTTGCTAAACGTTTGAAAATATATTTTCTTAGTTCGATATCCTCGATTAGATATTTAGCAAAATCTTTTTCTGCATACCATTTGTCTTCATAATCGCGGATAACACCAACTCTAAATCCAATTGGATTAATCTTTTGACCCAAACTTCGTTCTCCTCTTTACTCTTCGTTCTGTTTAACAACCAACGTAATGTGACTAGTTCTTTTATGAATTGCAGACGCTGAGCCTTTGGCTCTTGGTCTAAAGCGTTTCATTGTAGGACCTTCATCAACAAACGCTTCTGAAACATAAAGATCCTGAGCATCTAAGTCAAAATTATTAACCGCGTTTGCTACCGCAGAGTGCAATACTTTATATACAACTGGAGATGCACCACGTGGGGTAAATTTTAAAATTGCATATGCTTCAGCAACTTTTTTGCCACGGATTAAATCAACAACAAGTCTTGCCTTGCGTGGAGCAATTCGGACCGTTTTTGCTGTCGCACGAGCAGAAGTAATTACTTCACCTTTATCATCAGCCATAAATTTCTCCTTTATTTCTTCCCTGTTTTACGATCTTCACCAGAGTGTCCTTTAAAAGTACGAGTTGGTACAAATTCGCCTAACTTATGTCCAACCATGTCTTCTTGAATATAAACTGGGACATGTTTACGGCCATCATAAACAGCGATTGTATATCCAATAAACGAAGGAAAAATCGTTGAACGGCGAGACCAAGTCCTAATAATCTGTTTCTTTTCTTGATCCTTTTGAGCATCAACCTTTTTCAGCAAATGTTCATCAGCAAAAGGACCCTTTTTTAAACTACGAGTCATATAACCCTAATCTCCTCTACTTATGATTCCGATGGCGAATAATGAATTTCTCTGATTTCGCTTTTGTATTACGTGTCTTCTTACCTAAGGTCTTCTTACCCCAAATTGATACTGGCGATGGACGTCCAATAGGAGCTTTACCTTCACCACCACCATGTGGGTGATCGTTAGGGTTCATAACTGATCCACGAACAGTTGGGCGAATTCCCATCCAACGCTTACGACCAGCTTTTCCAAGCTTGATTAACTCATGCTGTTCATTTCCGACTTCACCAATTGTTGCACGGTTTCTTGCTAAAATGTTACGCATTTCGCCCGATTGGAGACGAACAGAAACATAATTTCCTTCTTTACCTAAAACCTGAGCTGAAGTTCCTGCTGAGCGAACCAATTGTCCGCCTTTGCCAGGCTTCAATTCGATGTTATGGATTAAAGTACCATCTGGAATGCTTGAAAGAGGCATGGCGTTACCGACTTTAATATCAACATTCTCGCCTGAAACAATCTTTTGACCTACTTCTAGTCCTTTTGGAGCTAAAATGTATGTTTTAATACCATCGGCATAGAAAAGCAATGCGATATTAGCACTTCGATTTGGATCATATTCAATCGCTTTGACAGTTGCCTCTACGCCATCTTTTTGTCGTTTAAAATCAATAATCCGATATTTTCTCTTATGGCCTCCGCCAATATGACGTACCGTAATATGACCTTGAGAATTACGCCCAGCTTTTTTAGCTTTCGATTGAACCAATGATTTTTCTGGTTTCGTTTTCGTAATTTCAGCAAAGTCTGAGGAAGTCATATTCCGGCGACCATTTGTAGTCGGTTTATACTTAATGATTCCCAATAATCTGCTCCTTTACTTTATTTCTTATCAGTACTTTGGTCTTGTTTTTCATCAGATGCCTGATTGTTGTTCAAGACTGGAATTTCTTTTGAGTCAGCAGTTAAAGTAATGATTGCCTTCCGCTTGCCTGCTTTATAACCGCTATACTTGCCATAACGACGAAACTTCTTACGGATGTTCATTAAATTTACTTCTTTAACTTTTACATCAAAAATTTCTTCAACTGCATGGCGGATTTGGATCTTATTAGAGCCTGGAGCAACTAAAAACGTATATTTACGTTCACCCATGAGATCCATGGCCTTTTCAGTGATCACTGGTGTCTTAATGACGTCATGTGCATTATCACTCATGCGAATACCTCCTCAATGATCTCAAGAGCTTTCTTTGTCAAGATCAATTTCTTGCCTTGTAAAATGTTTAAAACATTAATTCCTGTTGGAGTTACAAAGCGAACTTTTTGAATATTACGACCAGAAAGAACTGCATTTTCATTCTCTGATTCAACAGCGATCAAAGCAGAATTGCCATCAGCCTTAATGTTTTTCATAAATTCAACAAATTCTTTTGTTTTAGGTGACTCAAAATTCAAATCTTCAACAACGATCAAATCTTGATCTTTAACCTTTTGAGAAAGAACTGATTTAAGTGCTAAACGACGAACTTTCTTCGGTAATTTATATGAATAACTGCGTGGATGTGGTCCAAAGACAACACCTCCGCCTTTCCATTGTGGTGAACGAATTGAGCCCTGACGTGCTCGACCCGTCCCTTTTTGACGCCATGGTTTTCTACCACCGCCAGAAACTGCTGAACGATTTAATACGTTAGAATTTCCTTGGCGTAAGCTTGCTCTTTGCATTACAACTGCGTCAAAAACTACATGTTCATTTGGTTCAATCCCAAAAATAGAATCACTAAGTGTTACTTTCCCATTTTCGGAACCATCTTGACGATATAAAGTAATTTCCGTCATTGTTTCTCCTTAATTTACTTAGTGACCGCTTTTACGGCATTTTTAACAGTTACGAATGATTTATTTGCTCCCGGAACATTACCTTTAATTAAAAGTAAATTGCGTTCAGCATCGATCTTCGCGATCACTAGATTTTGCATTGTGACCGTATGGTTACCCATTCTACCCGGTAACTTTTTACCTGGGAAAACACGATTTATGATTGCACCCATTGAACCAGGAATTCTGTGATAACGAGAACCGTGAGTTTCAGGTCCACGAGATTGATTATCCTTCTTGATATTTCCCTGATAACCATGACCTTTACTTGTACCAGTCACGTCTACTAATTCTCCAGTTGCAAATTGGTCAACTTTGATAGTTAATTCTTGAGATCCGAATTCATCTTCTCCCAATTCCAATCCACGAATTTCTTTTACGAAACGTTTCGGCTTAGATTGAGCCTTCTTTGCGTGGCCTTGTTCAGGCTTATTGCTGAGAACATCACGTTTCTCTCCCGTGCCAAGCTGAACGGCATCATAACCATCATGTTCCATTGTCTTAACTTGTAACACTGTATTTGGTGATACATCGATAACAGAAACAGGGATCAGTTCACCATTCTCATCAAAGATTTGTGTCATACCAATCTTTCGGCCAAGTATTGCTTTAGTTGCCATGTGAACCCTCCTTTTATAGTTTGATTTCAATATCAACGCCGCTTGGAAGATCTAACTTCATCAGGGCATCAACTGTTTTTGGTGTTGGATTTAAAATATCGATTAGTCTCTTATGAGTAAGCATCTCAAACTGTTCCCGTGAATCTTTATGTTTATGTGGGGACGTTAAGACCGTATACAAAGATCTTTCTGTCGGCAGCGGGATTGGGCCAGAAATACTAGCGCCTGTCCGTTTAGCAGTTTCAACAATCTTTTCAGCGGACTGATCAAGAATGCCGTGCTCATAGGCCTTTAATCTAATTCTAATTTTTTGATTTGCCATTTTTTCCTCCTCGTCAAAGTTCTTGTATTGACTAGCTCGGCGAAAGAACCAGCACACTCTGCAATGGCAATGCAGCCGGGTGTGTTGCAACATTTCGCGTCATCGCTTAAGAGTCCTATCCGCAATTTTGCGCACAGAGATCCCTTGTTTCAAATAACAATTAAATAGTATACTGCATAAATCCTTGCCCGACAAGTACTTTTTAATTTCTATTTTCAATTTTTTTCTTTTGATTTATGATTTTAAAAAAAGGACTTGAATCATGATAAAAATTAAAATTATTCAAGGTGATATTACCAAAAGTTCCGTTGACGCAATCGTTAATGCCGCAAACACCACTTTAATGGGCGGTGGCGGCGTCGACGGAGCAATTCATCACGCTAGTGGTCCGAAGTTAGATGAGGCCTGTGCAAAACTACACGGTTGCAAAACCGGTGAAGCTAAAACTACTCCTGGTTTTAATCTTCCAGCCAAATTTATTATTCACACTCCTGGGCCAATTTGGCGCGGTGGTCATAGTAATGAAAGAGAATTGCTTAGAAATAGTTATAAAAATTGTTTGAAAGAAGCAGAAAAACATCAATGTGCCTCTGTCGATTTTCCCTCAATCAGTACTGGTGTCTATCACTTTCCTTTAAATGAAGCTGCCCAGATCGCAATTTCATCAATTAAAGAATTTAAAGCCCATTTTATAAAACAGATTCGCATTGTCGCTTTTGATCCTGTAACAAAAACAGCATATGAAAAGGCTCTTAAAGATAAAGAAAAATAGTTGCATCAATTATCTTCGATGTTGTTTTGAACCGCGTTTTATTACGTTAATAAAGCGTTGAGTGCTAAGTTGATTTTCAATATCTTGTTTCTTATGATTCAAACGCTCAATCTCGATTTCGAGTGCTAGAATTTTAGACGAATCTTCAATATCTTTCTTGGTCAGTTCTTTTCGATTTTTTAACGCAACTCCAAGGTTAACCTCTGCGGCAATCACATTATTACGTTTATCAGTAGAATCAACAACAATATCGGCAATTGCTCGATACATCTGATTACGACGTTCCCATAAATCATGCAATTGACGAGTAGTGCTTCTTTCAACGATCGGTCTTTTAGTATTGCGCAAAAGCCGATGCATGATGTGTGGTAAATCTCCATAAAGATAAACAATTGTTGCCTTGCTTTTTTTAAGTAAGTGGATATTGCGCTTTACTTCGACAATTCCTCCGCCGGTTGAAATAACCCCATTATTTTTTAATGCCTGCTCTAAAATCTGTGATTCAATTCGACGAAAATAAGGCTCGCCTTTTTTATTAAAAATTTCACCAGGTGTGGCACCTTCGGTTTTGGTAATCATTTTATCAGTATCGCAAAAGTTAACTTTAGTTTTTTTAGCTAAAAAAGCTCCAACCGAAGTTTTCCCCACACCCATAAAACCAATCAGTACAATCGGATTTTGATTCATTATAAATTGACTTACCTAACTTCCTTTTCTAAATTCTATGTTCAATATCGTGATTGATGATAACTTCAATCAGTCATCAAAAATGGGATTTCTGAAATCTTCATCGGAACAATGATCGGATCTCCAATCTCTTTAATTGCAACTAAGTTTAAAATTCCACTTCGATTCTTTTTATCGTTTTTTAGCAGTTCAAAAAATTCAGGTGTTCCTAAAAATGGTGAATAATCGGGTAAACCAACTGCTTCTAAACTTTTTTTAATTGTAAGGTTAACCCTGTCGGACTAATGCCCAATTTTTCAAACATCTTCGTGACTGCGATCATTCCAATACTAACTGCCTCACCGTGTCTCATCAAACCGTGATTTAATGATTCAATCGGATGACCAAAGGTATGACCAAAATTTAAAAATTGTCGGATTCCAGCTTCTTTTTCGTCAGCCATCACGATATTAGCTTTATAAGAAATCGAGCGTTCAATTAATTTTTCGCATTGTAATTTCAAATTAGCAATTGTTTTAATTGTCCCCGTCATCGCAAAAAAATCAGGCCCCGCTAAAACACTAGTTTTGACGACTTCTGCATAACCTTCTACTAGGTTACGATCATCTAAAGTTAAAAGATAATTAGGATCAACAATCACTAAATCAGGTTGATAAAATGTTCCTATAACGTTTTTAATCCCAGCGAGATCAACTGCTGTCTTTCCGCCAACACTTGAATCAACTTGTGCCGTTAAAGAAGTCGCAATCTTAAGATATGAAATGCCTCTCATATAAAGACTTGCTGTTAAACCCGCCAGATCCCCAATCACTCCACCGCCTAGCGCTACAACTCCGTCATCACGTGTAAAACCTGCTGATGCCATTTGTTTTATCAGCATCGCAACGCTATTAAGCGACTTTGCTTCTTCTCCGTGTTTCACAATTAATTTTAAGCAATTAAAACCGACCGCAGTCAATTGGTCTGACACGTTATTAAGATAAAGCGGTGCTACGTTATCATCAGTTATAATTGCAATTTTACGATAATTCCAAAAATTCCAAACATTTTGCACAAATTGCCCAATCTTTTTGGCTGAATCTGGCTCAATTATTACATTGTATTCATGATTAACTAGTTTAACTGAAATTATCATAACTCAAAAATTTTAATCGATTGTTCAGCTAATTTTTTATATTGAGTTGGTGTTAATGCCTGCCGTCCATCAACAAAGGCTTTATCTGGCTGATCGTGAATTTCGACAATTAATCCTTGCGCTCCAGCGGCAACCGCTGCTAAGCCAATGGGCGTTACATATTCACTAAAACCGGCTGCATGAGATGGATCGCCAATTATTGGATAATGAGTTAAATCTTTAAGAACCGGGATTGCTCCGACATCAAAAGTGTTGCGCGTGTATTTGTTATCAAAAGTTCTAATGCCACGCTCCACTAATACGATTTTGTCATTACCACCAGCAGCAATGTACTCAGCAGCGTTTAATAAATCGTCAATTGTTGCTGACATGCCTCGTTTTAAAAGGACCGGTTTTCTTTTTTCTCCCAGAGCTTTTAACAGCGAGAAATTCTGCATATTCCGAGCTCCTACTTGGAAAATATCCGTATAACGATCTACTAATTCAAGATCACGGGTGTCCATGATCTCAGTTACCATATCCATATTTAGCTTATCAGCAGCCGCTCGATGATATTTAAGCCCCTTTTCTCCTAAGCCTTGAAAAGTATAAGGCGACGTCCGAGGTTTAAACGACCCTCCACGTAAAATAGTTGCTCCTGCCTCTTTAACCGCCTGGCCCATTTTCAAAATATGTTCCTCAGATTCAATTGAATCCGGTCCTGCTATTAAAGTAAAATGATTTCCCCCAATTACACTGTGCTTAGTTCTGATAATCGTATCGTCCGGGTGAAAAATCCGCGAAGATTTAATATAACTTGGATGTTGCTGCCACACCTGATCAAAATCATCGTGATTTAGTTTTGCTAAATCACTAGGACTTGAAAAATCCATAAAAGCTACTATTTCCTTATTAACGGCAACTTGATGACCAGACTTTTGAGCACGCTCAGCAGATCGTTCAGCCTGCTGAGCGTTTTTAAATTTAATAATCATGATTATGGCTCCTTTTTAGATTTTGGCTCGAATTTTACTGTTATGAAAATTGTACCAGATCAGACGATAAATGATTTATCAAGTTAAAACAAAAAGTCCCACAATTATTAATTGTGAGACATTCTTTAAAACACTAAATTGATAACTTGTATTAAGACGGGAACCACGACTACAAACAAAACTGTACTTGTTGTCACTACATTGGTCGCATATTTCACATCGCCATGCGATTGACCTACAAGAATCGGCAGAACTGCTAAGCCGGGAGTAGCTGCTTGAATAACTAACGTACTTTGTTCAACATTTGGCATTTGTCCGCCCATTTTTGCACCGATTAGGATAAAAATAATCATGAACGCGGGAGCAAAAACAAAACGTCCGAGCAAGGCCCAAACTGTATCTCGATCAAAGCGAATTGATCTTAGTCCTGCATCTGCCAGTATAATTCCGATATAAATTAATGACATCGGAGTTACGATTCCTCCAACCATACTTAATGTTTCAGTAATCCATCCGGGAATTGGAATCGCTAGCAATAAGAAAATTAATGAAACTAAGAATCCAACTAAGGGTGCGGGAAGTAACTTTTTCCAATTGAATTCTTTTTTCGTACCATTTTCGACTGTCGGATCATCAGCTGAGATAAAGAAAACGCCAATCGCCCAGGTCGAAACTGTATTGACCACATAGTAGACTAAAAAGTAAGGCAGACTCTTTTGACCAAAAAGCGCTAAGTTTAAAGGCAATCCAATAAAAATTGTATTTGCATTAGCAAACATGTTAATGAATGTGCCCCGCCGTCCTTTTTTTATTTTTAAAACTTTTGATAAAATCCATGCCAGTAAGTAACTTGCTGCAAAACTCGCAAAAGCATAAACAAGTCCTCCGGTTAAACCGACTAATTTATTACGGGTAAGATATTTTAAAACTGAAACAAAAATCGAAGCCGGTAAAGCAATATTCATGATCAAAAATGAAATATTTCCTTTAAATTGATCTCCTACTTTGCCAGATGTTCTAAGCCAATATCCTAGAGCAATAACGATGACAATCTCTGCCACACTTTGTAACGATGTAATAAACGCCTGCATTTAATTATGCCCCCAATCTAATATTTTGCTTCCCACTTAATAGCTGTTACTGCATCGTGCCCATTAGTAACATTATTTTGGCTGAGTCCTTCTTTAATTGCTTGATCACAGACGTTTTCTGCTACAGTCTGAGAAAAGATATTTAATTTAGAAACTGGCGGTAATACTGCAGCCCCTGGTTTTGTGAAATCGACAATCCCTCCTAAAGAATGGGCAGCCACACTAATCATACTGTCGCTTAAAACCTTGGAATCAGCGGAAATTGCTCCAAGACCAAGACCTGGATACACTAAAGCATTGTTTGCTTGACCAATTTCATAGGTAACTCCTTGGTATTCAATCGGATCTGAGGGAATCCCCGTTGCTACTAATGCTCGGCCTTCAGTCCATTCAATTAAATCTTCAGCTTTTGCTTCGGCTAATTTAGTTGGATTAGATAATGGGAAAATAATTGGGCGGTCCGTATGAGCTGCCATTTCAGTAATAATTTCTTTGGTAAACGTTCCCGGCTGAGTAGAAGTGCCAACCATGATTGTCGGCTGGACTGCTTTAACTGCTGCAGCTAAATTAGTCAGATCATCAGCGTTATCAAATTCACTGCGTTTTCTGGTAAATTCTTTTTGTTCAGGAGTTAAATCGGGTGTGTCATCAAACAATAAGCCTTGCTTATCCACTAAATAAAATCGTGATTTTGCCTCATCTTCACTAAGACCTTCTTGAATCATTTCTGAATAAATTTGTTTTACAATGCCTGTCCCGGCAGTTCCTGCACCAAAACAAAGATATTTTTGATCGGCTAATTTTTGACCACTGATGTTAAGAGCTCCCAGAATTCCTGATAAAACGATAATCCCGGTTCCTTGAATATCATCATTAAAGGTTAGAATCTTTTCTTTATACTTATTTAGAATCACTGCGGCATTATCACGGCCAAAATCTTCAAAGTGAAGATACATGCCAGAAAATAATTTTTCTGCCGTTTCTACGAAGCGATCAACAAACTGGTAATATTGATCTCCTTTAATTCTGTTGTGATGTAAGCCTAAATATAAAGGATCATCTAATAGATTTTGATTATTAGTCCCTGCGTCTAAAACAACTGGTAAAACTTGAGCGGGATCAATTCCCGCTGCTGCCGTATAAACCATTAGTTTACCGACAGCAATATCAACACCTTGGGTGCCCCAGTCACCAATACCCAGAATAGCCTCGCCGTCTGTTACAACAATTAGTTTGATATCTCTTCCAGCTGATGCATTTTTTAAAACACTTTCGATTTGATCCTGATTATCAATCGATAAGAATGCGGCATTTTGAGGGTTAACGAATAAATGACTATAATTTTCGATTGATTCAGCGATTGTTGGATCATATACAATCGGCATAAATTCCATAATGTGCTGACTAAAAAGGCGGTAGAACAAAACTCGATTAGTATTGAAAATGTTCATTAAGAAAATTCGTTTTTCTAAATTTGTTTGTTTACTCTGATATTGTTCATAAGTGATTTCTGTTTGCTGGTCCAAAGTCTGAACTGTCGGTGGCAAAAGACCTTCGAGCCCCAGCTCTTTTCGCTCTTCTTCTGTAAAACCGGTCCCGTGATTTAAAAAAGGATCATTCATTAATTCTTGACTCACTTTTTCCATTTTATTCCTCCATGAATTTAAACATCATGTATAATAATCTCCATAAATTGGAATAGTCAAAAGCACCACTTTTAATAAAAATAATTTATAGGTGAAAATGAATTTTCGTGATTTAGAGTACTTTAATAAATTAGTCGAATTAAGAAATTATTCTCAGACTGCGCGTTATTTTCAAGTTACTCAGCCAACTATTTCTTATACAATTAAGCGGCTTGAAGACCAAATCGGAGCTACATTAATTGAGCGGGAAACCATGAATTTAACTCTAGCTGGTCAACAATTTTATGAACACACGCAAAAGATTTCTTTTGAAATGCAGTTATTGGACAAGGATATTGACGATATTCTTTCTCCCAAAATAAAAATCGGTCTTCCGCCGATTATTACGAATTACCTTTTAAATCAGAGTAAATATCTAAAGATTATCAAAAAGAATTTAAATAAGTTAGAAGTACATTCTAGTGAATCCCAACAATCTTTTCGAGATTTATTAAATGGTGAACTAGATGCTTCTTTTATTGGCTCTGTTAATCCAATTACCGTTAACGAGTTAGAGTCTCAAATATTGACTCGCCATCATTTCAAAATCATCTGCAGTAATCAATCTCCACTAGCTAAAAAGAAATCTGTCTCATTTGATGATTTAAAAGAAGAAAAATTTATCTTATTAGATAAAGAAACGACCCATCAACAGGTTTTTGCTCAGTTGATGAGTCGTCATTTATTCAATCCAAATATTATTTTTCGAACTTCGAATTTTCAAACTATTTTAACTTTAGTTAAAAATAACAGCGGAATTAGCTTTTTAACAGAAGCTGCTCTAGCTGGTCAAGAAAAGGAGCTAGTTCCTTTAGAATTAACGGAAGCTCAAAATATACTTTTCTACACTAATTTAGTTTCCCGCGCCCGAAAATATCCCAATCCTCACCTAGAATCTTTTCTAAAATTATTTGAATGAACTATTTTCCCAATATTTACGTTTAAACTGTTCTCTTCCACCAGCCTCTTCCATTTCATGTCGAAGAGGATCTTTTTTGTAAAAGTCCTGGTGATACTCCTCAGCCGGATAAAAGGGCTTCGCATCTTCAATCTGAGTCACAATGGGATCAGAAAACTTGCCAGATTCGCTTAACACATTTTTGGAAGCTTCAGCAATCTTGCGCTGAACAGGACTATTAACAAAAATCACTGGGCGATAGCTGTCTCCTCGGTCTTGAAACTGACCCATTGCATCAGTCGGATCGGTCTGCTGCCAGTAAATATCAACCAATTCCTTGTAAGAAATTATTGTTGGATCAAAAGTAATTTGAACGGCTTCTGTATGTCCTGTCGTATGGCTGCACACCTCTTCATAGGTAGGATTTTCGACGTGTCCTCCTGTGTAGCCTGAAACAACTTTTTTAATTCCGGGTCTGGTATCAAAAGGCTCTACCATACACCAAAAACATCCGCCCGCAAATATTGCCGTATCTTCTGCCATTACTTACCTCCTTTAGAAAATAAAACTTTATATTCTCCGTATCCCTGTTGATCCAACTGGTCAAAGGGAATAAAACGTAAAGCAGCTGAATTAATACAGTATCTTAGACCTCCAACTTGCGCGGGACCATCTGTAAAAACATGTCCTAGATGCGAATCTGCATCCTTACTTCTAACTTCTACCCGCTCCATGCCAAATGACTGGTCACGATGTTCTTCAAGAACTGATTTATTGATTGGTCTAGTAAAAGAAGGCCATCCACATCCGGCATCATATTTATCTGTTGATGAAAATAATGGCTCACCGCTCACTACGTCAACATAAATTCCATCTTTATAAAAATCATCATATTTTCCACTGAAGGGTCTTTCAGTTGCAGCATGTTGAGTAACTGCCAACTCTTCAGATGATAAGTCTTTTAATCTTTCAGCTTTTTCTTTTTCGTCCATTGCTTACCTCCTAGGACCGTTAAGTCAACTGTAATTTGATCTATTTCAAAATCAGTTCTTAATTCAGCATCCCACATTAGAGGTGTCATTGCCATTAATTCAGAACTAATTTCTTTTACTGCTACTTTATAGGAGAATTTTTTACTTTCAACTGATGCAAAATTTTCTTTAAATAAATTTACAACATTTTCATTACTATAATTAAAGTGTTTTTGATTAGTTTGATATTTTAAATGACGTAATTCAACTAAATAATTAGCATTTGGGATTATTTTATATACTACGCCATCCGATTCTAAAATTCTCCCAAACTCTCCATAATTTGCAGGGGACAGAAAATTAATAATTGCCCTGACGCTATGGTCGGCTAATGGAATATTACTTAGATCCCCTACAAAGTAGTGCAAATTGGATTGAGTTTTCCCGCTCACTGCTAAATCAACACCATTTTTTGAAATATCAAAACCAAGTAATTGATTATTAATTTTATGAGCGAGCAATTCAGTGATACTGCCTTCCCCACTACCTGCGTCAACTACTAAGCCAGAATTATTAATTTTTTTGCTTAAATAATCAATTACCGGATCAAAGATTCCATGCTGAATTACAGTTCTTCTGCTGTCAAAAAGATTCTTTGAATAATCATCCGGAGCTTTGCCAATCAGAAAAAAAACACTGCCCTTACGAGAAATGTCAAAGGTATGTCCAAGCTCACACTTAAATGAATTCTTTTCAACTTGGACAAAGCTCTTATGACATTTAGGACAGCGAAAAAGTTGCATTTGTTCGGATAAAAAAAACCGCATTTGTTCAATTTTTTTAGTCTTTGTCATGATTACTTTCAATCAATTCATGTAGTTTCAAGAACATACTGCTAGTATGTGGTAACGGCGTATAGTAAACCATTTGAGTCTCATTAGTTGCCAATCCGTTGTATACTCCCGGGAAAGTATCCTTAAAAATGTTTGCTTCATAAACATTCCCGTCGTCTGCAATCAAATACATTGTAAACGGCTTATTAAAATCAATATCGTTTTGATTGGATTCATTTAATAACCCTGTTTTCCCTGATTTAGAATGATATAGAATCAACGGATTCTCTAACGGATGAATTGGATAATCTTTATTGTTGCCGATCTTACCAAATGACGTCTGATAAAAAGAATTATCGTTAACGTTTAATGGTTTAAAAGTCATTAATCCTAACTTATTAGTTCCTGCTTGTTGACCAAACCAAGCATTAAAGTCATTTACTACCTTCTTCTTGGCGTCAGGTTTTAATCCTGCGGCTGAAACTGCAGCTAAGCGATTATTAGGTCGCTCGCTTTTAGTAATTAATTCTGGTGCATCGGTAATATAGTTTGGGTCAGCGATTCCTAATTTTTGCCGTTGATTTTCATAAGTTTGCGGAGACTCCGAAAATTGATCGAACGTTTTTTCAGTTGCATTTTTTGTATAAGAATACTTTGAGCGGTCAACTTTTTTCAAATTAGGTGTTTTATAAAACCGCAAGAGATCTCGTTGAATAACACGATCAGAAAGACTAAGCTGAGTCGTTACTGCATTTGTTAAATTGGATAATTCTTCTTTTTCATTTGCGTCCTCATCCTCACTGGCAATATGTTTACCATTCTTGGTTAAATAATACTTGCCTTTAGCCTTGGTGTATTTTGGTGTTACAAAATTGCCATTACGCATCGCAACTACTTGATTGCTTTTGCCAGATAATAAATCTTGTCCAAATTGAAGTGTCTTAGTGTTATCAATCCCCATTAGATCGAGCAGGGTCGGCAGAAAGTCGATTTCACCGCCATAAGTATGATCAATTTTTCCTTTTAAACCTGGCATATAAACGATTAAGGGAACTCTTTGAAATTGAACATCATCAAATTCACCAAAATGCTTGCGGTCTAATAATTTACGAATTGCCGGTTTGTGATTGTCAGAAATTCCAAAATGATCGCCATAAAAAACAATCATTGTATTCTTACTTAAACCGCTAGAATGGAACCAATTCATGAATTCTCCGACTGCTTCATCTAAGTAATGAGCAGTTTGAATATAACCATCAACTGTTTTATCCCCGGTATCACTCTTATCAATCGTTAAATCTTCTTTATCAAAATCAAAAGCATAATGATTAGATACCGTAATGATCTTAGAATAAAACGGTTGGGGCAGCTGTTCTAAATAAGGTGCCGTAGTCTTAAGAAAGATTTTATCCTTAATCCCGTACTCATGATAATATCCTTTTTTATTAGGATAAGAATGAAGGCTCATAAATGCATCGTAACCCCATGATTTATAAGTTGCATCTCGATTCCAAAAACTCCCTGCACCCCCGTGAAATACAGCAGATTTATAGTTATGATTTGAAAGAATATCAGGTGCAGCGTTGAAAGTATTCTCCCCTCCATACTGCAGCATCGCAGACCCTGCCGGTAAACCAAAGAGAGAATTTTCCATCATCATTTCTGCATCACTAGTTTTTCCTTCACCAATTTGATTAAAGAAATTATCAAAACTAATTGAATTTGGATTATGAAACAATGCATTTATATTTGGAGTAATAACCTTACCCTCGTATTTGAAGTCAATCAGAAACTGCTGAAAACTTTCCAAATGAAAAATAATCACATTTTTCCCTTTGGCTTTGCCAAAATACTGAGGATTTACTGGAACTCGATGCTGATCAATATATTGAGTTACACTGGTTAAATCGCTGGCATTTGCTTTTGAACGAACAGCATTTGTTTCTTGAGCTCGAAAAGTATTATAGCCAGTAAAAAAATTTAATCCCAAGTATTTGACAATATAATTGTTATCAAATGTTCTCGTCAAAAGCCCTGAACGGTCACTGTAAGCCATTGATAAATTAGCACAAAAAATTGAAAAAGAAATTACTATATAAGTAAATGGTTTTCGTCTTCCAATTGGTGCTGGATTCAATTTAATGACTTTCACCGCAATTAAAACGATTAAAAGTACTATGTCAAGATATACAAAAAGGTCTGTCAGCTTAAAAATTCCTGCAATACTGCCGCCCAATCCCCCAGAATTCTGAGAACTTCTACTTACAAGTTCAATTGTTAAAAAGTCAGAAAATTCTCGATAATAAAGGATATTAGCAAACATTAGTGTTGTCATCAAAAAATCAATAAACAACATTATGTAATAAGACTTTCGACCTTTAAAAAGCAACCCAATTCCCAGCAGCAGCATTGCGGTGGCAATTGGGTTTAACAACATTATTATTTGTTGATAAAGGCTCTGGGCACCTAAACTAAATTTGGTTAGATACGCCAGATCTGTCTTAAGTACATAAAGAATCACTGCAAGAAAATAAAAGCCTATTCTTTTTTCAAAGAAAAAGGTCTTCAATTTCTTTAACGTTAAATTCAATTCATAACTCCAAAGAGAACCTAGGCACCTAAAATGTCATAGATTTCAATTGCAACTAAATCAATATTATCAAACTTATATGATTCGCCAGAAACAATCTCATCTACTTGAAAAATTTTATTATCTTCATCGTAAGTAACTTTAGCCAGGTCTTTACCATCCTTTTCAAAATGGCGGCTCTTGATATCTCCACTGCCGTCCTGCATTGCTATAAGTCTTTTGATGATGCCTTCTAATTCTGATTTCATTAGTATTCCCTTTTCCTTTCATTACAGTTGGTAGTTTACTATATGGATAATGAAACTTCTACGCCGTTAGTAAAAATTCATAAAAAATTCAATTTCAACTTTTTGTTTTTGATTCATCTTTTTGACCAATTAATTTTCGATTACCGACATGACGAATAAAATACGTCTCATCAGTATCAGATAAAAGATCAAGAATTGAACTCATCTCTACCTCGTCAATATTGGATTTATCTATAGCTTCTTCTACTCCATTTTTTATATAACTGCGTAAAACGTTCAAAGAATTGATTCCAATTTGGCCGGCTCCTAAATCTCCTGTATATAAAACTTCATCAGTAAAGACGTCAAAAATCGGCGAAATTTCTTCGTATTTTTCCTGACTGCCCCCAACTAATAAAGTTGCTGAGTCAAAATCATTTATTACCATCGGAGCATCAAAAAGGTAACAATCAATTTCTTTATTCTCCTCTTGCATCTTCTTAAAGTCAAAATCTTTAATTTCGCTTAAATTAACAACTATCTGATTCTTTCGCGCTTTCCTGGCAAAAACAAAAAAAGACTCTTGAGTATCAGCTTCAATAAAAACCAGATCAGTATTATTTAAAAGCTGATCCTCATCGGCTACAGTAATCACTTTTTTCGGATCTTGAACTTTATCTTCACTAGGCATAGCATAAATTGAATAATTCTGCCGGCTAAAGGTGCTCAGAATTAAACTTCGATATTTACCGGCACCATCATAGCCAATTCTATATTGTGTTAGCTCTTCTTCATCTTGATTACGAGTTAATTTAAGGTAATGCCGCACCCGCCGCATTAAACTTGCTTCCTCTTCGTCTAACTCCTCTTGCTTTTCACATTCAAAATGATCGGTTAAGTCGCTGTAAAATTCTAAAACCTGATTACCAAAATGTTTAGCTGAAATTCGATCTAACACTGGTTCAAGCACCGACTGTTCAATTGGAATGGCTTCAGTCAAATATTTAGACATTAAAGTCACCAACTCTTGTTCAGTTGAAAAAACTGCTCCTAAACTTGGGTCATGAATCAATTTTCGATCATAATCGTTATCCCATGACAAGACTTGCGTACGAGCAGCAAGAGATTCAATAAAAGTTAAGCCTTGAGCTTCAGTGTTACTGGCTGAAGCAAAAAGATCAGCTTGCTGATAATAAGTCACAACTTTCTCATGCAGTACATAACCCGTGAAGATCACCCGATGTTCAATTTTTAATTCCCGCGCTAAACTTCTTAAATCATCAATAGCAGGACCATCACCAACAATAAAGAGATAAACATTATCAATATTTTCAGTGAGTTTAGCAAAACTTCGCAGCAAAAAATCAATGTTCTTTTCATAAGCTACTCGACTGACTGATAAAATTACTTTTGCATCTTTTGGAACGTTGTATTCTTTTCGTAAATCCACTTCCGATGGTTTACTATACTGCGTTAAATCAACACCAGTTGGAATAATTCGCATCGGAATTTTAATCCCATAGCGAATCATTGTATCCATCACCCGCTGACTAGGACAAATCAAGCCCGTCATATGATACAAAAAAGCGCGCGACAATTGTTTTACGCCGGATGGACGCAAAAGATGTCCATTCATAATATAATGCAGATAATCCTCATACATCGTATGGTAAGTATGCACAGCAGGAATTTTTAGCGCATGGGCTACGTATTTTCCAATGTAGCCCATCGAAAACTCTGTTTGCGTATGAACAATATCTAAATTCAAATGCCTTGCAATTGAAACTGCTTTAAATAAACCTCTAATTACAACCCTTCGTTCAGTAAACGACGGGAACGGAACACTGCCAAAACGGTAAGTGTTTGGTTCATACTCATCTTTACTAACGTTAGGATCAGTAGTTGTAAAAATGTAGACTGAATGTCCCTTTTTTTCAAGATCATCCTTTAAAGTTTTAATTGAGGTTGAAACTCCATTAATTTGAGGAAAATATGTATCCGTAAAGATTCCAATATTCACAAGTTCTATCCTTCTATAATTTATTCCAATTTACCACAAAAAAAGTAATAACTCTAAAATTATAACTCAGTTGACAAAGGTATTTTTTTTCTTTAATATATTTAGGTTAGTAAATAGCCGGTGTGGCGGAATTGGTAGACGCGCTGGACTCAAAATCCAGTGTCAGCGATGACGTCTCGGTTCGAGCCCGAGCACCGGTATTATGGAGAAGTAGGCATTGCCTGCTTTTTTATTTTCCAAAAAAATTACCTGGTACGGGGGATACCAGGCAATTAAAAGATTAATGTGTTTGTTTTTAGGGGAGAAAATGTGAACTGCAATTTGTTTTTAAACAGTGTTTGCTGTTCCTCATTATTATCAATTATCCTAAGCTCACTTCCATCAGTCTTAGGTCGGATTTTAAAAATAAATGTAATGGGGGCAAACTAAGTTTGAAATATAATTACAATTGATAATGATTAACTTATTAGCATCCTGAAACTTTTGCTTGTTTTTTTATTTAAAAAGACTATTATTTGGCGTTTTCCTTAATAATGTTGTAAAATTTAGCTAATAATAATTAGGAGCAATAATGTCTGATTCTAGTTTTGAAAACGCGCTGAGCTCTTTTAAAGCTTCTGGAGCAAAAATTACTCAGCAGCGCAAGATTATTTTAAAATATTTAGTAGATAGTCATACTCATCCTACTGCAAAAAAGATTTATGACGACCTAAAAGAATCTCAAAGTGAAATTAGTTTAGCAACTGTCTACAACACTTTAGATGCATTGATTAAAACAAAATTAGTCATTGACATTGAAGATAAACAGACAGGCCAACATCATTTTGATTTCTTTGGCTCGCCTCATTATCACATAATTTGTGATAATTGTGGCAAAATCGTTGACGGACATAATCTCGACTTTAATGAATTAGTTCAAAATGCAAGAAATGAAAGTTCTTTTTTAATAAAAGGAATTCATGTTGAAGTGCATGGGTTATGTCCTGATTGTCAGGCACTTAAAAAACAAGATCGTATTTAAACAAAAAAGACATTCAATTGAGAATGTCTTTTTTGTTTAAGCAAGGCGGTAACCGGATTTGAACCGGTGATCAAGGTTTTGCAGACCCGTGCCTTACCACTTGGCTATACCGCCAAAACCAATAAAAAATTGGGATAACAGGATTCGAACCTGTGCATGAGGGAGTCAAAGTCCCTTGCCTTACCACTTGGCTATATCCCATGAATATAGGCGGTATACGAGGATCGAACTCGTGTATGTCGGTGCCACAAACCGATGTGTTAACCACTTCACCAATACCGCCATAACAGGGATAGTAGGAATTGAACCCACACTGACGGTTTTGGAGACCGTAGTTCTACCTTTAAACTATATCCCTATATATATGGAGGAGAGTGGATTCGAACCACCGAACCCGAAGGAGCGGATTTACAGTCCGCCGCGTTTAGCCACTTCGCTACTCCTCCAAGGTGGCGCGGGACGGAATCGAACCGCCGACACAAGGAGCTTCAATCCTTTGCTCTACCGACTGAGCTACCGAGCCACTATGTTGTACAAGCACTTGCAATTAAAGATTATACTCTTTTCTCTTGGAACTTTGCAAGACCTTTTTTCAATTTTAGCTCGATTTATTTTATTTCGTATCACGCCACCCTTTGATTAAATTTGCCTGATACTGCCTAGAGATTAGGAAAAGGTCGCGATAAAAATCTGTTAAATATTGTTTCAGATTTTCATCATTTAAATTTGAAATTTCTTTTTCGATAATTTCTTTTTCCCTTTTTTGGTCTAAAACCGGCTCTTTTTGTTCGATTTTATTTGCAGCTATCTTCTTACTTAATTCCATTCGCTGCTCAAATAAAATCGTCATTTTTTGATCAATCTGATCAATTTGATCTCGTTCTTTCATCACTGTTCCTTATTATTTTTAATATTAGTATTATAGCAGAGTGAAAATTCAATAAAAAAGATTGACAGAACCTTAATCATTTTGTAGAATTATAAATGCTTTGTGACATGGAGGATTACCCAAGTCCGGCTGAAGGGAACGGTCTTGAAAACCGTCAGGCGAGTAACATCGCGCGTGGGTTCGAATCCCACATCCTCCTCTAGTTAAGTTAGAAGAATCCTGTTAAGGCAGGGTTCTTTTTTTATATTTTGAGTATTGATTTCGAACATAATAAAAAGGTTAACGAGTGTATTTTCATTTGCATAAAATAAACATATAATTATTTCAACATTTTTTTTAGTGTTAAACATTACCGTTAAGCGAGGAAATTCATTATGAAAACAATCAAAATTAGTAGTATTGTCTCACTAATTCTTTTTATTGCTGGAGCATTGTTCATTTGGTTTAGAAAAGTTGATGGTAGTGGAGCTGTTAATGATAGTTATAACAAACTCGTATCTTTAGGAATTTGGTCATTTTTATTTCTCGTAATTTTTGCTGTTATTCTCATCGTGTATTTGGTTAAACGGTCCAACTTGAAACATCTTAAATAATGTTTATGTCTTTTTGCTTCCAACAATAAACAACGAGCAAATTATCTTGACTATTAACAATATAAAATTTATAGAATAATGATTGGAATTAGTGTTTATAAGCTAATTTTTTTTGATTAAAATTACAAAGAAATTGGTCAAACTAAATTATTCTTCGATTTTATTTAATTTAAGATCAATGAATTCATCATCGTAAAATAATTTACGTTATTATTTCTTATTAACTTAATCTTTAACGTTTAAATTAAAAAAACAACTTATAGGATTACTTATGTTTTTTTGTTTCTAGCATTAAATGATTTAGTCTAAAAATATTAATCTTACAGCCTTAATCTAAATAATAAATTTAAACGGTTCTCTACTCTTAAAATAAGTGGTTAGAAATTTTTTAAGAAAAAAAATATTTGAATTTAATTTCTAATTTGTAAAAATGTCTTTACGTCATTAAGCATCCTAATTCCAATATGTCTAAACGTGGGATCATTAACTTTTTCTACATAATCCATAATCCCTATCGCCGTTATAAAAACCAAAAACATCCAAGTCTCAGGAAAAATTGTCCTTTTTTCCCCGTATCCATCTAGAAAAGAATCAATCAACTCTTTTTTTGAATCAAAATCTTGATAAAAAAGTTTGATAAAATCATAATCCGCAATACCAATTTGAGCTCGTTCAAAATCAATTAAAGTCATTTCGTTATCAATTATCTTGTAATTGCGTAATCCCACGTCCCCATGCAAAACGCATGTATAGCTCATATCCTCATTTATTCTGCTTTTCATTGATAAAAATTTATCAAAAATCTCTCTAAATTTTGAACTGACAAAACTTTGCTCAATTTTACTAATTTTATTTGTCAAATTTGACATTTCACTTGATGGCTTTAAAGTTTGATGAAATTCTTTTAGTATTTTCCCAAAATTATAAGAAAGATCTTGATCGATTAAATCCGTAATATCGACTGGTTTAACATCAGACATTATTAATATCGGTATAGGCTCGTAAAAAGTAGCAATTACTCGGTTATTTAATTGATTGTTTACTTCTGCTTCGATTTTCATTTTTAGTAGATTTTCTGGCGAAAATACCTTAATAAAAACCGACTGGTTGTACACTTTACTAAATCCGACAAATGATTGATTTTCAGAACGGTGCCCAACTAACATCAACCCCCCTTCAATAAGGTTTTCTAAATGTGCTTTGATCATGTCAAATTCTCCTTAAGCTCTTACTATACAAAAAAACAACCTTTTCAGATTGTTTTGATAAATCCACGAATTCCTAAGAAGAAAGTCCGTCCTGCTTTAAAATTACGGAGAAGGAGGGATTCGAACCCTCGCACCAGTCACCCGGTCTATACCCTTAGCAAGGGCACCTCTTCAGCCACTTGAGTACTTCTCCATGATACAAAAAATGGGCCTAAATGGACTTGAACCATCGACCTCACGCTTATCAGGCGTGCGCTCTAACCAGCTGAGCTATAGGCCCAAAGAGCGGGTGACGAGAATCGGACTCGCGACAACAGCTTGGAAGGCTGTGATTTTACCACTAAACTACACCCGCATAAAAATAATAAAAAAAGTGGCGCGGGACGGAATCGAACCGCCGACACAAGGAGCTTCAATCCTTTGCTCTACCGACTGAGCTACCGAGCCTTTACGGTCACATCGGGGTTCGAACCCGAGATCTCCTGCGTGACAGGCAGGCGTCCTAACCAGCTAGACCATGCGACCAATTGCGGGGGAAGGATTTGAACCTCCGACCTTCGGGTTATGAGCCCGACGAGCTACCACTGCTCCACCCCGCGATATTAATATTAAACCCTAAAAATCCAAAAAAATCAACTTCTAACTCAGCTGATGGACCTTGTAGGGCTCGAACCTACGACCTGACGGTTATGAGCCGCCTGCTCTAACCAACTGAGCTAAAGGTCCAAGCAATCGCGGCGGGGGGATCGAACCCTCGACCTCCCGGGTATGAACCGGACGCTCTAGCCAGCTGAGCTACACCGCGAAGTTGCATTGAAATCAGCGATTCCAATCGGGAAAACAGGATTTGAACCTGCGACCCCCTGGTCCCAAACCAGGTGCTCTACCAAGCTGAGCTATTTCCCGAAAAGTGCACCCAGTAGGAGTCGAACCTACAACCTTCTGATTCGTAGTCAGACACTCTATCCAGTTGCGCTATGGGTGCAACATTATACAATCTTTACCAGTATATCACTAGTAAAGCGGAAGACGGGATTCGAACCCGCGACCCCCACCATGGCAAGGTGATGTTCTACCACTGAACTACTTCCGCAAGTACAAACGAAGTACCCACTAAACTGGTATCCAGAAATCATTCTGGTATGAGTCGTGACGGGTTCGAACCGTCGACCCTCTGATTAAAAGTCAGATGCTCTACCGACTGAGCTAACGACTCAAGTGGAGATTACAGGGCTTGAACCTGTGACCCTCTGCTTGTAAGGCAGACGCTCTCCCAACTGAGCTAAACCTCCAATTGTGTGGCAGCTTCCTACCCTCGCAGGCACTTACGCACCAACTACTCTCGGCGTTAAGAAGCTTAACTTCTGTGTTCGATATGGTTACAGGTGTTCCCTTCTTGCTGTCACCACCACACTCATGTCTTCTCAGACACTCAAAACTAAATATCTACTACCATCAATGCTCTCGTCTCGGTTAAGACCTCGACTTATTAGTACTGGTCCGCTTCATACGTCACCGTACTTCCACTCCCAGCCTATCTACCTCTTCTTCTTAGAGGAGTCTTACTACCTTGCGGTATGGGAAATCTCATCTTGAGGTTAGTTTCTCACTTAGATGCTTTCAGCGATTATCTATTCCATACTTAGCTACCCAGCGATGCCTTTGGCAAGACAACTGGTTCACCAGCGGTATGTTCATCCCGGTCCTCTCGTACTAAGGACAAATCCTCTCAAATTTCCTGCGCCCGCGACGGATAGGGACCGAACTGTCTCACGACGTTCTGAACCCAGCTCGCGTACCGCTTTAATGGGCGAACAGCCCAACCCTTGGGACCAACTCCAGCCCCAGGATGCGATGAGCCGACATCGAGGTGCCAAACCTCCCCGTCGATGTGAACTCTTGGGGGAGATAAGCCTGTTATCCCCAGGGTAGCTTTTGTCCGTTGAGCGATGGCCCTTCCATGCGGTACCACCGGATCACTAAGCCCGAGTTTCCTCCCTGCTCGACTTGTCTGTCTCACAGTCAAGCTCCCTTTTGCCTTTGCACTCTACGAATGATTTCCAACCATTCTGAGGGAACCTTTGGGCGCCTCCGTTACTCTTTAGGAGGCGACCGCCCCAGTCAAACTGCCTGCCAGACACTGTCCCTCTATCTCTCGTAGTAGGTTAGAACACTCATCTAATCAGGGTAGTATCCCACCAGCGTCTCTTCTCAAACTGACGTCCAAGTTTCTTTGACTCCTACCTATCCTGTACAGATTACACAAATGTTCAATATCAAGCTGCAGTAAAGCTCCATGGGGTCTTTCCGTCCTGTCGCGGGTAACCCGCATCTTCACGGGTATTATAAATTCACCGAGTCTCTTGTTGAGACAGTGCCCAAATCATTACGCCTTTCGTGCGGGTCGGAACTTACCCGACAAGGAATTTCGCTACCTTAGGACCGTTATAGTTACGGCCGCCGTTCACTGGGGCTTCAGTTCACTGCTTCAGATTACTCTTAACAGCTCCCCTTAACCTTCCAGCACTGGGCAGGCGTCAGCCCCTATACTTCATCTTACGATTTTGCAGAGACCTGTGTTTTTGATAAACAGTTGTTTGGGCCTTTTCACTGCGGCTGATCAATCTCTTAACCAGCACCCCTTCTCCCGAAGTTACGGGGTCATTTTGCCGAGTTCCTTAACAAGAGTTCTCTCGCTCACCTTAGGATACTCTCCTCAACTACCTGTGTCGGTTTGCGGTACGGGTATATACTCCCTCACTA